>CAJUSO010000004.1 GCA_910588965.1 uncultured Lachnospiraceae bacterium | reverse complement strand
GGTTTCTGGGGGTTAGGGTAATGTAAATGTTTCGTGTCTTATTTTTCTGGAATTTCTTGTTATGGGCGACGGAATTGCCTGCTGTCAGGTAATGGCTGGCGGAATAGCTTAGGCCGCCGACGGAACCGCCGGTATTGTTGTAATGGAGCTTCTTGTAGGAAGGGTATTCCAAGGTATGTACCCTCTCTGAGGCAAAATATAAGCTATCATAAGCGCCGCTTACGAGCGTTGCTGCATCGTATTCCTTGAGGACGGCCGCGCGCGGGTTTGCATCCCCATGATCCAGCGTGACCAGATGGCCTTTGTCATCAGCCAGGATAAACTGGTTGAAGGAATGGCTGATATCAAAATCATACCAGCACACATCCTTTAAATCGGACATATTTACCACCATGGTCAAGGTTCCCTGGTGGTGTGTGCCGGTTCCGTCGTCGTACATGGTATGGCAAGTCCGTACTACCAGATGGCCGTTATATTCTGCCATGCGCAGGTTTCCCGCATGGAAAATTTCTGTGGTGTCTGCCCCCCGGAGGGAGGCGGCGCCCAGGCGCTTCCATTTTTTGCTGTATTTTACCACGCGCAGGACTTCTACATTATCATTGTCCTGTGGGTTGTCCTGCCCGAATACCAGGAAGTACGCGTCTTTGCCGGCATAAAACCCGCCGTACTTGCTTAATTCCATAGGGATTTTCTTTTTGGAGGTACGTCTGAAGGACTTATTGTAGTATTCTGCCAGCACCCCGCCGCAGCTGGAGCCAGAATAGCGGGTCTTGCCTTTCGTGCAGGAATATACCTGCCGGATAGCCGTAACGCCCATATAGCCGGAAGAGGTAAGGGCCAGGGCAGAGAGCGGCGTGCTGGATGTTACTGGATAGTCCTGCAGGCTGGCGGTATCCATGGAGGTGTTTGTTTTCTGGTTTTTGCCGGTAACGGTGACTGCGCAGGAGGCCAGTTTCCCATTGGGGGATTTTGCCATGACCGTAACCTTGCCAGGGGTGCATGCCTTTACCTTTCCTTTCGAGGAAACGGAGGCTACGCCGGGATTGCTGGAAATCCAGGTGATTTTTTTGTTCGATGCATTGGAAGGTGAGACGGAGGCTTTCAGGGTTGCGGTTTTCCCCAGCTTCAGGCTTAGCTTTTTCTTGTTCAGGGAAATTTTTTTGACGGGCCTGCTTCCAATCTCTTCAAAATCCCGCTTGTATTTCTTGGCGTAACTCTGTGCAGTGGAGTTTTTATAGCCGCAGATTACAGCCCTTTCCGGGAACAGGTTATCTACGTTTGGGAGTTCGCATGTTTGGTTCCGTATGGTGACGCGCGTTAGGCCCTGGCAGTTCCAGAATGCGGAAAGCCCAATCCAGGCAACGGAGGAAGGGAGGTCTGCCGCCTTAAGTTTGAGGCATCTGCGGAAGGCATAATCCCCGATGGACGTTACCTTGCCTGGAAGAGTGATGCTTGCCAGGCTCCTGCAGTCGGCAAAGGCATAATTCCCAATTTCCAATAAAGAGGCGGGAAGGGGGAGTTCCTCCAAAGCAAGGCATTCACTGAATGCGAAATCCCCGATGCTTGTAACGGTAGAGGGGAGGGAAACCTTTTTTAGGAGGCCGCATTGGTAGAAGGTGTAATCCCCTATCTGCTCCAAACCCTCTGGCAGCGTTACTGCCTCCAGGTTCTGGCAGCCTTCGAAAGCATGGGGGGATATCTGCTTGGCTTGTCTTGGGACGGTATAGGATTTTGCCGGGGACGCAATGGGGTATGCAAGCAGCGTTGCCATCCCTGCATCAAACAGGGCGCCTTTGTCAGCAGAAAAATAAGCGCTGCCCTCCTCAACGGCAAACGCTTGCATCCCAGTACATCCTTCAAAGGCCAGATACCCGATAAACTGGAGGGCAGAAGGGAGCCTGAGGTTTTTCAGGCTGCTGCACCCGCTGAATGCATTGTTCCAGATGGAAGTAAGCGAAGGGGGAAGCGTAATGCTTTGGAGTTTCTTGCATCCTGAAAAGGCGTGGGCCGAGATTGTGCCTACTGTGGCTGGGAGGGTAGCTTTTTCTAGTTTTTTGCACATAGAAAAAGCAAATGCGCCAACGGATGTGACGCCTTCTTGCAGCTCTACCTGGGTAATGCGGTCTTGGTAGCCATTCCATGGCGCCGGTGTGCTGCTTGTGTAGCTTGCCATAGCGCCGGCGCCGCTTATAGTGAGCTTGCCGTTGGAAAATGCCCAATACACCGATTCGCCGCATTGGCCGCTGGCAGCCGCCTTTGCATCTGTGCCAGGACTTGGGGGTTCAAGCCCTGCTGGCTCTGCTGCCAGGGGGGCGCCGGATGGCTCCTCTATAGGGATATCCTTTGTGAGGGGAGTTTCTAAAGAATCCTGGTTGTTTTCCTCTGCTGCGGAGGCATTCCTGTTATTATTTTGGTTGCTTTCCTCTGCTGCGGAGGTATTCCCGTCATCATTTTGGTTGCTTTCCTCTGCTGCGGAGGTATTCCCGTCATCATTTTGGTTGCCTGCGTCTGTTTTGCTGATATCTTCTGTTTGTTCCAGGGCACTTTGCACTCCCTCTTCTGCCAGCGCAGGCATCTGTGGCAGCCCAGTGCACAGCAGCGCCAATGCCATGCCAAAGCTTAAGAACCTTTTGCTTTTCATGTTTTATTCTCCTTCTAGCCATTCCACGCAACAGGAATGTTCTTTTGTTTCCTTACAATATCCAATCCCAACGGCAAGAACCCGCCCAGAATATCTTGGCCGTTCCCCAAGCTTGCCCTGGAAGCGCAGGGCATAACCTTTGTCTTTTATTTGTTGGATTGCCTCTTTGGGATGGCGTCCTACCTTAAGTTCCAGGATAATGCCATCCTGGTTTGCCTTATATGGATAAAAGATAAAATCCACAAATCCTTTCCCAGCCTTATCTTCCCGTTCCACCCGGTACTTGTCACGCGCTGCCAGGTATGCCAGGTTAACCACTGCCGACAATTCCGTTTCGTTGTTATAGGACAAAATAGGGGATTCTGTATTGTGTAGGTATTGGAGGGTTTTGGCCATTGTTTCGGTATCTCCATCCAATGTGGCCTTTAGCATTTTAGAGGATTCCTTTGCGAAACGGTATACATAGCCGAGGGACTGTTTGCTGTACAGCAGTTCCTCGAATTTTAGCATCAATTCTTTATTAGGGATAAATACTTCCCCATCTTCATAAGTAAGCAGGCCATAAATGACCATTGCCGAATAGATTTGGTCTTTTGTCACTAATTCAGCAGAGGTTGCTGCGTATTCCTGCATCCGTGCCTCCACCCGTTCACCTGAAACCATAAGTGCGATATCATCCAGGACATCCGCGATATTATGTTTCAGATAGTAAAAAATGGAGTCATATGCCCCAGAACTGGTCCAGTAGTTTGCTAACTGATTGTCTGCCAGGGCGCTGACAATGGAGCGCGGGTTGTATAGGCGCCCGCCGCCTGCGGTACAGTAACCGTCATACCATGCCTTCAGATCTTCTTTGCTTATAGCGGCAGCGGGATTCATTGCCTGGTAAATATGGTGGAGCTGTGCAACCTCCGTTTCCGAGAACCCGAAATATTCCCCAAACCGGATTTTTGTGGCCATGTCGTATTCCAAGAACATATTCAGTTCAGAGCCTTCGGCGTATTTTGCGATAGGTAGGATCCCTGTCATGTAGGCGAGTTCGGCATAACTCTTCCCTTTCAGAAGGGATTTTAAAAATAAAAGGTATTCCTGCTTTTCTGCGTCTGTGAGAAAGGGCATATGGAATGGCGCGTCCCATTCGTCGATGACAAAGAGGAATTTCTGTTCCGTCTTTTCAAAAATTAGGGATAGCAGGTCCCAGAGCGCTTTTTCCCGGTCTAGCCCCAATTCCGGGTAGGCTTCCAAAAGGTCATGGGAAATGCCGTCTTCCAGCCTGGAAATATAATGCTGGTAGCTGCAGCATCCTTTGGGGATTTCACTGCAGTCCAGGTAGATGACGTCATGCTGGTTTAGGTGCTTTGCATACTGGCTGGATCCGGAAATGGCCAAATGGCCGAAAATCCCGCTGCTGTCCTTTGCTTTCCCAAAAAAAGCAGCAACCATATTTGCCATCACGGTCTTGCCGAAACGGCGGGGCCTTACGATGCAGAAAAAGCGCTGTTCACGCCCTAGGGCGGGGATTAGTTCTTCAATTAATGCAGATTTATCCACAAAATAGAAATCCTCAGAAACCGTTTTGTACCTATCATAGGGTGCAATGCTGTTTAAATATAATCCCATGTCCCAAAGCCTCCTTTGATATGGCTGTGCCAAAGCCGTTGTCCTTCCATTAAGACAATTATAAGGAATCCTCCCTTTGTTTGCAAGGAAAAATTGCCCTTTCCCTATTAAGGAAAATGTGTTAGGATAAAAGTGTCTGTTTGGCAGGGGCGGATCCGTGCGCCTGCCATAGGATTGGTTTCGGAGTATACATGGATGGTTTGGGAAGTTTTGGCAGGCGTGTACCAGGCTGTTTGCCAGCTTGCAGATATATAGACAGAAAGAGGTGTTTTTGTGAGGAAGAAAAAGATTGTGATTGCCTTGGGGCATGACGCTTTAGGGACTACCCTGCCGGAACAGAAGGTAGCCACAAAGCGGGCGGCCAAGGCGGTAGTGGATTTCATCAAGGAGGATTACCAGGTAGCCATTACCCATAGCAATGGGCCCCAGGTGGGCATGATCCATACGGCGATGGCAGAGTTCTGCAGGATTTACCCGGAATATACGGCTACCCCCATGTCTGTCTGTTCCGCCATGAGCCAGGGGTACATCGGCTATGATTTGCAGAATGCCATCCGCACGGAGCTTTTAAGCCGCGGGATTTATAAGACAGTGTCTACCATCCTCACCCAGGTAAGCGTGGATCCCTATGATGATGCTTTTTACCATCCCACCAAGGTGATTGGCCGTGTGATGACGGAAGCAGAATCAGAGGCAGAGGAGAAGAAGGGGAACCATGTGGTAGAGGACCAAGGGGGGTTCCGCCGTATCGTGGCAGCGCCGAAGCCCATGGATATCGTGGAGATTGACGCAATCCGCGCCTTGCTGGACGCAGGGCAGGTAGTCGTAGCCTGCGGCGGGGGCGGGATCCCCGTGCTGGTGCAGCACAACAAGCTAAAAGGCGCCAGCGCCGTTATTGAGAAGGATTCCGTGGCTGGGAAGCTGGCAGACCTGCTGGATGCAGACCGGCTGGTTATCCTGACTGGGGTAGAGAAGGCATGCCTCAGCTTTGGGAAGGAAAATGAAGAGCCGATTGATGAGATGACGGTTGCCCAGGCCAAGGAATATATGGCGGAAGGGCATTTTGGGGAGGGGACCATGCTGCCGAAGATTGAAGCGGCGGTAGCTTTTATCGGCAATTCAGCCGTGCGCAGCGTGCTGATTACGAAGCTGGAGCCCGTCCAGGAAGAAGGAAGGCAATTGACAGGGACCCTCATCCATAAATAAAATAAATTTCAGAAAGGATTTGTTATGAAGAATTTAAGGAAAACAAAAATCATCTGTACCTTAGGGCCGTCTACAGACAAAGAGGAGGTACTGCGCCAGCTTATGCTGGAAGGCATGAATGTGGCCCGGTTTAATTTTTCCCATGGGACCCATGAAGAGCAGGGGGAGAGGCTTAGGCGCGTGTGCCAGCTGCGGGAGGAATTGGGGCTGCCAATCGCCACTTTATTGGACACCAAGGGGCCGGAAATCCGCCTGCGTGAGATAGAAGGGGGCAAGGCCAGGCTTGCGGAGGGGCAGGAATTTGTGCTGACCACAGAAGAAATCTTAGGGGATGCGAACCGGGTTTCCATTACTTATAAAGATTTGGTGGAAGATGTGGAGCCAGGGAACCGTATTTTGATTGACGATGGCCTGATTGAACTGAGGGTGGAGGAAGTCACGGATACGGAAATCCGCTGCCATGTGCTGAACGGCGGCATGATTTCTAATAAGAAGGGGGTTAATGTGCCCAATGTGGAACTGTCGATGCCTTACATCAGCGAGAAGGATTATGAGGATATCGTATTCGGCATAGGGAATGACTTTGATTTTGTGGCGGCTTCCTTTGTCCGCACGGCGGATGACGTGCTGGAAATCCGCAAGATTTTTGAGGAAAAAGGCTGCCATAATATCAATATCATCGCCAAAATCGAAAATATGCAGGGCGTGGACAATATTGATGAGATTATCCAGGTCTCTGATGGGATTATGGTAGCAAGGGGCGATATGGGCGTGGAAATCCCCTTGGAGGATGTGCCGGTCATCCAGAAGATGATAATCAAGAAGGTCATCAATGCTGGGAAACAGGTGATTACGGCAACCCAGATGCTGGATTCCATGATGAAGAACCCAAGGCCCACCCGGGCAGAGGCGACGGATGTGGCAAATGCCATTTATGATGGGACCAGCGCCATTATGCTGTCTGGGGAGACGGCTGCCGGGATGTATCCGGTAGAGGCGGTAAAGACCATGGTAAGGCTTGCCGTGCGCACGGAACAGGATATCAATTACACGGCGCGTTTTAAAGCCCGGGAGACAATGAGCAACCCAGACATTACCAATGCCATTTCCCATGCCACCTGTACCACGGCAAATGACTTGAATGCAGCGGCCATTATTACAGTAACCCAGTCTGGGAAGACGGCCCGCATGATTTCCAAGTACCGTCCGGACTGCACCATTATCGGCGGGAGCATGCATGCGAAAGTCTGCCGCCAGTTAAACCTGTCCTGGGGGGTAGTGCCCCTGAAAGTGGAACCGATGGAGGATGCGGATGAGCTGTTTGAACATGCTGTAGACGTAGCGGAAAAAGCAGGCCTGGTGTCTATGGGCGACGTTACGGTAATCACCGCAGGCGTCCCGTTGGGCGTGCCGGGGACCACCAATATCCTGAAGGTGCATGTGGCAGGCCATATCCTGGTAACAGGCAAGGGCGTCAATGAGAAAAGCGTATCGGCCAATCTCTGCGTATGCAAGGATGAGGAAAGCTTAAAGCGGGATTTCAAGGCTGGAGATATCATTGTGGCAAAGGATACCAACAATAGCATGATGGAGCAGCTCCGGGAGGCTTCCGGGCTGATTGTGGAAGCCAAAGGCCCCAATTCCCATGCCGTGATTGCAGGGCTGAGCCTGGACATCCCAGTGCTGACAGAAGCACAGAATGCCACGGGGATCCTGAAGACAGGGGCTTATGTGACGCTCAATGGAAAAGACGGGATTGTTAGCTGTAATTAGCCAGCATCCAGGAACCTAGGCCGGCGGGAATAGCGATACAAGGCAGATGCGGAAAGGGTACAGCCAGCCTAGGAACCTAGGCCAGCGGGAAAAGCGATGCAAGGCAGATGTGGAAAGGGTACAGCCAGCATCCAGGAACCTAGGCTGGCAGGAAAAGCGATACAAGGCAGATGCGGAAAGGGTACAGCCAGCCTAGGAACCTAGGCCGGCAGGAAAAGCGATGCAAGGCAGATGTGGAAAGGGTACAGCCAGCCTAGGAAACAGGGGGGTTTAGGGGATTTGGAAAGGAAGAGGAAAAATGTTAAAAAGATACAGGAAATGGATGGCCCTGCTGCTTATCCTGCTAATGGCTTTCAGCGGGTGCGGGAAAGCAGGGGATAACCTTGCAGGGAAGAATGGCCTTGGCAAGGAACAGCAGGAAGGCGCAAAGCCGGGCGCCCAGGATGAGGGAAGCCAGCAGGGCATGGATGGGAATGCGGATGCAGAGGGGGAAGAAGGAATTACAGGGGAACTGGATGCAGAAGGAGAAGAGGCTGCAGGAGAAGCGCAAGAAGGGCAAAGGGGCGCCGGCGAGGAAGATGGAACCGGCGGGGATGCCAAGCCTGAGGATGGGGAAGACGGGACCTGGGAGCCGGATGAAGGCCAAGATGGGGCTTCTGTCCCGAAGCTGGATCCAGATACCGTGGTATATGCCAAAGAAGAAGTTGTGACCACAGCTTCTGTGAATGTACGGACGGCGCCTTCTATGGACAGCGATGTATTAAAGACCGTGGGGCGCAGGAGTGAGTTTATCCGGACGGCAAACGACGGGAAGTGGAGCGCCGTGGAGATTGAGGGCAAGGAGTATTATATTTCCTCGGATTACCTGCAGCTGAAATCAGAAGTGGCAGAGAATGGCCGCCTGGTTGTCATAGACGCCGGGCATCAGGCGCATGGGAACAGCGACCAGGAACCCATTGGCCCAGGGGCTTCCGAGAAGAAGCCCAAGGTGAGCAGCGGGACCAGCGGGTGCGTCAGCGGCCTGAATGAATATGAACTGACCCTGGCAGTGTCTTTGAAGCTGCAGGCGGAATTAGAGGCAAGGGGTTATGAGGTAATTATGGTACGCACCAGCCATGACGTGGACATCAGCAACAGCGAGCGGGCGGCCATAGCAAATGACGCCGGGGCAGACGCTTTTGTCCGGGTGCATGCCAATGGCTCGGACGACAGCAGCGAGAATGGGATACTGACAATCTGCCCCACTTCTTCGAATCCCTTTATGGGGAACCTGTACAGCCAGTGCCGGAGCCTGTCCGAGTGCGTGCTGGACGGCGCGGTAAATGCTACAGGGGCAAATAAGAAGTATATCTGGGAGACAGACAGTATGAGCGGCATTAACTGGTGCACTGTCCCGGTCACCATTGTGGAGATGGGATTTATGACAAATCCTTCTGAGGACCAGAATATGGCTACGGACAGCTACCAGCAGAAACTGGCCGCAGGGATAGCGGACGGGCTGGACGCCTACTTTGGGATGTAAATCCTGTTAGCTTTGCCTATGAGAAAGGTGCAGAACAGAGATGACGGCATATTATGCGATTTTACATCTGTTTGTGGACGGGATCTGCGCCCTTGCTATGTTTGGCGCATTTATCCCCCGGGAGGATGGCTATTTTTCCATACTCCTTTATAACTTCTGTGCATTTGCCCTGCAGATGCCCTTCGGCGTTATCCTGGACGCTTTGTATCTGGCAGCGGGAAAACGGCAGGGGGATGGCAGGAAGCGGGGATGGAAATGGCAGGAGGCAGACATTGCTTTCCTGACCGCAGCGGCAGGCGTTGCCTGTACCATTGCCGGAGCGGTATCCCATCCCATTGTGCTGGGGGTTGGGAATGCGCTGTTCCATGTGGGGGGCGGCGTGGGCACAATCCGGGAAGATTTTAGCAAGGGATGGAAGGGGAAAGGCCTGGGGGTTTTCGTGGCTCCTGGGGCTTTCGGCCTCTATCTGGGGACATTGGCAGGAAAAAATGGCCTGTGGCGGGAGTATTTTTGGGCGGCAGGCATCCTGGCGGTGCTTTTGTGCCTTGGGATGGCAGGCAGGGGAAGCTGCCTTCTGATGGCTGCCTCCAGGAAGGCAGGGAAGAAGGAAGGCGGATTTGGGATGGCTGCCTCCAGGAAGGCAGGGAAGAAGAGAGGCTGTTTTGGGATTATTGCCTCCAGGGAGGCAGGGAGGAAGGAAGGCCGATTTGGGATGGATGCCCCCAAAAGCGGGGCAGGAAGCAAGGGCAAGTATTTTTCTGTCACGGCCTGCTGTTTTGCTGTGGTGGTATTGCGTTCCTATCTGGGCATGTCTGTCACATTTCCATGGAAAGCGGGCGCAGCGGCAGGGATGTGCAGTGTCCTGGCATTGGTATTTGGGAAAATGGCAGGCGGCTTTTGGGCGGCAGGAGAGCGTTCTGGGAAAGCAGCGGCAGCCTCCCTGGGATTGGCGGCATTCTGCTACCTGTTTTCCGATGTGATGCCGATAGGGTTGGCAGCGTTATTTTTCTTCAATATGACCATGCCTATTACATTGTATTGGATGGCATGCTGCTATCCCAAGATGCCGGGGCTTGCCTTCGGCCTCTTGACCTTTGCGCTGTTTTTGGGATTCCTGCCAGGGTATTTTGGGGTTTTGCCAGAGATAGCTGGGAATGTGCTGGGATGTGCCGGCAGCCTGGTTTCCATGGCGTTACTCCTGGTAATCGTGATTGGAAAAGGCATAGGAAGAGAATAGCCCATAAAAAGGCAGTTCCTGGGAGCGGGGACTGCCTTTTTCTTAATTTCAATAGGAAAGAGTGCTTCGCAATTGTGCCCGGCGCGGCAAAGCGTGCAATTTCCCCAAGCAGGAACACTGTTTTGCTGTGAAGTGTTAAAGCATTTGGCTTTCCTATATTATAAAAATTGGATGCGCACGCGTGCGGAAGGTATTACATCGCTAAGGCGGCTGCATGCGGTGCGTTAAGCCTGTTCCTGGGAACCAAGAGAGAGAATTTTATTGAAACTTAGATTTAAATATAGTAAAATAATCATGATTTGGACATATTTTCAGACAATGATAGCGGGAGGTGCCATTATGTTCCATGAAGCATCAAAGTATTACCAACTTTATTACCATTATGATATCCCAGAGGGAGGGGAGCCGGGGGAGGTTGTAAATTCCCTCTACAATCCCGTGATACGCAATGATAAGGATGCTTTGGGGCAGGTATTGAAAATCCTGGCCAGCAATACTTATTACCTGGTGTGCAGGAGGTTGGAAAGCACGGGGAACGCCACCAGGGACAATGTGGACGAGGTGATGCAGAATGTCCGGGTGGAAATCCTGAAGATGGCATTCCGCGGTTTCCCGGAGTATGTGGGGGAGGATAATTTCTATCCCTATCTCATTGGCGTAGTGGAAAATTGCGTGAAGAGGTTCCGGCAAGGCGCGGGGAGGGTTTCCAGGAGGGAGGGGAAGGATTGGGAGGATGGCCTGCTGCAGGAAGAAGGGATTGCAGCAAGTGAGGCAGAGGAGGCGAAAAACCCGGAGGCTGTCATCATCCAGGAAGAGAGAAAAGCCCTGGAAGGGGAAATCCTGGGGCAATACATTGAGGCCTTGCAGGAAACAGGGCTTCCCCCCTATCAGGTCCTTACATATTGTTACGCCATATTAATCCCGCAGCTGTTTAAGAAATCACAGGATGCAGAGTTCCTGTCCTTGGTGGATGGGATAAGCGGCAGGCGCTCCCAGCCGCCCAATTCCCACTATAATAAAGAAAAGCATTGCCTGGAAGGGGAAATCACAAGGGACAGCGTTATCCTGATAAAATGGGCGATGGACGCCATGTACGGCCAGAAGGTATTCCAGCTGGATGGGGAATTCCAAGACCTGTACAATCGGGAAAGGCTGGCAGGCGCAGCGTTCCGGTGGGGGCAGGGCTATAGGGCGAACCTGGAAAAGGACTGCAGCGGCGTGCCCATCCGGCAGGTAATCATTACAGAAGCATTCCAGAAAAACGCCATTAAGAACTGGCCGGCCAGGGTTGCCCAGTCCTTGCTGGCTGAGACGGGGAGGCGGATGGCTGCAAAAAAGGATTGGGCAGGAAAAGCGGTGAAGGCGGTTGAGGAAATGCTGCGGTAGCATCCATATATTGATGGGAGGTGTAAAACATGCATTGTAAAATAGAAGGGCTAAGGGAATTGGCGGGCTGTTACCTGAAAGGGAAGATCCTGGATGACAGGCAGCTTGCGGCCAAGAAGCATATGGCAGGCTGTGAGGAATGCTATCAGCGTTTCTGTATGGAATACCTGCTGCAGGAGACGCTCCTTCGGGCTTCCTTGCTGCCGGATGAGGTTTGGGAGGAGGAGGGCTTGCCGACGAGGCTGGGGCAGGCAGCCATCCTCCAAGTCCGGAGGCTGAAAGGGAAGCTGGAACTAGCTGTGCAGGAGGGGTTCCGGAAGGATCCTATCTGGGATTTCACCCTTGTCCAAGGGTTTGCCATGGCCAGGGGAACGGGGGCTGGCAGCCGTTACCAGAGCGCCGTTTCCGAAGAATCCAGTATCCAGTTCCGCGGCGGCCGGGTCATCGTGCAGTTAGACCAGGGCCAGTATCCCGTGGAAAGCCTGGCGGTACGCGTATCAGACGGGGATTTGGAAGAAATCTTTGGTTTTACTTTTGATGAGGATACAGAACTGCATGAAGTGGCCCTGGATATGGGGAAATACAGCGAGGACGCCAGGATTGAAGTAATCCAAAAGGGATGATAGGAAAGATGCCGTCATTTTTTTCAGATTGCCTGAGTAAATTCCTAAGGTGCGGTTATATATAGGTGTAACAAAGCAGAGGAAGTGAAGGGTGTTGCAGTATAACGCAAAGGGAAGGTAAGACAGGAGGGAAACGATGGCACAGAAGTATGCAGAGTGTGTGAAGCAGGCGTTGGATAAGCTGGATTGTGATTTCCAGGAATTGACGTGTAACCAGGAAAACAAAAAAACCTATTCCGCAATGATGGCAGATCCCACAGGAGAGCTTTCCAGGAGGCTGAAGGTTACGGTAGATGAAGGTGCAAGCTCGCTGACTTTCCAGGCCTGCCTGGAAGCGGACGTCCCAAGCGGGATGCATCCAGAAATCTATAAGCTTATCAATGAGGTGCAGAACAGATGGTATTTTGTCCGTATGTACCTGGACGGGAATGACAGCCTGATGGCAGATTATAAGGTCATCCTGGAGCGGATAGAAGCTTCCCGGGTATTCCAGGAGAATGTGAAACGGATAACCCAGCATGTGATAGATGTTTCGATGAAATATGCAGGCCTTGCACATAAGGCTATCCATGAAAATGAAAAAGCATGGTGCAGCAGGCTGGCAGCCGGCCAGATTAATTTAAATCCGTTCCAGGAGGGTGGCAGCTATGGCATATGATTGGATGATTTTAGGGGAAAATGCAGTGTTCAGCACAGACAGCAGCAAGACCCAGCTAAATAACAACGTCTTGGCCTGCGGCAGCAGCGGGTGCGGGAAGACCATGTCCATCATAGAGCCGGCGCTTTTGTGCGCGAACCATGCAAGCCTGGTGATTACACTGTCGAAACGCAGGCTGGCCAATACTTATTCCGGGCTTTTGGAAAAGAGGGGCTACCGGGTGATGGATATGAATTTTGTCACCCCAGAGGATTCCCAGGTGGCTTATGACCCTCTGCAATACCTCAGGTGCTGGACGGATGTAACTTATCTTGCAAAGGCGGTTGTGATGTCAGACCCGCAGAAGAAGGACTGCAAGGCAGACCCTTACTGGGACAGCGCCAGCGTCAGCCTTTTATCTGCCTTGATCTCCCATGTGCTGATGACGAAGAAGGATGGGACCATGGCCGATGTGGCAGACTTATTCCGGAGCATGCGGCTCTTAAAGAGCGACGGCTTAGTGGAGACCACCTTGGACGGGGATTTTGAAACTATCCGGAAAGCGGATCCATGCTGCTTTGCCGTCGCCTGCTGGGATTCCTTCCGCCAGACCCCATTGCGGACGGCGGGATGCATCTATTCCACCCTGGGCGCCGCCATGGACGCCATATTTACCCCCTCCCTGTGCCAGATGATACGGAAAGCAGCAAAGATTGATTTTAGAAAGCTTTCCAGGGATAAGACAGCGCTTTTTATCACCACGTCGCCAGTGAACCCTTCCTTGAATTCTTTTGTCAATATCTTCTATGGGCAGATGTTTAAGGATCTCTTTGAGATTGGCGAGAGGAACAAATCCGGCCGGCTGGAGCGGCCAGTCCATGTGATTTGCGATGATTTTGCCTGCGGCGCCAGGATTTTGGGGTTTGCAGAATATATCTCAATTTTCCGGGAAAAAGGGATATCCGTAATGATGATGCTCCAAAGTGAGAGCCAGCTTAAATCCATCTATGGGGAAGATGATGCCAAGACGATTATCAATAATTCAGACACATACATTTACTTAGGCGGCATTGACCTGGATACGGCGCGGTCCGTCAGCCAGAGGCTGGACTGCCCGCTGCAGGATGTGCTGTCCATGCCGGTTGGGAGGGAATATATCTTCCGGCGCGGGCAGAAGCCGATTGTTACCCAACGTTATAATATCCTGGAAGATAAGGAATACCAGAAATGGATGGATGCCTGCCGTAAGAAGCAGGGGAAGGTGCAGATAATTTACAGAAAGGCGGGGAAGGTTTATGAATATACAAACAAAGAGCAGTAACGGGATTACATTGGTGCCCATAGAAAGCAGGCTCTTAAGCGAGCGGAAGGTCTTCCTGGAGGGGGAAATCAAGGAGGACGGCGCCATGGAATTTATCCGTAAACTGATGTGCCTGGCACAGGAAGACGCGGAGGCTCCCGTCAGCATCCTGATTAATTCACCGGGAGGGCAGATAAACAGCGGCTTGCTGATTTATGATGTGATACAGTCCTGTCAGGTTCCGCTGAAAATGTACTGCCTGGGGAAGGCTTACAGCATGGCGGCGGTGATATTTGCCTCTGGCAGGCAGGGGAGCCGGTATCTGTTCCCCAACAGCGAGCTGATGCTCCATGAGCCATTGCTTGGGAATGGCATTGCAGGCAATAGCTCCTCTATCCAGATGGTGTCCGAGAGCCTTTTGGAAGCCAGGGATAAGATGAACCGGATATTGGAGAAGCATACGGGGAAATCAGGGGAGGAAGTAGGGCGGGCCGTGAAAGGCGGCCGTTACTTCCAGGCAGAGGAAGCCATCCGCTTTGGGCTGGCAGACCATATGGCCGGGTTTTCCGATTTAATGGCAGGAGCGTGACCCTATGAAGAATTTTTCAGAATATTTATCCGAATATGTGAAAGGACGCCATATGTCCTGGAGGAAGGCTGCGCAGCTTAGCCAGATAGACCGTACCCTGCTGAGCCGGTACGCCTCTGGGAAAAAATTGCCCGAAAATATGGAACGGGTCATAAAGATTGCGAAAGGGCTGGGCATGGAACCGGGCCAGGCGGAAGAGTTAAAGAGAGCCTACCAAGTCAGTAAGATGGGGGATTACCAATATAGGATGCTGGAAATTATCAGGCATATTTACGCAGGCCAGGCCTTCTGGATCCATTCCGGCTTTCCCGATGGCAGCTCCCTGCCCTTGCAGGATGGCGTCCCCGTACAGCGGCTGCATGGGGAAGAGGAAATCTGCGGCGCACTTTTCCAGCTAGCCCAAGGGGCTTCCTGCCTCCGTGTCCAAGTGGACGGGGCAGAAGAAGGCAGCCTTTTTTCCCAGGCGCTGCTGCAGATAAGCCAAGATTGCAGGGTAGAACAGTTCCTCCGCCTGAACCATGCGGAGGAAAAGGAGGCTGAGGCCGCAAAATTCAGGAGCCTCTTCCCCTTCTTCTGTGCAGGGAAGGAATTTAAGGCTTATTGCAGTTACCAATGGTGCAGGGGGGAAATCAGCCCCGGAGGGGCGGTGGAGATGGCGCTTAGCGGCAGCGGCCTCTTATTGTTTGCCAGGGATAGGAGCAGCGGGATTTTCACCCGGCAGGAAGGATACCGGGCATATTATGAGGGAATGTTCCAAGAGCATGTAAAGAAATGTAAGCCTTATGGGGGGAATGGGGCTGAGGCTATGGAGAAGCTCTCCCTTTTGGAACGCAGGGGATGCCCCTTCCTGCGCCTGGAGAACCAGAAATCCGGGGTAACCTTCCTGTACCAGAATCTGCTGGGAGAAAGCGTGTTCGTGAAGAAAGGCCCTATCTGCATTTGCCTGGAGGAGGCGGAACTGGTAAGGATGTTTGTGGAGTTTATGGACTATATGGAGAGGATTAGTGTCTAAGAAACGGCAGGAATGGCATCCTGTGGGAATGGCATGGGGCAGATGGAAGGAGGGAACATTGGGAAATGTCGGAATTTTCAAAGTATCTGGATTACTTGATTAAATGCAGGGACCTAAAGCTGGTGCAAGTTGCAGAAATCTGTAAGGTTGATACCTCAACCATTTTCCGTTGGGCAAACGGCAAGGTCCTGCCGAAATCTTGGGAACGCCTGGAACCGGTGGTAAAAAAGCTGCGCCTTACGCCCTATGAGGTGTCCGTCTTAAGGAACGCATACCGGAAGGAACTTCTGGGGGAAAGCCAAGGCCAGTGTTTTGAGGAGATTATGAAGATTTTCCGCATCTTGGAGCAGAAGCAGGAAAAGTACCAGTGCGCGGGCCAGGAGAAGGAATGGGGAAATCAAGGGGAAAGGGAGTGGCGCCTGGGGGCAGGGTTCTGTGCATTGGGCAGCAAGATAGAGGTCTGGCGCCATATCCAGGATGCATTGGGGCAGGCCTCCCGTCAGGATGGGCAGGGATTATACCTGAAGCTGCATGACATTTCCGATGTGCTGCTCATGGAGCTGAAAGGGCTCTGCAGCCAGAGGGATGGCGGGAGGGTCAGTATCCTAATCTGTGAAGGCAATGGGGCGGCCAACCGGGCGGAAGAGAAATTGAAGCAGATGAGGAAGATACTGGACCTGCTGTTTGGGGAGCGGGAGATTTATATTTATTACCTGGATGCTTCAGACGGGGCAGCTTGGGAGGGGCAGAACTGGATTGTCTCAGACGGGTTCTTCCTTCAGTTTTCCAATGATATGTCAAGGGGGATGGCGACAGGGGACGAGACATGGATTGCCTTTTTCCAGGAACGGATGGGGCGGCTGGAGGAAAGGGGGACGCCTATCCATAAGGATGCCATTGGGGCAATGGAGTATGTGGAGCGGGGAACTGCGAAGGAGGGGATACAGGCCGCGGCCGTGGAGTATATGCCTTGCGTGGGCATGGGGCTGACAGAGGAAATCCTGCAGGACCGGATTTACAAAGAGACGCCCTTCCGGGAGGAAATGATACAGAAAATTTTGGCAAACCAGCCAAACCGTATCCCGGGCATTGGCCAGCTGTTTTCTTATTTTACGAGAGAGGGGCTGATGGAATTTATGGAGAGCGGCAGGGTCGAGATATTCCCTTATAAGATTTATAGCCCAGCTACCCTGCAGCAGAGATGCCAGGTATTGGCGAACCTGATTGCTTTGGCGGAGAAAGAGCCGTCCATCCATTATCTGATGCTGAAGGAAGGGTTCCTGGGGATGAAAGGGATTTATGTGGAGCAAAGGGATGGGGCAGGGGATTCCCTTAGGATAGAGCTCCAGTTCAGGGGAGAGGGGAAAGAAGGGATTGCCATCTTGGATTGGGAAATCCAGCAGGCCTATAGGGATTTCTTTGCATACTTGAAAAAGAGCGTGAATGTGTATGGGGAGGAAGAGACGCTTGCCTGCCTGAGGGAAGTGCTGGAAACCTACCAGAGGAAAGAAGTATCCTGAAAAATAACGGCTCAGCCGCTCCCGCTGTTTTTTGTAGTAAAAGCAAGTTCCTGTTCTGTGTGCGCAAAGGTGGGGATCTTACTTGGCAAGGTGCTGTTGATGCTCTTTTGGCGTCAAGAAATGTCGATTCCTGTGCAAAATTATATGCACATCTGTTTCCGTAAGGGGGGATGTGTTAGAATAGGGCACATAGATTTCGGATAGTGGGAGAGTTGGAAATGGGGATAGAAAACAGGATGTACCGGATTTTCCGGATGATTCGGGTGGAAGAATGGCTTTTTTCCAAAATCCCGTTTATGTTCGTGCCGTTATTTACTTATATCCATACATATGGTCTGTATCATGGGAATTATGGCCTTGGGCTGTGTCTGCAGTATTTCATTTTCATTGTTACGTTCTATGGGTTCGGATATGCAATCAATGATTTCAGCGATAAAGAAATTGACAGGAAAGCAGGGAAGGAGAATGTCATGGGTGAAATCAGCCCTGCCGCCGGTGTCCTTGTATTAGGCGTCCTGGTGACGGGGTGCGCCCCTTTCCTGGCCATGCACCTGAGCGTGAGGACTGCCCTGCTGTTTGCAGCCGTTTATTTTTGGGGCGCGGCCTATTCTGTCCGGCCGTTCCGTTTTAAAGAGAGGGGCATTGCGGGGCTTCTGGTCTCTTCCCTGGCGCAGAGGTCGCTGCCGCTCCTGCCGCTGGCCGGGGCGGACGCCAGGATGTGGAAGGGCGTGCTGCTCTGGGGTACGGTAGGGTTCCTGACAGGGCTCCGTTATATCTTAATCCATCAATACGAGGATATGGAAAATGACAGGCAGACGGGGACGCGTACTTTTGTCAATGCCCGCAATGGCGGGATTGCAAGCATAATCGGCGCCTGCCTTTGCCTGGAATTGTTCCTGGTGTCCGCAGCAGGGATATACGGGAGGATGGCCGGCTATTGGATTGGCCTTGCGGCCTGCCTGGCGTTGTCGGTTCCTGTATTCTATACCGTACATTACATATACCGGAAGAGTTATTTTGCAAGCTTCCTCTGTGTCCCGCTGGAGGATTTGTACAATTTTTACCTTCCACTGGCCTGGCTGCTGGTATTTGCCCAGGCGCAGCCCTTATGGGCGGCGCCGGTTGCGGTCCTGCTGCTGGCAGGCTGGGGGAAGATGTGCAGGAAATGGGGGATGGCGTATTTTGGAATCACACATTGGAGGAAATCAGGAAATGGGAGAAATTAATTTTTCGATTGTCATCCCTACATGGAACCGTTCCAGCCTGGTAGGGCGGCTGCTGGAATCTCTTTTCCAGGACAGGGAGCGGTATCAATATGGGAAGACGGAGGTGCTGGTCATCGACAACAGCCAGGGGGAGGAAAAGGCTTCCATTGCCGCTTCCTGCAGGCAGTTTGGCGCCCAGTACATAGAAGGTGTAGAAAGCGTCCGGAAGAAAAGGAACTTGGGCATTGACAGGGCGCAGTATGGGCATATCCTGTTTCTTGATTCGGACGTGACGGTAGAACCGGGGCTTTTGGACTGCCACGCAGCGGCATACCTGGGGCAGGAAGGGGATGGTAAGCTGGGGGGCGCCTTTGGCCTGACAGAATTTGTAGGGAAGAAATCCTTCTGGTGGAAAATCCTGGAGCTTACTTCTTTTGTGGATTCCTTCGGTTTTGCGAAACAGTTCCCCTATGTGTCCTGGACCATTGGGAACAATGTTTCTTTCCGGAAGAAGGCGCTGCTGGAAATCGGCAAGTTTGAAGAGGACCTGCCGTTTAAGCTGGGAGGGGACGATCTGGATATGAGCTACCGCGTCACCAAGGCCGGCTATCGGATTAAGACTGTGCCGGGGGCGGTCACTTACCATTCCAGGGATACCTGGAATTGCTGGAAAGCGGTGAATGACCGTTCCAAGCGTTGGGGTTCTATGGAGTACCATATCCTAAAACGCCATCCGGAATTGGCCCACAGGAGGCTGCCGATGACAGGGGATATTGTGGCGTTCTTCCTGCTGGCCTTCGGCGGGGCTTCCATTGCCATGCAATCCCTGCTGCCGATGGCCTTCTGGGGGATCTGGTGCCTTATGCTGTATTTCATGGCGTTTGGGCATTATGTGGGGAGCCATGGGATGGTGAACCCCTTTTACTGGACAATTGCTATGTTCCTGCAGGGGAAATACCGGTTCCACCGGCTGGTGATGTCCTTGAAAAATAAGGATCTTTCCCTGGCTTTCCAAGGGCAGTATTTCGGGATTTTCCATATCCGTTCTGATTTCCAGGAACATGCAAAGAAGGCATGGGTATACTGTGATTCCATGGTGCTTCTTATCATTGTGATGTTGCTGTACAAATGGCTGGCAGGTTAGGGGGCTTGTATGGATAAGATTAGCTTTAGTATTGTGGTGGCGTCCAAGGGGCGGGTTGCCTTATTGGCCGATTTGATGAAAAGCATCCAGGCTGCAAGGGAACATTACGGCGGGAAATGCGAGGTATTGATTGTGGACGACAGTGAGCCGGAGGAATGCAGGCAGATCCAGGATGCCTGCAGGGATTATGGCTGCCTGTACCGGTATTATAAAGAGGCTGTATCGGCAAAGCGGAATTATGGGGCGCAGCAGGCGAAACATGAGGTCATCCTGTTCCTAGATTCCGACTGCATTGCCACGGAGCATATCCTGGAACGGTACGCAGAGAAATACAATGACAGTAAGGTGGCTGCCGTGGCGGGGCCTTTGGAATTTGTAGGGCCGGATACCTGGTTCTGGAAGGCCATCGAAGCCACGCCGTATCTGACCTGCTTCTATCTCCCGAAGTATGTCCCTAAGCTGGAATGGGGCGTGACGGCAAATTTTTCCGTAAGGCGGGAGGTGTTCCTGGAGGTAGGGGGCTTTGACGAGGGCTTCCGGCGCCCGGCAGGGGAGGATGTGGACTTGGGGCTTTTGATCCGGGAGGCCGGCTATGAGATTAATGGCGCCCCGGAAGCGTTGGTGTACCACAGCAAAAAGACCTGGATCCCGTTCCGTTCCATGGTACGCAGGCTGAAGTTCTACGGGACGGCTGACTGTGATTTGATTGCCAAGCACCCAGGCCGGGGGGAGATTGTGCTGCCGAAACGGACGCATATGTATGCGGCCTATGCAGCCCTGCTTTTGGCGGCGGCGCTTCTTTCGGGGGAATGGCTGTTGCTTTTGGGGATACCGGGGATTATCCTCTTGGAGAATGTGGCGGGGTCCCTTCTGGTCAACCGGATTTCCCAGGAGAAGAAGGCTTCTTTTTCCCAGCAGATGATGGCGCAGTTTTTGATCCACGACAGTGAATCGGCCTATCTGCGGCGGTGCCTTGGCACAGGGAACTTTGCGGCCATAAGGAAGCAGATGGTATATTACCTTGGGCAGTACAATGGGATGCTGGATATCGGTTCCTATAATATCTGGGTGACTTATGGATGCCTGGCGTTGATAGCTTTATTGGTTTTATTTGCGGTCTGACAGGAAGGGTAGAAAAGGAAGGATACAGCGATGTTTGAAAAAGAGTTAGGGCAGGTCCGGGCGCTTTATAGGCAAGGCTTATACAGCCCGGGATTTTACAGCAGGCGCATCCCTGGGGAGGAATGCTTTTCTGATTATGAGGCGTTTACGCAGATCCCTTTTATGTACAAGCATGAAATCCGCGGGACGGAGGCTTTTGAGCGTACCACAGCAAAAAAGGATGAAGTCTACGGTATTTTTTCCAGCAGCGGGACTACGGGCAGCAAGACCTATTATGTCTATAGCAAGAAGGATAAAAAGGTACATGAGGAGTTTGTCCATACGTTTTATACGGAACTTGGCATCCAGGCAGACGACTTGGGCGGCGTGTTTGCGCCTGTCGACACGGGCGTGATGGCGCACACGATGATGTGGCAGTACACCACGATGGGGGCGGGGTACGTCAATTGCCCGGAGCCCTCCCCGGAAAATATGATAGGGATTCTTAAGGCGCTGCCGGTAACGGTGATTGCCACCCGTCCCAACGTGGTCTGCACCATTGCCGCAAACCCGGAATTTGTGGAGGCGGCGCAGAAGTCCACGGTCAGGAAAATGCTCATGGGCGGCGGCTTCCTGTCTTCGGGGCGAAGGAAGCTGATTGAGAGGATCTGGGATGCGGACTGCTACAATATGTTTGGCATGAGCGAGATGTTCGGCCCTATGGCGGGGGAGTGCAGGCAGAAGGACGGGCAGCATTACCTTAACCAGTACCTGATGATTGAAATCATCGACCCTAAGACAGGGCGCCTGGTACAGGAAGGGGAGGTCGGGATTGCTGTCTATACAACGCTGTGGGATAAGGGCTTCCCGCTGCTCCGTTACTGGACGGACGACCTGATGGCGATTGACAGGACGCCTTGCAAATGCGGCTCGCCGTACCCGCGGCTGCGCTATAAGGGGCGGATGGCAGACTGCATGGTGCTGGATGGGGCTTATGTCTTCCCAGAGGCTTTGGAAAACTGCCTGATGGGGCATGGGTTTTATCTGGACTATGAAGCCAGGCAGGAGCAGGGCAAGATAAAGGTCCGGGTGGAGAAGGAACCAGCGCAGGAGGTCCCGGCACAGATGCTGCAGGAAATAAATGAGATTTTCCATACAGATGCCATGATAGAGTTTGCAGCGCCCCGCCAGCTAGGTTATAGGGGGCATGGCCCGCGCTTTTTCCCAGCGGGATAGAGGGGAGGATGCCGATGTTAGGCGTTTTGCGGGCGTGTAGGGATTGTTAGCCGCGGAAGCGGGAATTTCAATAGGATGGATGGGATATATGAAGATTTCAGTTGTAATACCTACTTATAATGAAGAGAGATGGCTCCCAGAGTGCCTGGCTGCCTTGGCAGCGGGGACCGAGCAGCCTTATGAAGTCCTTGTGGCGGACGGCAATTCCACGGACAGCACCAGGAAGATTGCCAGGAGGTTCGGGGCAAAGGTGCTGTGCAATCCCAAGGGCCATGCGGCAGGGGGCAGGAATGTGGGCATCCTGGCGGCAAAGGGAGATGTGATCGCATTCCTGGATGCGGACTGTATCCCAGAGCTGGATTGGCTGGCACAGATAAGGGCCGCCTTTGAGCAGGAGGATATCGACGGGCTTGGCGCTTATATTGAGCCGGCAGAGCCGGAAAATAAATACGAGGATTTCTGGGGAACTTTGTCTTTGCGGATTTTGATGAGTTATGGGGACGAGCCTTATTATGTGGAACGTAAGACGCTGAATGACGCGTTTATAACGGCAAGCTGCGCCTATACCAGGAAGCTTCTGTACCAGCTGAAGGGCTTTAATAACTGGTTTGCCAACCATGCCGAGGATATTGATATCTGCTGGCGGGCGCTGGATGCAGGGGCAAAACTGAAGTATGAGCCCAAGGCCAGGATCAAAGCCCATTCCCCCACAGACCTGGCAGGCATTAAGCGCAAGAGTTTTCGGAACGGGGTTTCCAGTTCCAAGCTGCAGAAGGTATACGGGTCGTTTTTTAATTATGACCTGCAGATTTATAAGGTGCTGTTCCAGAACCTGCGGGATATGATGAGAGGGAAAAAGGGCGCTTACTTATTTGTCATTGAGACCTTATGGCACCTGCTGGGCAAATATTATGGGAGCATGAAATTCGGCCTGATCAATATTTAGGGGAGGACAGCGTGTATTCGAAAGAAAATCTTGTATTTAATTTCATCCAAAATATTTTCGTGGGGCTTGCCATTACCGTCACAGTGACAATGATGACGGCGGGGTTTACTACGGTGATGGACTTTTTGGTATCATTTTTGAAGGCCTATGCCATCAATTTTGCGGCCTGCCTGGTTGTGCCAATCCCTTCCATGGTGCGCCTGATCTGCGGCAGATGCCGTTTTCCGGAGGGAAGCGTCTGGCCGCAGGTGGTAACGGCGGCGCTTTGTGATTTCTGGTATGTGACAATCATCAGCGCGGTTATGTTTACTTGGCAGCTGGGGTTTTGCCCGCTGGCTTTCCAGGCCTGGAAGTCGGTGTACGGCGTGTTGTTAATCGTTGGTTTTATCGTTGGTTTTGCCTGCGGCCCGCTGTCAATGAAGGCTGCCAAAAGGCTGCTGGGGGCTTAGCAGGAGGGTAAGGAAGGCATAGAATGGGAAAAAGGATATTGGTGACAGGCGGCGCCGGGTTTATCGGCTCCCACTTGTGCAAGAAATTGCTGGAACAGAATAATGAAGTCATCTGTGCTGACAACCTGTTTACAGGGAGGAAGGAGAATGTTGCAGGATTGCTTTGGCATCCCGGTTTTAAGCTGGTACAGCATGATGTGACAAAGCCGTTCTACCTGGAGGTGGATCAGATATACAACCTAGCCTGCCCGGCCAGCCCGGTCCATTACCAGTATGATCCCATAAAGACCACCAAGACCAGCGTGCTGGGCGCATTGCATCTTTTGGGGCTTGCCAAGAAAAATAAGGCGCGTATCCTGCAGGCCAGCACAAGCGAGGTCTATGGGGACCCCAAGGTGCATCCGCAGCCGGAGGGGTATTATGGGAATGTGAACCCTATCGGCCCAAGGGCTTGCTACGATGAAGGGAAACGGGCGGCGGAGGCCTTATTTTTCAGTTATTACCAGCAGCACCAGGTAGAAATCCGTATCCTGCGGATATTCAATACTTACGGCCCCAATATGCGGATGGACGACGGGAGGGTAGTGTCGAACTTTATTGTCCAGGCGCTGCAGGATAAGGATATTACCATATATGGGGACGGGATGCAGACCAGGAGCTTCTGCTATGTAAGCGATTTGGTGGAAGGCATGGTATCCCTGATGGAGCAGGGCGGCCTGGGACTGGCAGGGCCTTTTAATATCGGCAACCCATCAGAAATCACGATGGCAGGCCTTGCAGAACGCATCCTTGGGCTGACAGGCTCTTCTTCCAAGGTGGTACACCAAAAACTGCCGGCCGACGACCCCATAAAGAGGAAGCCGGACATCAGCCGGATCAAAGAGGCCATCGGGTGGGAGCCCAAGGTAAGCCTGGAGCAGGGGCTTGGGGAGACCATCGCATATTTTAAAAAGGAACTGAAGTTATAACTGATATTCTGGGAGCGTTAGGAGGTGCGGTAAAATGCAGGAACAGTTGATACGGGTCAATGTGCTGGACGAAGAAACCGGATATGGATCAAAGGAAGAGTGCCATAGGAACGGCTGGCTCCACAGGGCCTTTTCCGTATTTTTGTACCGCGGGAGCCAGTTATTTATCCAAAGGCGCGCATTGGATAAATACCATTCCGGCGGCCTTTGGAGCAATGCATGCTGCTCCCATCCGCGGAAAGGGGAAAGCTTGGAAGAAGCGGTAGAGAGGCGGCTGTGGGAGGAACTGTCGGTTTCCTGCCGCTGTATGGAGATAGATTCCTTTGTCTATTACCAGAAATACAGGGAAGGGCTGTACGAGTATGAATACGACCATGTGCTGCTGGGCGAGTACCAGGAGGAAATCACCTGTAACCCCGAAGAGGCCATGGATGGGGTTTGGGTAGAGATGGAGGATTTGATGGAGGATTTGGAGCAGTGCCCGGAAAAGTATTCTGCATGGTTCCGGATTGCCTGCCCTAAAGTGATAAAAGTGATGCATGCCTGGAGGCAGAAGGCAGCAGAGAGAGGGATATAACAATGAGCCGCCAGGAAGGAAGGCTTGCAGGGCAAGGGAAAGTGCAGCCAGGGAAGCCATCGGAAGGAAGCCAAGCAGGGGAGGCGGATATGCAGCCAGGGAAGCAGCTGGAAGGAAGCTTTGCAGGGCAAGGGAAAGTGCAGCCGTGTAAGCCATCAGAAGGAGGCCGAGCGGGAAAGGTGGACGTGCAGCTGAGGAAGCAGCTGGAAGGAAGCTTTGCAGGGCAAGGGAAAATGCAGCCGTGTAAGCCATCAGAAGGAGGCCAAGCGGGAGAGGCGGACGTGCAGGGGATAAAGCAGGATAACAGGAATTTGGCAGAACAGGAGATAAAGCAGCAGAAGAAGGTGTTCTGGCATTATCCCGATGTTTTGCAGATAGAACTGACGAGTTACTGTAATGCACGCTGCATTATGTGCCACCATTACTACGAGGGCAATGCAAGGGCAAGGCATTTCCCGGCGGAGGTAAAAGAAAAAGTGAAGGGGCTTCTGCCGTATGCTTCCCTGGTGCTCCTGAACGGATATGGGGAGCCGTTCCTTGCCCCTGATTTCCCAGAATGGCTAGGGCTTTTGCATACTTATCAAGCCAAGGCGATGGTTACTACGAACCTGTCTGTGCTGAAGGAGGAATGGCTTCCCCTTATCCGGGAGACATTCCAGCAGATTAATATTTCCTGTGATGGCTATGGACAAGAAAGCTATGAGAAAATCCGGCAAGGCTTGTCTTTTGGGGATTTTGTGGAAAATGTACGGCGGCTGCGTAAATCCGCCCCCCAAGTCCGCCTCAGTATGTCCGTGGTGGCTATGGCCTGGAATATCCGGAAGGCTTCTGAGATTGTACGCTTTGCATCTTCCCTTGGATTTGAAGAAGTGCGTTTCGGCAGGCTGGGCGTAAATTCTTTCCTGCAGAATTATGCAGAAGATCCGATCCACTATGAAGATGCCGCCAGGAAATATTTTGGGGAAGCGGCCAAAGAGGCCGACCGCCTTGGGATAAAAGTAGTGTTTCCCATGAATTACCGCCTTCCGGTGGATGGGCATGCGCTAACGGAGCAGGAAAGGCTTTTAAGCCGGCTTCCTTTCCCTTATACCAGGGAACACCAGGAACGGCTGGCAAAGGATTGCCTTGGGAAAATCCAGCAAGGGTCTTTCCGCCGTCCCAAAGCAAAGGCGCGTACAGAGCCCATCCGTTGTAAAGGGATCTGCGACTGGGTCGCAAGGGGGCTGTACTTAGATTGCCGCGGCAAGGCGGCTTCATGCTGTGAGAACAGCCAGAACAGCTACGGGAATCTGGGGGAGATGGATTTCGGGGAACTGTGGAATGGGCCGACAGCCCAGGAAACCCGGGGAATGTTTTATCAGGGCCGCCTGCCGGATTTCTGCTTCCATTGCCCGTTCCTAATCAATCAGGAATTATCTTATCTGGAAGTAGAAGAAAAAAAGGAGCTGTTCCTTGCAGAAGACTATGAAGGAGGAGCCAAGGCGTAACCCTTCCCTGGCAGCTTTGTAAAGCGGCGCTGCCTGTAAGGGGACGCAGGAAATAGATACCCCGGAGCATCTAGCGGGCGCTGATAGGAGCAGGGCGCCCAGCGGATAGCTTGCGGGAATAGGAAAAGGGGATGGGAAATTGATTATCTGCCAAGACCGAGCAATGCAGCAAGAGATTGCGCCATACCTTGCACAAGGGAACTTTCCTGGGCAGCAGGTAGTCCTAACAAGGGAATATGGAAGCGGGAAAGGATTTTTAAAAGAATGCCCCAAGGGCCGCTACGCTTTCGGTTTTTACTATGCCCATAAAATCTGGGATATGGAACAAGAGCGTGATATCCTTGGGCTTCAGCAGGAACTGCTGAGGCAGGAGGATTATACGGCGGCCAAGGTTTATAATGAGTTCCTGATTATGGTCACCAGGCTGAACGGCCATAAGGACTGGCTGTTTTATCCCAAGGAAATACAGCTGGAGCATACGAACCGCTGCAATGCCCGGTGCATCATGTGCGGCCATTGGAATGCGGACAAGCAAAAATGCCGTGACCTGCCGCCAGAGACTTTCCAAAGGATTATCCCCTTCCTGCCCTTCTGCAGGCATGTGGGCCTCCATGGCTACGGGGAGCCTTTCCTGGCCAAACATATCCTGGATTACCTGGAGGTATACCAGAAGTACCAGATCCGCCTCTATGCCAACAGCAACTTATCTTATCTCCCGGAGGAGCTTCTGCCATATATTGAGAGGCTGTTTGATGAAATCAATGTATCCTGCGAGTCTGTACGCAAGGAAGATTACGAAAGGATCCGGCAAGGGCTGCGCTTTGAGGATTTTGTGGGGAATGTGGGGAAAATACGGAAAAGGTGCCCCAAGGTCCGCCTGAACCTGTCCGTGGTAATTATGAGGCAGAACCTGGAACAGCTGACGGAACTGGTAGAATTTGCAGCAGGGCACGGCTTTTCCAAAGTAAGCATGACAGAAATGATAGCCATGGAAGAAAACGGGAACTACTGCGACGCCCCTAACCAATACCCAGGCCTCTTGTCCCAAGCGTTAAAGCAGGCAGCCCAAAGGGCAGGGGAACTCCAGATAGCATTCGATTACCCCAGGGACGCCTTGGGACAAGAAGGTGACGCAGAAGCAGACCGAAAGAGGCTGCGCTGCCAGCCCTTTTTGGCGCCCAGGAACCCAAGCGCTGCCCGGCATCGCACAAACCTGATATTTGACAGGCAGAAAATCACCTCGGAGGCAGAAACCCAAAGCATCCATGCCTGCAAAGGGCTCTGCGACATATTCAGCAGCCAGGTATACTGTTCCCTAGACGGCAGGCTGGCCTTATGCTGTGTGGACGGCTACCACTATACAGAAGGATTAGCAGACATCCGCTCCATCAAAGGCTACTGGCAGTCCCCAAGCGTCCGGCTCATCCGGGATTGCTTTTCCAGCCATAAGCTTCCTGCCGTCTGCAATAACTGTAATTTTATCATCTTGGATCAGCTGAAGTCTCTGCATCTGCCAGACCGCGGGGCTTACCTAAAGCAAGTGAACGGTAAGGAGCCCTATCATGGTTAGCCTGGGAGCCGTCCTTCTGAAAGACTACAAACCGGACAGCGAATTAATTACCCCTGCCCACAGGATAGAAAAACCGGCCTGCCCTGTCATAGATATCCATACCCATTTTGGGGCCAAATACCGGAGCGAACCCTTTGAAACCAGATACTGCGCCAACGGAGTATACCATTTCCTGAAAGGGAAGGGGATAGAGAAAGCAGTATCCCTCCCGTTATTTCCAGGCCGCCCCTATGAACGGGAACGGGAAAAGACAAGCCCGCTTGGCAGCTTCCTCTATCATTTTGCCCCGATTGACGCATCCAGCCTCGGGCAAAGGGACTTTGAGCAATGCGTGCGCCGCCAATTTGAATGCTTTGATACCGAAGGGATATCCGGAATCAAAATCTGGAAAGACCTGGCCTTCCAGACCAAGGCCAAGGGGAAGCGCATTTTCCTTTCTGACCCCAGCCTATGTGTCATCTGGGAGGAGGCCGCAGCCAGGGGCTGGCCGGTTCTGATACATGCCGCCGACCCCCCAGCCTATTTCAAACATCCAACGCTCCAAAATGAACGGATGGAAGAACTGCAGGCAATGCCCAAATGGTGTTATGCCCAAGACCCCACCATTTCCTTCCAAACTTTAATGGAGCAGCAAGAACAATTGATCTGTACCCATAAGGATACCCGCTTTATCATTGCCCATATGGGATCCTGGCCGTCCAACCTGCGCCAAGTAGCCAAATGGCTGGACATATATCCAAATATGTATATCGACACAGCCGCTTGCCTGTCCGAACTTGGCCGCCAGCCCTACACGGCGGCAGGCTTTTTCCAGAAGTACCAGGATCGTATCCTGTTTGGCACAGACTATTTTGCAGGAGAACCCGATTCTTACGAGACCTGGTATCGTTTCCTGGAAACCCAAGACGAGTATTTCCCCCACGCCCCCAAAGCCTTTCCCTGGGGCGGCCGCTGGAACATTTACGGCATCGGCCTTTCCAAAGAGGTGTTGGAAAAGGTTTATTATAAAAATGCTTGCACCCTGTTTTGCTCCTATGAGCCGTAGCCTGCAGCCTGCCAGGCAAGATGCTGCACTGTCCTATATGAGCCATAGCCTGCAGCTTGCCAGGCAGGACGTTGCACCGTCCCAAGAGGCGCACCGCCCACCCTGGATACGTCTGGGATACCGCCGGCGCATAGCATAGAATCCCAAGGAAGGAGCCCCAATCATGTATGCCATGGAAAAACAGAGGAACCAGCAATCCCTCCAAAAGGACCTGCAAGAAAAAAATACCGTAGTCTCTTTTTTGCCGAAAGATATTGATATTGAAATCACGTCCTTTTGCAACTACCGCTGCGCCATGTGCCCCCATGCCCTGGCGGGGAATACCCAGGCTTCCCATCTCCCGCCCCAGGTATGGGAAGGCCTGAAGCCCTTGTTGCCATATTGCAAGAGGGTCATGCTCCAAGGCGACGGCGAACCCCTTTTATACCCTCATTTTAAAGAGATGGTAGAAGAACTGGCAGGATATGGCGCCCAAATCTGCATGACCACGAACCTGTCCCTGCTGACAGAAGATTTGGCAGGCTTTCTAGATCGGCATTTCACCTTGCTGACCGTTTCCTGCGACGGCGGCACCCCAGAAACCTATGAATCCATCCGCCGAGGCGGGGATTTTGCCCGATTTGCCCAAAACCTGCAGGTGCTGACGCACCATATGGACGCAGGGAGGATAATGGTAAATACAGTAGTCATGCGCCAGAACATGCGAAGCCTGGTTCCCTTGCTGGCATTCTTAAAGCAATCCGGGATACGGCAGGTGATGTTCAGCAGCCTCCTGACTACAAATTACCTGCAAAACGAAGCGGACACCCCCATGCGTTATCCCCATATCGCATCGAAGATGCTGGAGGAGGCCAAGGCTTATGCGGATGGAAACGGTATTACACTGGCTGTCAACTGGGATTACAAGATACAAGAGGATATCCCCAAGGAGCGCACGGAATGGGAAAGCCTAAAGAAGGCGGATCAGGAAGCCCAGTCCCGCATTTACACTGCAAAAGAGAGGCAGCGTTTCCAGGAAGCCTACCAAAGGCTCCATCAGGTGGAGAAAATAAGGGAAGTGGCGTCTGGGCAATACCATTGTGAAGGGATCTGCAAAAACCTTTATGAAAAACTCTACGTGGATGTATCCGGGAACCTTACGCTCTGCTGTTTTGGGAAAACCAAAGGGGTAGGGAACCTATTGGAGGACGGCCTCGATGGGATATGGAACGGGGCAGTCTACCAGGCGTGCCGCCAGGCCTTTTTTGAGGGGAACCTGCCGGACTTCTGTATCGGCTGCCGCTATGCCATGCTGAGCAGCTGCCAGGCTGTCCAGGCATATCCCTTCCATGTGGCGGATATGGACCAGGCATTTTTTGACGACGAGGTGTTCTGGGAGAACAGATAGGCAAGAGGGGTTGGAGGAAGGAGGAAGGCTTATGGCACGCAGCGCTGTCATCTATGGGATTGGGCAGTCCGCATTCATTGTTTTGCAGAAAATCAGGGAGCAGTTCAGCGATGAATTTCAGGTGGAAGCCATGTTGAGCGAGGCTCCGGGAACCTTTGGAGGGCTTCCCGTTTTGGATTTCGCCCGGTTTGCTGAGGCAGGGATTACGGATTGCATCCTCCCGAACGCTGCCAAGCGTATGCCCAAACTGCTGGGGAAATTAAATGCTGTCCCAGGCATCCAGGTATATTTTGTCCCGGCCAGCCAGCTGCGCAGGGAACAGAATGAAAAAGAGCATTTCTTCATCCCCATTGACAAAGGGAAGCCGTGGCTGATGGGGTTTGAATTCCATGTGGCAGACCATTGCAACCTGAACTGCAGGGGATGTGGGCATTGTGCCAACCTCATGGGGAACAGGTTCCCAGATATCAGAAGCTACAGGAGGGATCTTCTGCGCCTGGGGCAGCTCTTTGCAGGGATTGGGTTAATCCGCCTGATGGGCGGCGAGCCTTTTTTAAACCAGGAATTGGAAGCATATGTGGCCTTGACAAGGGAATGCTTCCCAGTTTCAGAAATCCATATCGTCACAAACGGGCTGCTGCTGCCGAAGGCAGAGGCAAGGCTGCTGCAGGCGATAGCCCGCCATCAGGTGATTTTGGATATTTCCATGTACCCGCCGACTGCGGCCGCATGGGATAAGATAGGGCCAGTCTTGGATGCTTATGGGATTGAGAAAAATATTTCCCCGGTGACGGAATTTTATAAACGCTTCACCTTGGGCGCCGGCAGCGACAGGGAAACGGTCTTTCAGGATTGTTCCACCAGAACCTGCCATAGCCTGCGGGATGGGAAGCTAGCCGCATGCATCGTCCCATTTTCCACAGAGGAACTGAACCGGGTTTACCATACAAAGATTCCGGTGGATGGGTGGATCAATCTGTATGAGCCGGGGATAGACGGAGAAGAAATCAACCGCAGGCTGGGCTGCCCCTTGGAATTATGCAGCCACTGTAAACGGGAAAAGGAATACTTCCCCTGGGAGGTGCGTTCCAGGGAAGAGGCCAGCCTGCAGGACTGGATATGCGTGGAGGGATAAGGGAATATGTGTGTGGAACATCTGCTTGGGGAATTGAAAAAAGAGGACCCTTCCTTTTCCTGGGAGCAGGAAGGCAGGGAGCCGTTAAAGCAAATCCAGCAGCAATACCTGCATCAAAGGAAATGGAAGCTGGTAAAACTTATCAACCATATTTTCCTGGAACTGGATGTGGAAGGGCAGCAGGAAAAGGTGTCGTATTTCCCGCCGAAACTGTTGGTGGAACATACCAACCTGTGCAATGCCCAATGTATCATGTGCTCCCATTTCTATACGGATAATTTTGGGCGGGGCTTTATCGAAGACAGCGTCATCCGCAAGCTGGAGGAAATCCTCCCCTATGCGGACAAAGTACTGCTCCATGGGATTGGGGAGCCCTTCCTGCATCCCAGGATTGCAGATTATATCGCTTTGTACAGATCTTATGGGGCGGAGGTGTCCTGCAATACCAACCTGTCTATCATGGATAAGGCTTTGGCGCAGTGTATCCGGGATTCGTTCCAGGAAATTGTGGTGTCCTGTGATTCCCCCGTCCAGGAAACTTTTGAGCAGATCCGCAGGAAGGTGTCCTTTGGGGGATTCTGTAAAAATGCCCGCCTGCTGCGGGAAACCTGCCCGGACCTACATATCCGTATGAATGTGGTAGCCATGCGCCAGAACCTAAAGCAGCTTCCGGATATCATACCCTTTGCAGAGCAGCTTGGGGTGGATTCCGTGGCCATTATGGATCTGACGGCCCAGAAGCTAATGGGCAATGAATGGGATGAAATAGGCCGCTATCCCCATACAGCCCGCTATTATCTGGAAAAGGTGCAGGAGGCGGCGGCAGGCAGCAAGGTACGGCTTATCAGCATCCCGCAGCATATCTTCCATTGCAGCCCCATTGGTACAATGGAGGAAGAGCAGGCACAGATGGAGCGGTATCCCATGTTCCCGGACGCCCAGGCGCAGCGCCGCCTTAGGGAGGCTTACCAGAAGCTTAACATGGTGAAGCCATTAATCCCGGCTACGGTAGGGAACGTAGGGCAGGCAGGAAAGACCATCTGCCAGGGAATCTGCAATAATTTTGCAGAGACGCCCTTCCTGTCTCCCACAGGGGAACTGTTTGGCTGCTGTACCGACGGCGTGCATGTCTATGGGAACCTGAAAGAGGCCGCCAGCTTTGGGGAAATCTGGAATGGGGAGGCTTACCGGGCCGTCCGCAGGAATTTTTACCAGGGGAAGCTGCCCAAGTACTGTAATGCATGCTCTTTTCTGAAAGGGGAGGCAATGAGCCGCCTAAAGCTGGTATCCATAGATGAGACCTTCTATGAAAATGAATTTTCCAAACTCCTGCAGGGGCTGGCAGAACAGGCAGAATGAGGGACAAAGCATAGAAAGGGAAGCAGGACAGGAAAAAAGAGGGACAAAGCATAGGAAGGGAAGCAGAAAAGGTGGAATGAGGGAATGGGAATGGAACGGGATAAGGCAAGGGAGAGCTTATTAAATTTACGCAGCCAGTCTGTAAAGGACAAGAATTGGAAGGAAGCCAAGCGGATAAACCGCAGGATTATGGAGGAGGACCAGCAGGGCCAGTGCAGGACGGTTGACTATTACCCGCCCCGGCTCCAGATTGAGCACAGCAACCTCTGTAATGCCCAGTGTATCATGTGCAGCCATTTTTTTACCCAGAATACCAAGGCACGTTTCGCGGACGGCAAGTTCCGGGAGAAAATCCGCCCGCTGCTGCCTTATGCGGAGAAGATTACCCTGCATGGGGTAGGGGAGCCCCTGGCCCATCCCCAGATTGCAGCGTTTATCGAATGGTATCACAGCTATGGGGTTCGGGTGACCTGCAATACGAACATGGCCTATATGGACCAGGAACTGGCAGAGGCGATAAGGAAGGCTTTTACCAGCATTACCCTTTCCTGTGATGCTTTTACCAAGGAAACCTATGAGGGGATCCGCAAAGGCCTTAGCTTTGCGCAGTTCCAGGCAAATGCCAGGATGCTGCGGGCGCATTGCCCTAACCTTAAGATGCGGATGCACACCGTAGCCATGCGGCAGAACCTGGCGGAGCTTCCAGGGATTGTCCGCCTGGCAGCAGGGCTTGGCTGCTGCCATATCACAATCGTGGACCTAACGCCCCAGGGATTCTTGGGCAACCAGAAGGATGCGCCGGGCAACTATATCTCTACGCTGAAAAAATATCTGGGGGAAGCCATAGAAGAGGCAGGCAGGCTGGGGATTGGGATTGCATACCCCAAACTGCTGATGGAGGCAGAGGGCCGTCCCCTGGAACAGGAGCAGGAGGAAATAAGCCGCTATCCCATGTTCCCATCAGAAGAGTTCCAGAGCCAGCTGAAAGAAAGGTATAAGGGACTGCATTTGGACGGCAATACCATCCCGGCGTCCTTGGAGGGGTTTGCCGTGCCAAGCGCTTACCGGTGCAAGGGATTCTGCAGTTATTTTGCAGAGGAGCCTTATATTGATTTGAACGGGGATTTGTTCTTATGCTGCGCCAATTGGCTGCACAGCCTGGGGAACCTGGATAGATCCTCCTTTGAGGAAATCTGGAATGGGGAAGCTTACCAGGCCCTGCGGCAGATGTTTGCAGCAGGGCGGCTGCCCAAGTACTGCAAGGGCTGTATTTTCCTGCGCAACCAGATGTTTACCTCCCAAATCAAGGTGGAAGGGATTGATAGGGATTTCTGGGACAGCGAATTTGACCAGGAAGTGGCAAGGCTGATAGGGGAAAAAAGATGCTGGCAATGAAAGACGGCCGCAGGCTGTATGTAGAACACCATCGGAACCAGAAAGAGCATACCATCCTGATTATCCACGGGGGTCCTGGGGAATCCTGCATTACCTTTGGGAGGCTGGCGGAGGAATTGGCGCCGTATGCAGACGTGGTCCTGGTGGACCAGCGCGGGGTGCTGCGTTCCGGGCGGGAGCCGGATCCCTCGAAGATAAATGTCCGGCAGGTTGTTCTGGATTTTGAGGATATCCGGCGCCAGCTTGGGATGGAGTCCTGGGCAGTGTTGGGGCATTCCTTTGGCGGGAGGGTTGCCCTGTCTTATGCGGCCTGGTTCCCCAGGCAGGTAGAGGCTGTGGTATTAGAGAACCCTGCCATTGATATCAGGACGTCCCTGCAGTCCCTGTTGGGCAGTTACAGGAAACTATACGAGGAAATGCCTGGGCGCTGTGCAGATTTAGAAGGGCAAAAGCAGGCGCTGGAGGAGGCAGCCCGCAGCGGGGACATGCAAAAGCAGCTTGCTTACCTGGCGCAGATACCGGCCCGATACCGCTGCATCTGTTTTGGGAATGATACCCTGGACCAGGACAGCCAGGCACTGTTCCAATACCCAGGGTTTGGGCCTGGGGATATTAAGAAATGCAGGGACGTTTCTGCTGCATTCCTGCAAGACCCAGGGCTGGAGCAGGAAGGCGCCAGGATCCTGGAAGGCGTAAGCTGCCCTATCCTGCTTTTGCGCGACGCCAAAGACCCTATGCTGCCAGAGGAAGAGGTGCGCCTAATCCGGGAGCGGGGGCAGGAAATCCGCATGGAAGGCGGCAGCCATTACCTGCATTTGAAAGAACCTGGGAAAGTCAGCGAATGGATAGGAGGTTTTTTACATGGAAACGGGACAGGAAAAAATCATCCAGCAGGAAATCCGTAAGCTTTTCCGCTGTAAAGTGGATGATATCCGAAAAGCCGACCTTGGGACCTATATGGACCTGAAATATTTTGCCTATACGGAAGAGGGGAAATTCCTGGTAAAACTTACGACGAAATACAACTTAAGAGGGAACCTCCCGGACATGGCCAGGGAAATCCAGGCATCCGGCATACCTTTGCATGCAGCCATATCCAGCCGCTATTCCACGGTACTGAAACGCCACTGCAACGCATATCCCTGGTTAGAGGGGAAGACTTTATTGCAGATGCGGCCAGAACTGGCGCCTGGGGAACTGGCTGCCTATGGGGAAGCGTGCGGGAAACTCTTGAAGCGGATCCATAGGTTCCAGAGTAGGTACAAACCGGATAAAATCCGCAATCCCAGGAGGGAGTACAGGCATTACCGTTTTTACTGCCAGCTGAAAAAAGTAGATTTCCCGCACAAGCAGGAGTTTGACGCTTATTTCCAGAAACATGCCCAGCTATGGAAGGGCAGGCCGGCCTGCTTTGCGCATATGGATTACCAGCCCCAGAATATTATGCTCTGCCAGGACGGGCTGCATATCATTGATTTTGAGAGCTGTATGTTTACCGACCCCTGGATGGATTTTATGAGCAACCTGTTTTTTTATCCGCCGGAACATGAGGAATTTACCATCGGGCTGCTGCGGGGCTATTTCCCGGAAGGGGCGCCAGAAGAATTTTACCGAGTGACTTCCCTGATGGGGGTGCTGGCGGTGTATCGGTACGCGATGTGGAAATACCAGAAAAACGGAAAGATGGCGGTCAAAAACCCCAATGCGCTCTATGAGATGTACGATGGGCTGACCAATGTAATACCTGCAAACCTGCGGGGGAAGGTATAAGAGGTGTAAGGTGAAGATAGAGAAATCATTGAAAGAGGTGGCGTGGACAGGCCTGGTGACAGCATTTTACTGTGAATATTGCCATCAGGAAGGGCTCTGTACCTGCAGGGATCCTATCAGGGGAAGGCTGGTGCGTAAATTAAGGGGACAGCTGAGGCGCGAAAGGATAAACCCGTACCAGGTATTGGATAGGGGGCGCATCCCGAAGGGGCAGATGGTAAACGTAGCCGTGCGCAAGAAGGAGCTGGATCGATTGCTGCGCCAGGTATTACAGGAGCAGGAGGTTGGGACGGTGGCCAATATCGGCTGCGGGTTCGATACGCAGGCTTACCGCCTGGAAGGGTATGGGGGACAATACATAGACATCGACTTGCCGGAGGTGGCTTACTGGAAGAAGAAATATGTGCCAGAGCGGCCAGGCTACCATATCTATGGGACCAGAAAAGTGTTTGGGAAGGGATTCTTCGCACAGCTGAAGAAAAAATGCAGCGGGAAGGCGGTCTTTGTGGTAGAAGGCTTGTTCTGCTATATCCCCTACCGGCAGGTCCTGTCCTTTGTCCATAACCTGTACCAAAACTTTCCAGATGCCGTCTTGCTGTGCGATACGTTCCTGTTTCAGGAAAACTACCGTTTTAATGACCCGGGGAGCCAGTTTAAGCTGGAACACCCCCAATGGGGATACCTGTACGACCGTTTCCCCCGCCTATGCAAAGGCTGGATGCGCCTTGGCAGGAAGGGACGGGACAGCCAGGAAGAGAAGCAGGCGGATGCGCCGGTGGCTCAGGAAGAGAAGGAAAGCTGCCTTCGGGATATTATCTTGACGGATGTCTCTGTTTCCGGGGGGCAAGAGGCCAGCAGTTATTGGATTGGGCGTTATGAAAGGCTGGCGGAAGAGCCGGAAGGGAAGTTAGGCCAGCTGCGCAGGCAGAGGCAGGCCTATGCGAAATCCGGCCAATTTGGGCAGGCCAAGGCATTGAACCGGGAAATCTTAGAGCTTGAGGTGGCAGGGAAAAAGACGGAGGTTTCCTTCTACCCAGTAAACCTGCAGGTAGAGCATACGGATAAATGCAATGCCCGCTGCGTTATGTGCAGCCATTTTTTTACCAAGAACCATGGGGCGGCTGATGCAGGGGAAGGGCTTATGGAAGCCCTGCGCCCTGTGCTCCCCTATGTGGGCAGGATTACGCTGCAGGGGATGGGGGAGCCGTTCCTGCATCCGGATATCCTTACTATCATAAAAACCTACCACCGCTTTGGGATCCAGATGACATGCAGCACGAACGCCTCTGTGATGACCAGGGAACTGGCAGAAGCCATCCACCAGTCCTTCTATGATATCAATATTTCCTGCGATGCCTGTACGGCAGCCACCTATGAGTCTATCCGCAAAGGGCTGTGCTTTTCCAAGTTCTTGGAACATGTGCGGCTGCTGCGGGGCGCCGGGGAGGGCTTACGCATGCAGATGGCAGTGGTAGCCATGCGCCAGAACATAGAAGAACTTCCAGGGATTGTAGGGCTGGCAGCCCAGCTGGGCTTCCAGGCAGTCACGGTGATGGATGTCACGGTACAGATGCTCCTGGAAAATGACAGGGACAGCCTGCGCCATTACCCAACTGCAGCGGCTCATTTCCTGCAGGAAGCGCAGGAAGCGGCAAAGCACCATGGGCTGGCCTATGCATTCCCGGAATACCTCCTCCATCTGCCCAAAGAGAGGACCCTGGAGGAAGAACTAGGGCTTATCAGGAGCCTTGGGGATAAGCCGGAAGGCTTTGCAGAAAGCCTGTACAGGCGTTATGAAAGCAGCGGTTTTCTGACGCCCAGGATAGAAGCCACAACGGATCAGTTTGCCATTCCCAGCCAGTACCGCTGCAGCGGTATCTGCCGGATGGCAGTGGAACGCCCCTTTGTGGAGGTAAACGGGAATATGTTCCTCTGCTGTGCAAACTGGATGCATTCCCTAGGGAATATCTGCCGGGACGGCGGGTTTTTAAAGGTGTGGAACGGCCCGGTGATGCAGGAAATCCGGCGGATGTTCTATGAGGGATGGCTTCCAAAATACTGTGTGGGCTGTATCTTCCTGCGGGATGAGATGCTGTCTGGTATCAAAATCCTAAACCCGGACAAGGACTTTTACAGGCACAATTACGATGGGCAGATGCAGGCTCTGTTGAAAGAGGTGGAAAAACCATGAAAGGGAACCGAGTATTGTTGATTACGCCTGGCATATTGCCTGTGCCTGCCGTTTGGGGCGGCGCAGTGGAGACCTTGGCAGAGTCTTTGGTGCGCCAGAATGAGGTGCACCAGGAAATGCAGCTTACGGTCTTTGGGATATGGGAGCCAAGGGCAGAACAAAAAGCGCAGCGTTACCGGCATACAGAATTTGTATTTGTGCGCCTGCCCTTAAAGGATAAGATTGCAGATTTTGGCGTCTATTCTTATCTGGAATATATCAAAAAGGACTGGAAAAGCATGTTTTACCAGAACTTTTTCCAGGAAAAATATTATACGCAGAAGGCGGCGGAGTATCTGCATAGCCAGGAGTTCGACTGGGTCATTTTTGAAAACAGGCTTTCCTTGCTGTCTGCCCTCCGCCTCTATGGCAACAGCCAGAAGTATGCGGGGAAATATGCTTACCACCAGCATTCTGCCGTGCTGGACACAAAGACGGACAGGGATCTCTTTGTAAAGTGCAGGAAAATCCTGGCAGTCAGCGGATATGTCCGGGAGGACATTTTAAAACAGTATCCGGAAATAACCCAAGAGCAAGTAATTACCGTCCAAAACGGCGTGAACCGCAAAGTATTTGGCCGGAAGCTGGATATGGCCAGGAGGGAACGGACGCGCCGCGGCTTAGGGGTGAAAGAAGAAACGGTATTTTTCTATTCTGGCCGGCTAAGCCAGGAGAAGGGCGTGCTGGAAATGGTCCGGGCGTTTAAAAAGGCCATAAAGGGGCTTAAGGATGGCAAAAAAAGGGCAAAGCTTCTGATAGCGGGCGGCTGCTTTTCCGGGAAGAGGCAGAAAAATGCCTATTATAGGAAGCTGTTCTGGGAAACCAAAGGCTTCGAAGCTTCCATCCGCCTCTTGGGTTTCCTGCCCTATGAGAAGATGAACGACTATTATGAGGCGGCGGACGTGCTGCTTATCCCGACCCTTGTGCCGGATGCAGCGCCGCTGGCCCTGTTGGAGGGGATGATGGGCCCTGGGGCGGTAGTGGCCTCAAAAGTTGGGGGGATACCAGAGTATGCCGGGGAAAAGGGAGCCATGCTGGTCACAATGGATGAAAAAGAAACCGGGATACGGCATATGTCAGATGCTATCCGGCAGTGTATCCAGAAGCCGGAACGGATAGAAGCATATGCCGGGGAAAGCAGGAAATGGGGCAGGCAGTTTACTTGCCGCAGCTATTATAAGGATACCCTCCGTGCACTGGGGCTAGGTCAGGAGGAGAAGGAAAAGCAAAGGCCGATTGCTTTTTTGGGGACGGGGCGTTATGCAGCTGCAGCTGTGGGACGGTTCCAAGAAGAGGGAATCGGGTGCTTTGTAAATTTCAGCCCTTCCTTGGCTGGGGAAGAAATCCTGGGGTATCCCGTCCTGGAGGCAGCGCAGTTTTTGCCCCATGCCAGCCAGTACCGGCTCATCCTTATCAGCACCTTCCAGGATGCCATCATAAAGAAGCTGGAGGAATGGGGGATTACAGAATATACCTACTATTCCCCAGCTTTTGAAAAAGCCCTGCAGGCATTGGCAGATTCCGGGGCGGGGGCTATCGGCGTTTATGGCGGGGCAAATGCAGCCCTTTTCTGCCAAGAAATCAAAGCAAGGACAGGGATAGAAGAGGTGTACCCCTTGGATGAGGGGGCGGGGCCAGCGCAGCTTTCTATGGGAAAGGATAAATTAGACGCTATTTTCATCGGGGACGGCAGGCGCCATGCTGCGCTTACGGCCCGCGCTATGAGGGAAAAGGCGCCGCATACCGTTGTCATCAACCCCTTCCGGCAGGCGTTACAGTTTGCAACAGAGGAATTGGTCATTCATCCATATGGCATCGGCGGTGCGCAGAAAAGCGAACAGGAGTGGAACCGACGCCAGAAGGAGCATGGCAGGCGGGAAGAAATCAATGCTTATGTAGAGGAAGTACATGAGGATGTGCCCTTATTTGAAATGATAGAGATTGAAACCATCAACCAGTGCAATGGGACTTGTGCCTTCTGCCCGGTGAACTGCAGGGATGATACCAGGGAACCCAGGCAAATGGGTATGGAACTGTTCCAAAAGATTATCCTAGATTTAAAGGGGATTTCTTATCAGGGGCATCTTGCTTTATTTTCCAACAACGAGCCTTTCCTGGATAAGGGCTTGGAAGAAAAGGCCATGTTTGCCCGGGAGCAGCTTCCCGGGGCGAAAATCCATGTATTTACCAATGGGACCGTCCTTACCTTGGAGCGGTTCATACGCATTATCCCATATCTGGATGAACTGGTCATTGACAATTATTCCAGGAAGCTGGAACTCCATGATACAAGCCGGGCGGTTGTAGGATACTGCACGCAGCACCCGGAGTTGAAGGAAAAGGTGACGGTTGTCATCCGCGACCCGATGGAAATCCTGACCACCAGAGGGGGAGACGCGCCCAACAGGACGGAAAAAATATCTTATCCCAGCCAGCGCTGTGCACTGCCCTTCCAGCAGATGGTAGTGCGGCCAGACGGGAAACTTTCCCTTTGTTGCAACGACCCGCTGGGCAAGGAGACTTTGGGGGACCTGGCCCGGCAAGGCGTCCTGGAGGCATGGCACTCCCCGGAATACGCCAGGGTAAGGGAAGCGCTTTTTAAAGGGCGCGGGAACCTAGGGCACTGCAGGTACTGCGATACATTTGATTTATACTAGGGAAATACAGTTTTAGGAAAGGAAGTGAGACGCTATGCCTTGGGAGATGGAAGGGAATTTATATTGGGATGCAATAAAGGCACAGTGCTATCTGAAGCATTGCCCGGAAAAGACAGCAGAGGAAGCCCGGCGCATCTGTAAGGAAATCTGGGACGGCATAGGACAGGGAAGGGTTTCCCAAGGCCCCAAATTCCTGATGCTGAAGGTAACGGGCGGCTGCAACTCGGACTGTTCTTATTGCGCCTATTCAGCCAGCCAGGCAAAGTACCGCAAGCAAGGGGACATCTCCTTGGGCAGCATCCAGTCCATTGCAAGGCAGGCCGGGGAACTGGGGGTTGTTGCGGTTGGCATCAACGGGGGAGAGCCGCTGATACGCAGGGATTTTCCAGAAATCGTAAAGGCTTTTGTGGGGCAGGGCGTGGCGCCAATCCTGATGACCAATGGATTGTGGCTGCCAAGGTATTGGGATGAACTGGGCGCATGTGGCTTGAATTATATCGTGATTTCCTTTGACAGCCTGAAAAAGGAGCATTATGAACTGCACCGGGGCGCAAAATTGGAAGAGGCGCTGGCTGGGATAGAGGCGGCGGTTGCTATGCGCAGGAAATATAAGGATGTGATTATCCATGTGACAGCCGTCCTGACCCGGCACAATGCGCAGGATATGGAAGAACTGGTTGAGTTTATGAGCGGCCAGGGCATTTGGGTGGAAATCGGCGCATACCAGCACCAGGAATTCCAGCAGGAGGATACCATGTCCATGGAAGTGCGCCGGGAGGCGGAAGAATTAATCCAAAAACTCTTGCACATGAAACGGGAGGGATACCTTGTCTCCAATTCGGAAGAATACTTAAGCCATATCCCGGATTTTTTCCTGGAAGGGAAGAAGACACCGGATAACTATGAATGCCTGGTAGGGCAGTCCATCCTGTTTGTGGACGACTATCTGAACGTAAAGCCCTGTTCCAGCCCAAAACTCCATGTGGTAGGCAATTTAGAGCATCAGAGGCTAAAGGATATCTGGGGCTGCGGCAGGATGGAGGGATACCGCGCCCGTATGAGGAAGGCGGACTGCGGCGGATGCTGGTATTTATGCAATGAGGTGTCCTCCTTTTTCCGGGGGGCGTGCTTATGAAGAACCTGTACCGTGTAAAAGGGTTTTGGTATCAACAGGAACATATCCTGCTGGACGGATGCTGCAAAGAGGCGGACGCCCTTCTCCTATTCTGTATGCAGCAGGGCTTGAAAATCACAGGTTTTTTAGAGGGGAAAGAAATGCAGTTCCACTATCTTCCTGCCATTTCCTTGGGGCAGCAAGAAAAAGTCCAGTCATCCATGCATAGAGCCTTAGGGCAGCAGGAAGAATTCCAGTCATCCATGCACAGAATCCCAAGGCAGCGGGAGGAAGCCCGGTCAGCTATGCGGAGAGCCCTGGGGCAGCAGGAGGAATTCCAGTCATCCATGCACAGAGCCCTAGGGCAGCAGGAGGAATTCCAGTCATCCATGCATATGTCCCCGGGGCAGCAAGAAAAAGTCCAGTCATCCATGAATAGAGCCTTAGGGCAGCAGGAGGAATTCCAGTCATCCATGCACAGAGCCTTAGGGCAGCAGGAGGGAATCCAGTCATCCATGCACAGAGCCTTAGGTCAGCAGGAAGAAGTTCGGTCATCCATGCATAGAGCCCCAGGTCAGCAGGAGGAAGGCTGGGCGGTTATCCGCAGTGCGGCAGAACTGATGGAAAGGGATCCCCAGGCAGGAAGGCCGGGCAGCCATCTGTTATGCCAGGAAGGCTGGGAGCAGGAATGGAAGCGGCTGCTGGCGGAGGGCGTGCCGGATGGGGATATTTTTGTGGATCTTTTCCATCTGGAACATATGCGGGGATATTACATCGTAATAAATCCCAGTGCGCCGACAACGGTACAGAGGTTCCATGCATCCCAGATACAGAGCCAATATATGGAGGGGATGGCAATTTATGGCCGGCTGGCTGCCCGGCAGGATACGCAGTTTGTATTCCCAGGCTGGTGGGGGAAGGGGGATACGGCGCTGATGGCAAGCTTTATGGCTTCCTATAAGAAAGCCAAGGATATCTCCAGGCTCGTGATGCTGTGTGCAAGGGGCCATGAAGAGATTATCCGGTTCTTCCCGGCAGTGGATGGGATCCTTACCCTGAGCCAGGGCAGCCGTAAGGCGTTGGAAACCTACCTTCTTTTATCGGAAACCTATGACAGCGGTAACCTGGTACGCTGCGGCTTCCAGCTGGGCTACTGCGGCTATGGGAAGGATTGGAGCCATCTGGAAGGGAAGCCCACGATGTTAGGCTTGTTCCGTAAATCCCTGGGGCTGCCCCCAGATGCAGCCCCCTCTCCCATCCCGGATAGTTTCCTGGCGCCATCCAAGCCCCAGATGCAGGCATTCTTGGAGCAGATAAAGGAAGAAGAGGCTATCCTAATCATTCCGGATGCCAATGGGTTTTACCAGATTTTGGATGCGGATTTGGGACGGGAGCAGGGGCGGGAAGCTATCTGGGCATTCCTGGAACGGCTGTGCCTGGGATGGGTGCGGCAGGGCAGGAAAGTGTACTGTAATCTTGGAAGGGAGGGGGATCCCTGCCTGGAGGGGGCAGTCCCGCTGTGCCTGCCTATCCCGGATCTTCTTAGCATTTCCCAGGGCTTCCGGTTGATTTATGCCGTAAGGACAGGCCTTGCAGATATCCTTGCCTTGGGGAGGAACCGGCTGCAGATCCTATACCATGCCCCAGCCACGCGCAACCTGCAGATGTTCAACGACGCTACAGACCTGGGGCAGGTAAGGCCTGGGATTGTAAATGGCTATTGGAGCCAGGAAGGGCAGGAAGCCCTGTTGGAGGAGCTTATCAAAGGAGAATGCATATGAACCCGGAATATATTGTCATACAGGCAGGGGGAAGGGGCAGCAGGTTGGGCCATCTGACGGATCATATCCCGAAGGCCTTAGTCCCGGTGGAGAATCTGCCGATGATGTTCCATCTGTTTCGGCTGTTCCCAGAGAAAAAATATTTGATTATCGGCGATTATAAATTTGATGTCTTAAGGAAGTACCTGCAGGCCTTTGCCCAAGTGGCTTATCTGCTGGTTGACGCCAGAGGCCAATCTGGCACATGCGCTGGGATCGGGAAGGCCCTTGCGAAGATCCCTGCTGGGAAAAGCCTGCTGCTGCTCTGGTCAGACTTAATCTTGCCGCAGGATTTTTGTTTCCCCGCAGAAGAAGGGAATTATGTCGGGATTTCCGGCAGTTTCCAATGCCGTTGGAGTTTCTTGGACGGTGAATGGATTGAGGCGCCTTCCAGGGAGCATGGCGTGGCAGGCCTCTTCCTTTTTCCGGATAAGGAGCCCATAGCCGATGTGCCAAAGGAAGGGGAATTTGTCCGTTGGCTCAAGGCAAAGCGGCTGCCTATGCAGCCCCTGGGGCTCCCAGGAACTAGGGAATTTGGCCTGCTGGAGGATTACCAGAAGCTTGGGACGCCAATCTGCCGCCCCTTTCACCGCGTCACCTTCCTGGAAGGCCAGGTAAAGAAGGAAGCCCTGGACGGGCAGGGCAGGGCGCTCATCCAGAAGGAATGCGCCTGGTACGGCCTGGTGGGAGGAAAGGGATATCCGCCCATCCCACGGATTGATTCCTATGAACCCCTGGTGATGGAGCGGATTCCCGGGAACCCGCTGTTTACTTATACAGGGCTTACGGAAGGGGAAAAGAAGGGGATACTGGCAGGCATTGTGGGCAGCCTGAAACGGCTGCACAGCCTTGGGGGCATGGAGGCAGATTATTTCAGCCTATGGGAGGCTTATGCGGGCAAAACCTTCGCACGGCTTAATAAAGTCCGGGATCTCATCCCCTTTGCAGAAGCCCCTACGGTTACCATAAACGGAAGGGAATGCCGCAATGTGTTTTTCTTCCGCAATGAGCTGGAAGAGAAAATAAACGGGCTTTCTGTACCGCATTTTTGCCTGCTGCATGGGGACTGCACCTTTTCCAATATCCTGTTAAAGGATAAGGAGACGCCTAGTTTCATCGATCCCAGGGGGTATTTCGGCCATACCCAATTTTATGGCGACCCGGATTATGACTGGGCTAAATTATACTACTCCATGGTAGGCAATTATGACCGTTTCAACCGGAAGGAATTCCGCCTTGTATTTGGCAGGGACGGTGTGGAACTAACGGTCGCTTCCAGCCAATGGGAAGCGATGGAACCATACTTCTGGGAACTGCTGGGGGAAGAGGCAGGCCAGGAGAAAATCCGGCTCCTGCATGCTATTATCTGGCTGTCCCTGACTACCTATGCATGGGAAGATTATAATGCAATCTGCGGCGCCTTTTACCTGGGCTTGTATTATCTGGAGGAATTGTGGTAAGGGGATGCAGGACCGCCAGAGAGGGATAGGGGGATTGGCAAGTAGGAGATGCAGCAAATGGAAAAAATAACAGTTTCAGGTTTAAGGAAGACATGGCTTTTTGATTTGGACGGGACTATCCTGCGCCACAACGGCTACCTTACGGAGGAAGGCGACTCCTTCCTGGAGGGAGCGGAGGATTTCCTGAAGAACATACCAGAAGGGGATAGGGTTGTATTCCTGACTTCCCGGGATCCATCATATGCGGCGGCAACGGAAGGCTTCCTGGACGCCCACGGCATTGGCCCTTACCAAATCCTATACGGTCTGCCCTACGGGGAACGGATTCTAATCAACGACAGGAAGCCCTCCGGGCTGAAAACAGCCCTGGCTATTAATGCGGAGAGGGATGTGTTTATGCAAGTGGGGTTTGTGGAGGATAAGGGGCTGTAAGTGGACAGGGATAGCTATTATTACAGAAAATCAGGGAGGTTAGGAAGCATGGCAGAAGATTATGCACAGATAGAGGCAAAGTTCCAGGAATTTTTAAGGCAAGAGCAAAAGGAATCGAACGATGAAGATAATGAGTATTGGATAAAAGCAAGGGATACATCGGATTATGCAAAAAAAGTGGAGTATTTAACAAAGGGGATGCAAGAGGACAGCCTTTTGTGCACCTATGATTTGGGGATGCTGTATTTAGAGGGGAAACGGATCCCGAAGGATTTGGGACAGGCAGAAAAGTGTTTCCAGAAGGCGGTAGAATTCGGTTCGCCAGCCGCCATGATGTCTTTGGGGCAGATGTATTTGAAAACAGATACTGGCAAAGCATATGACTTAATCTGCAAAGCGGCCACAACAGGCGATATCAGTGCCTGCCTATTCCTGAGAGAATATATATCGGAAGATCCAAGGAGAAGGAGACCGATTGAAGCAAGGCTGTCGGTTTATTTCCAGGAATTAGAACATAAACCATCCCTTAATTCCATGGACTTCCGGTTTTGGGGTTGGTGCTATGCAACAGGGATTTGCTGCCAACAGGATCTTGAAATTGCAGAAGCCAGCTGGCTTGTTGGGATGCAAGACGAGGATTATGTATGCCAACGTTTTATGGAAATGTTTAGGGCTGGCCAATTTCCACTTATCCATGCTTCCAGCACGGGAAACAGCAAGGTATCTGGCCTAGAGGAAGAGGTGGATTGGGAGGATGATACGGCTGAAAAGAAAAGCAGTAACCTAAAAGCAATCATTTCCATTGCAATCGGTATAATATCGATGAGCCAGCTTGCAGGCCTTTCTGTCATAGGGTTGATCATCGGCATATTGGCCATGAAGAGTAAGCCCGGCGTATTAGCTGCCATTGGGTTGCTTGTAAATGCTATCAGCATGCTAAGCCTGACGGGGTACTTCTAAAATGATTGTAAAACCGCTGCCCGTTCCTGGATTATGCCTTTGCGGGATGGGTACGGTTATACCCGATAAGGAAACATGTGAATCCCTGGACTGTGTTGCACCGCAGTCCGGGGATTCTTCTTTTCTTTTTACAGCGCAAAGCGCCCGCTAGAAATCAGATGGTGCGGAATTTTGTCGATTTCCGTGCAAATTTTTGTGCACATCTATTTTGGGAAATTGGGATATGTTAAGATATTTTAATATGCGGGGCTTATGATAAAATTTTTTGGGGGTAATTCTGAGTAAATAAGAGTTATTGGATGATATATAAATGAAAAAGAAAAACGATATCCCAAACGCTGGTGTAAGGTTCTGGATTATCGTTATAGATACCCACTTACAGGGTTAGCTGCATAGGAAGAAAAGCAAAGGAGCGGGGAAGGATATGTTTGAAGACAGATATGCGCAGATCCAATACGACAGTGATAATCTGGAAAATGTCACGGTAAAAGAGGTAAGGGATGTTCCGGAAGGGAAGGGCAGCCTGGAGGATGTAGTTTCTGAAAAACTGAGAGAGACGGCGGAGTTTGTCCAGGAAATCGTAAATAGGGAGAAAAATGATACAATCCCCGGGAATACCGGGGGGATGGCGCAGGATTGGCCAGCCGGGGATAGGGGGGGACGTTTTTTTGGAAGGCTGGAGCCTTCCGGCCAAAATGCATCCTTTTCCCAAGGGGAGCCTTCTTTCCAGGGAAGCCCTGCCAGGCAGGGGATGCCTTTCTGGCAGGATCCGGCCTTAAGCCAGGGAGGCCGCTTTCCGCAAAGCCCTTCCTATCCGCAGGAGAGGAATCCCTATCCGGAAAATTACGTCCCGCAAAAGCCCTTTTCCAACCAGGGCGGTTACGTCCCGCAAAAAACGCCTTCTGGCCAGGGAGGGTATGCCAGCCAGGGATTTCCTCCCAGACAGGGGGATAAGGCATTCACACAGGTAGGAATGCCCCAAGATGGCGCCCAAACGGGCCAGCCAGGAACGCCCCAGGAGGGCATCCAATTTCATGGGGGCAAAACGCCCCGGGAGGGCATCCATCCCAGCCAGCCAGGAACGTTCCCAGGGGATATCCAGGCTATCCAGGCAAATACAGCCGCTAGGAAAATAGAGGCAAACCAGGCGGGTACAGCCGCTAGGAAAATGGAGGCAAACCAGGCGGATATATACTTTGGGAAAAAGGAGAATGCCCAAGAAGATACAGTTCCCAGGAAAATAGAAACTAACCAGGCAGATACATACCTCGGGAAAATGGAAGCCAACCAGGCGGATACATGCTTTGGGAAAATGGAGGGCGTCCATTCAGATACAGCCTCCAGGAAAATAGAAACCAACCAGGCGGATGCATTTTTTGGGAAAAAAGAGAATGCCCAAGGAGATACAGCTCCCAGGGAAATAGAAGCCAACCAGGCGGATACATTTTTTGGGAAAAAGGATTCCAATCAGGCAGATACATATCCCAGGAAAAGGGATTCCAACCAGGGAGATACATACCCTGGGAAAATAGAAGCCAACCAGGCGGATACATTCTTTGGGAAAAAGGATTCCAACCAGGCAGATACATTCTTTGGGAAAAAAGAGAATGCCCAAGGAGATACAGCCCCCAGGGAAATAGATTCCAACCAGGCAGATACAGCTCCCAGGAAAATAGATTCCAACCAGGCGGATACATCCCTAGAGGATACCGTATCTATCCAGGCAGGTACGCCCAAAGAGGCTTTTGTCCAAGATCAGCGCCTTGGGCGGATTGAGGAAGAGTTGGAACGTGTTTGTGCGGCAATGCGCCGGTTGGAGAAAAAGTTTACAACAGAAATCTTAAATTCGGAAACCCGTGATAATACGGTGAAGACCATATACAAAGAATTAAATGAATACAAAGCGGGCTTCGTGGAAAAAGCCCTGAAGGAAGTCCTGTATGATTTTATTGATATCCGCGAGATGATGCTCTCCAAAGTGAAGTTTTTACAGAAGGAGGGGGACGGGGGCGTTATCCCCATAGAAGAGTTCCTGTCATACGCGGAGGATATCGGCGATATCCTGGAGAAGCACGATGTTTCTATCTATAAAGGGGAGCCAGGCGTCAGGAATGAGGCTGCAAAGCAGAAAATTGTGAGAAAAGTAGAGACCGAAGATGAGGCTCTTGTAAAAACAGTGGCAGAAAGCCTCAGTTACGGTTATGAATACAATGGCAAAGTGATATATCCTGAGAAAATCAGCATTTATACAAAGAAAAAATAATTAAGGCAGCATACGGATCATTACATGGATCAGTGAAAGGTGAGAGGTACAGATTATGGAAAACAAAGGGTTTGGGATTGATTTAGGGACAACGTACTCCTGTATTAGTTATGTGGATGAGGTTTCAGGGGAGCCAGTGGTGGTAGACAGCAGCGAAGGGTCCAATGTAACGCCTTCTATCGTGTGTTTTGAAGACGAGGATACCATTGTCGTTGGGGAAGTAGCGAAGGAAACAGCTGTTGTATCCCCGGAAGCTACCTGTGAATTTGTAAAGCGCAGGATGGGCGTGGATACCGTGGCGATTACCTATAATGAGACAGACTATTCCCCAGAGCAGATCTCTTCTCTAATCCTGAAAAAGCTTGTGCTGGATGCAGAAGCTGCCCTGGATACGGAAATTAAAGATGTAGTTATTACCTGCCCGGCTTATTTTGGCATTGCGGAACGGACGGCAACGGAGAACGCCGGGAAGATGGCAGGGCTGAATGTGCTTGAGATTATCAATGAGCCTACGGCGGCGGCGCTTTGTTACGGAAGCCTGCGGGGAGAAGAAGATAAGACCATCTTAGTGTATGATTTGGGCGGCGGTACTTTTGACGTTACGATTATCCGCGTTACGCCGGAAGAGATTGTTGCCATTGCAACAGAAGGGGACCATCAGCTGGGCGGCAAGGACTGGGATACAGAGCTGATGGATTACCTGGAAAGGGAATTCAAGGATCAGAAAGAATTTGACGAAGAATTTGATTTGGAGGCGCAGCAGGATCTCCGCCTGCGGGCAGAACGGGCGAAGCAGCAGCTGACAGCCAAGCCAAAGACGAAGGTAATGGTACAAGCCAATGGGATGAAGGCAAACCTGGAACTGACAAGGGAGAAGTTTGAGGAGATTACCAGCTCTCTCTTGCGCAAGACGATAGATCTGACAAACCATGCATTGGAAGCCGCTAGGAAAAAGGGCGTAACGCAGATTGACGAAATTATCCTGGTGGGAGGTTCCTGTAAAATGCCCCAGGTGAAGGCGGCAGTAGAAGAAGCATATCCGAATATCCCGATTAAGATGTTCGACCCCAACGAGGCAGTGGCCAAGGGGGCGGCGTTGCATGCAGACTCCCTGTTAAAGGGACAGAACACATTACAGGAGTGGAAAGATGAATTAGAAGAAATCATAGAAGAAATTAACAAAGTCCGCGGGGAGGATGATAAGATTGACCTAACGTCTGTGAAGGATGGCGAGGCCTCCAAAGAGGATATGGATGATATTATTAAGGAGGTAGAAGAAAGAGGCGGGGATGCCAAAACGGTTAAAATCCTGCTTGGGGGAACCAGAAGGAAGCCAGGGCCTGTCTTAAGGAATATCACATCCAAAAGCTTTGGGATCCAGGTCTTGGTAGAGGAAGAAATAGATGGGAAGATAGAACGGGTAGAGAAGATTGCAAACCTGATTACAAAGCAAGATCCCGTGCCGGCTTCCGTGACCCAGGAATTTGGCACTGCCTTTGATAATATGGAAAATGCGGAGATTATTGTCTATGAGACAGATATTACAGATGAGGTCTATGATGTAGGCGGGAATATAACCTTGGGAACGGCAGTATTGGAGCTTCCTCCCAACCTGCCGGAGGGTTCCCCAGTGGAAATCACGGTTGATTTGTCTACGGACGGGCTGCTGAGCCTGCGTGGTTTCGAGAAGACTGGGAACAAAGAAGTGAAGGCTACCATGCATTCTGACGCTATCCTGACGGAAGAAGAGGTTGCTGCACAGACCCAGGCGTTAAGCGGGCTGAAATTAAATTAAAGATTGCGGATAGACATGGGCAGGGGCGCCCCCGCTTGCAGGTAAGAGACAGAGGAGGAGGCAGATATGAGAGTTGGAATTGACTTAGGCACGACCTACTGTGCCATAGCGTACATAGATCCGAAAAACGGGCAGGCAAAGGTAATCAAAAACAGTGAGGGCAAGCCCATTACCCCGTCCGTACTCTATTTTGGCCCGGATGGCTCCGTGCTCCATGGGGAAGAGGCCAAAGCCTATGTGGAGGAAGGTTCGGAACGGACGGCCAATTATTTCAAGTACCATATGGGGGACGAGGATTACTGTATTTTCCAGAATGGGAGGGAATATACGGCAGTGGATCTTTCCGCAGAACTGCTGAAGGGGATTGTCCGGGAAGCGGAGGAAGTATCCGGGGAAAATATCCGCCAGGCTGTCATCACGGTGCCGGCTTATTTCAGCCATTTCCAGCGCCAGGCTACGATGAAGGCGGGGCAGCAGGCGGGCTTAGAGGTGCTGAGCATTATCAGCGAGCCCACAGCGGCGGTATTTGCCTATGGGATCCATGGGAAGGGGACGGACCAGACTGTCCTGGTGTACGACCTGGGGGGCGGCACCTTTGACGTTACCATTGCCCGGATTACAGAAGATGAAATTGAAGTGTTGGGTACAGACGGGGACCACCAGCTAGGCGGGAAGGACTGGGACGACGCCCTCTCCAATTACCTTGCAGACCAGTTCCTGGAAGAATTTGACATTGACATCAGCGCAGATGTAGAGATGAATATTATGATGCAGGCCATTGCGGAGAATACCAAGAAGCAGCTCTCAGAGAAGCGCAGCCATAAAGTCACGATTAATTACCAGGGGCAAAAGGGGGTTTATGAGGTTACAGAGGGGAAGTTTGAAGAGATTACAGCTTACAACCTGAACCGGACAAAGGATATTATCCAAAAGCTCCTGGGCGAACTGGGGATGGGCTGGGGAGAGATTGACGGCGTGCTGCTGGTGGGCGGCTCCACCCGGATGAAGCAGGTGAAGGATTACCTAGCCGGGATGTGCGGCAGGCCTCCTATGCAAGGGGTCAATGTGGACGAGGCGGTGGCTCTGGGCGCAGCCATCCGGGCGAATATTGACCTGGATGGGAAGATAGCAGAAGAGAAGGCTGGCAGCCAGCTTTTCCTGGGCGCTGCGGCTAGGAAGCCTTCTTTCTCCATTGCTGGGGCAAAGAGGATCCGGGACGCTACAGCCCACAGCATGGGGATGATTGCTGTGAACAAAGAAGGGACCGCTTATGTGAACAGCATTATGGTCAGGAAGAATTCCCCTATCCCTGCAAAGGTGACAAAGCCCTATGAACTGGGGATTTCCAGAAGCAAAGAAAACCGCCTGGAGGTCTATATGCTGCAGGGGGAGGAAGAAAAGCTGGCCAATCCGCCGAATTGCCTGGTACTGGGGAAATATGTCTTTACCGGGATCCAAAGCGGCGGGGAGCGGACAGAGAAAATCAACGTAACCTTTGCCTATGACGCCAACAATATCGTGCAGGTATCCGCTGTCCAGGAGCGGACAGGGCAGGGACTTTCCCTGCATATCGAACCAGTGGAAGAGGACATGGGCTGGGTATTGGAACCCCCTAAGGGACGGCAGCAGGAGATGTCTGTGCTTTTGGCCGTTGACCTATCGGGCAGCATGGCGGGGAAGCGCCTGAAGGAAGCGAAGAAAGCCGCTACGAGCTTTGTGGACCAGTTTGACATGGATTTCACCAGGATTGGATTGGTTAACTTTTCAGACAATGCTATCCTGTACCAGCCCCTTACCAGGGATAAGCAGCTGCTGTCCCAGAAAATCCAGGGATGGGAGATTGACCAAGGCGGTTTAGGTTATGGGAATGAAGCAGAGCCTTTTGCGCTGGCAAGCAGTACCCTGAAAGGATGCAGCCAGGATGTGCGGTATGTGGTGGTTTTAACGGACGGCTATTGGTATGAAGAGGAAGAGGCGGTACTGCTGGCCCAGAAATGCCATAGGGAAGGGATTGAGGTGATAGCCCTGGGTTTTGGCAGCGCCAATAAGGATTTCCTGGACCAGATTGCCTCCCGGAAGGATTTTGCCTCCTTTACAGAGCTGTCAAAGCTGGAGACAGCCCTGACAGGCATTGCAAGGATGATGTAACAGTAAGAGGAGAAGCCATGAAAAGAGGAGCAGATAATTACTATTTGATTTTGGAACTGGACTTCCTGAAGCCGGAGTCAGACATGACGGTGATTGACGCGCGGATTGCGGAGAAGGCAAGGTTCTGGAACGCCAATTCCGAGCGGGGGAAGAAGGCGCCCAAGTACAGGCAGTACAAAGCCCAGCTCATTGATATCAAAAAGGTGATGAAGACAGAATCTGCCCGCCAGGCAGAGGCAAAGGAAGCGCTGGAGTATGTGGAGGGCATCCTAAAAGACCAGCTGAAGTTCTTTGCCAGCCAGAAAGGGGTGGCAGATAAGAAAGAAATAGAAAAAACGCCGGCTGGCGTAATTATGGATAAATGCAGCCTCTGGAAGGAAATGTTTGAGAAACTGACAGGGCTCCGGATTGTGGACGACAAGGAAATGGAAAAAGATGGGGTGAAGGAAGACCCCAACCCCAAGCCCCAGTTCCATTCCAAGTTCAGGACCTCTGAAACGCCTTTGGATACCATGAAGAGGCAGAACCTGTATGATTTCCTGGCAGACGATGAGGAAGCAGACATCGTGGGGATGCAGCGCCTGGACGGGGAAACGCTGATTGCATCTTATGCCAATCCCCTAAAAGAACGCTATAAGAACGACCGGACAGATATCGGGACGGCAGTGCGTACCCTGTGTTCCTTAAGCGAGGAGATTTTTATCGGCAAGGATGCATCCATGCGCGGGGAATATGACAAATTCCTGGTCTGGCAGAAGCGGGACGATGTGATTACGAGGATGGTGAAATATTCCGGCGCCAATAAGACGCTGGATGAGCAGCAATCCAACTTATTTATGGATGAACTGACCCAGATCCTGCGCGACCCGAAGGAGGCGCAGAAATCCTTCCAGCTAATATGTGTCGCAAAGGATATCCGGGCAAGCGCAGGAGGCGTCTCTTTGGAAAACCGGGTTGCCTGCGGGCGCTGCTATGCCATGGTGGATATTTCCCATGGGGAGAGGAAATGTTCCGTCTGCGGGAGCAGCCTCTATATCAAATGCCCCAGCTGCCAGAAGGAAGTCCTGGCTTCCTCTGCGGCCTGCGGGTATTGCGGGTTTAAGCTGGAGGATGTGCAGAAGGTGGAGCAGCTCTGTATCTTTGCCCAGCAGTCTATCATGAATATGGATTTTGCCAAGGCCAGGAGCCATCTGGAAACGGCTTCGCGCCTGCTGAAGGCCTACCGGAAGATAGCAGAGGTAAAAAGGGAGCTGGAGGAACAGGAGAAAGCGTTTTTGGAAGAGGCCCGGAAGCTGGACGCCCTGGTGGCCAAGAAAGCATATTACCAGGCAGGCGGCGTGCTGAAATCCCTGAAGGCGAAGGCTCCTGCAGCCAGGATTCCCAATGACATGCTGATTGAGAGCGCTGCCGCTGAGGCGGAGCGCCTTTACAAAGAAGCGCTTACAAAGGCTTCTGAAAATGAAGTCATCCAAATCTGCAACCAGATTGCCAACGTGTGCCCGGATTACCCAGGCGTGGACGCCCTGGTGCTCAAATACCCGCCCCAGCCTGCCAGCCAGCTGAAGTTTGGGATGGATACAAGTTCTGGGTCGAATACCCTTACCTGGAGGGAGAGCCCTTCGCATGGGGAGGTTTCCTATAAAATCTTGCGCAAGGAGAATGCGGCTGCCGCCGCTATAGACGATCCGGCCGCAGAGGAGATAGGGATAGCTGGGACGCCGTATTTCGTCGATACAAAGCCGAAGGCTGGAGTGGAATATTATTATAGTGTATATGCCGTACGCGCCGGGATCCCATCAAGCCCGGCTGTTGTCAGTGGGTGCAACCTGTCGGAAGTGTCCATCCTGGGGAAGGAAGAGGGGGATGGGTATGTAAAGGCAGAATGGAAGCCCTTAGGCAAGCATGTGGAGGCGGAGGTATACCGCTGCAGGGGCAGGGCGCCTGCCAGCCGCCAGGAAGGCGAACGGGTGGCAGCCGGGAAGCAGGGGTTTATAGATTATGATGTGGAAAACGACCAGGCTTATGGGTATCTGGTGGTGGCCAATTACCATATTAATGGGAAGGAAATCCCGGCGGAAGGGGTTTCCTTTACCTTGACGCCTACTTCTATCCCAGAGCCGGTAGACAGCCTTACAGTAAAAAATATAAAGGATGGGCTTTTTGAGGCTGCCTGGGAGTATGCAGGCAGTGAGAAGGTGCTGCTGTATGCGGCGGACCAAAGGGTTCCCCTGCAATATGGGGATACGGTGGAACTGCAGAAGGTGACGGATATGATGGCGCTGGTAGATGTGGTTTCCTCTTCCCAAAACAGCTGCCGGTTCCGTATCAAGGATGATAAGAAATATTCCATTTTCCCTGTTACCATCAAACACCATACGGCTGTGATTGGGGAACAGGCTGTTGCCGCCAGGATAGAGCGGATCCAGGTGAAAGGCATGGAATGGGTCAATTCTGAACTGTTAATCCAGGTGGAATGGCCTAGGGATGCGGTATCCATCCTCCTGTTGTATGGGAATGAGGGATATGCCAGGAATATAGAGGACCGGAAAGGGAAGTCCTCCCGCAGCATCAGCAAGAAGCAGTTCGAGTGCGACGGGGCTTTGAAGTTAAATAATATCGAGAAGAAAGATTATTATATCACCTTATATTCTGCCTGCCGCCTAAACGGGGAACTGGTTTACTCTGAGGGCACCCCCCTCCTGTTTTCCAACGGCCCCAAGATGGATATCCAATATTCCATCCGGGTGAAGGGGATTTTCAGCAAGCAGGCAGAGGTGGAATTTAAGGCCGCGGCAAGCAGCTTCTTCCTGCCAGAGATTGACATTATCTCCAAGCAGCATGGGGCGCCGGTCTATGCGGACTCTGGCAGCGTGGTGGGGCATATCCCGGCACAGGAAGTCCAGGGGGCATACCGGTTCTCCATAGATGTAAAATCTTTGCCCAAGGATAGTTATATCAAAGCTTTTTTTACAGATATCAACATGAATGACAGGATAAGCCTGCGGCCAGCCTATGGCACGGTTTTTAAGGTAAGCTAAGGAGGAAAAGGAAATGGCGAAAAAATATACCTGCCCCTATTGTTTTCAGGAGCATGGATTTTCAGATGTGGAATTCCGGTGCGTCAATGGGTTCTGCAGCGAGAAGGTACAGGATGAGCAGTATGCGAATTTCCTGGGCCTGACAAAGGAAGCAATGAAGCTGACAAATGCAACCTTCCGTTCTTCGGCAAACCTGCCCAAATTGTTCCGGGGAAGCTATATGCCGATGTGGGAAATCTGCCCCCACTGCCAGACGAAGTCCTCTGTCCGCGTCTGCCCTAGCTGCCACAACGTACTGCCGGAAGGGATCCAGGACAATGAGGATGAGATTATTGCTATTGTGGGCAGCCGTGATACGGGGAAGACGCATTTTATTTCCGTGCTGATCAATGAGCTGCAGCAGAGGATCTGCCCTGGCGTGCTGGGCGGCATGTTCAACCCGATGAATGACGATGTGTACAAGCACTACAGGGATAATTTTTATAATAAAGTATATATCCAGAAGCAGCTGCAGAACCTGACGGCAAGCGGGAATGTCCGGGGGGAGAGCGTTGTGCGCAAGCCCCTAATCTATGAGATGATCATCCCGCTGGATGAAAAGGGGAAACGCAAGAAGAAGTACACCTTCGTGTTTTATGATACGGCAGGTGAGAACCTGAACCATGAAGAAGTAATGAAGACCGTCAACCGTTATATCTGCAAGGCTTCCGGCCTTATTTTCCTGCTGGACCCCCTTCAGATTATGCAGCTGCGCATCAATATGGAAGAGGAAGAAGTGAAGAGTTCTTCCTCCATCCTGGAGCATGAGATAGAGCCGCAGGAAATGGTGCTGCAGAGGATAGCGAACGTCATCCGGGAAGAACGGGGATGGAAAAAGACCAGGGAGATTGACGTGCCGACAGCAATCGCATTTTCCAAATTTGACGTGTTAAAGAGGTTTTTCCCGAAAGGGAGCATTGTGCTGGAGCCCTCCAGCTATCTGCGGGAAGGGCATCTGGATAAGAACGAGTGGTTCACGGTAAACAGTGAAATCAGGGCCATGCTCCAAGAATGGGGGGCAGGCGGGTTCCTGAAAAATGTAGAAATGACGTTTAAGAATTATACATACTGTACGGTTTCTGCCTTAGGCCAGCAGCCGGTCATATCCCAGACGGGCGGGGCAAAGGAACTGCGGACCATCCCAAGGCCCCATCGGGTAGAGGATCCGTTTCTGTGGATTTTAAAAGAGAACAACATTATCAAGGAAAGGTAGGAGGAGGTTGGTTATGGCAATTAATCAGGCAATCTACACATCCTCTGCCCGGGGTATCGCCAAAGGAGGGGGATTGGGTATCCATGCCTATAACCGGTCCTGCAGTGATTCTGAGTTACGGGAGTTTGAGCGGGGGTTTTGCCAATATCATTTTGAAGCCGGGCACGGCGGCGCCAATCGTTTGGATCTGCCCAGGAGGATGCTGTTTAAGGAGGTGGGGGGCCAGCGGTATATACAGGCAATGGTGACCTATCTGGGGCGGGATTACCATAAGGAGACAGGGCGGATGGGGAACCTGCTCAGCCATATGTACTCCTTTGAGATAGGCGATATGCAGGTATACCCCATGCAGCTTTATGGGAGCCCCGATTTCCGTTCTGCAATGGCGCAGGAAGAGGTAGACGGATCCAGGGAGGTGGGGTATCTCCCAGAAGTGGGCCAAGTGCGCCCAGGGACGGGGATAAACATAGAACGGGTCCAGGATTTCTTAGGGGGGCCTGGGCGGATGGAATTTTTCTGCCATCTGCTGGCGGCTGTCTTCAGCCGGGACAGTATCCATAAGGTAATCCTCTGCGATGCCCATGAAAACATTCTCCTGTGGCTGGCTGCCCTGCAGTTTGCCCTGCCCCTGCAGTCTGCCGTAGATGTTTCCTTTTCCAGCTATGAAAGCGACCCTACCATGTCGGAATTTGACGTCCGGGGCGCAGTCCCTGGGCTGAGTATGGGTAGGCCAGAGGATTATGGGAATGGGGGCCAGTTTTATGTGTTCGACGGGATTGGCATGCGCTATCCAAAATTCGACATATCCGCAGATTATTTCCAAGATGGGATTAGTTTCTGCATGGCTTATGCTTATGAATCCATGGAAGAATTTTACAAGTTTATCCAAAAGTACCATTACCATAAGGCGGACTGGGATATCTGCGCCGGGTTTAAGCTGTTCCAGATGGTGCAGGGCGGCATGGACGTGCTGGGGGAAAAAGAATTCCAGCAGGCGGTTTCCTTCCAAAGCAAGTACGGCGGCAAGGAATCCTACCAGTCTGTCCTTAAGGAGATGCTGGGGAAATTAGAAGCGGCGCCCCAGGAGGATCTGGGGTTGGTGAAGAACGCTTGTATCTGGCTGTCCGGATATTTAGGTGGGGATTTAGGGTTAGAGGAATGGAGGTTTGCAGCTGCCTGCGCCGTCAGGTTAGAGAAGTATGGAAGGGATGCGGCAAAAGTCCAAAAAGAGAGGGACAAGGCCTGGGGGCGTCTCTGCCAGAGGGCAGAACAGGTGGAAGGGCTGGAGGTATTGGCAGAGATCCTAAGGCGCGCCGGGGAATACCGGCGCCTGGGCAGCGTCAGCGCCTATTGTATCCAGAAAGCCTCCCAAAGGCTGTCCGCAAAATATATCGGGCAGGTGTTTTCCCATTTCTGGCTGTCCGTGCCCCAGAAGGAATATGCCTGGTTTGACGCAGCTGTAAAGGAGGCTGCGGCCATTTTCCAGGGATGGGAGCCGGAAGCGCATTACCAGGAGCTTCTGTCCGTATTCTTAACCTTGCAGGAAATGGGGGATGGGGAGATTGCCGGCGAGGGGATGGACAGTATCCTTGGCATGATAGAGGAAGGGACGGATTTGGACAGCTTAAAGCCGCAGAAGCAGGGCTTCCGGCACAGGAAAAAGGAAGAGGGGAAGGGATGGGAGCAGCTGCAGGCCAAGTGTGCCTTTGAGGCGTTTAATTATACCCAGAAAAACAGAAGGGGCTTTCCGGTGGCCAGGATCCGCCTCCTGCACTTGGGGAGATGTATCCTGAAAGCCTATGAGGACGGGATAGCCTTGGATCAATCAAAATCATTGCGGGTCTACAGCAAATACCCCGTGCTTGTGGATGGGCTTCGGGAGGGGGAATTTGAGGGTTACTTAAAGGCCATCTGCAAAGTAGTTTTTTCCATGGAAAATGAAAAAGAGGATTATGTACAGCTCCTGACCTATTGGATCTTGGATGAAGGGCAGAAGGAGCTCTTAATCGGGATGCTTTTTTCCAATGAAATGGACTATAGCCAAAAGGAGGGCTTAGACCGGGGCCTGAAAGCGCTGATGGATGCAGTGAAATCCTTGAAGGATGAAGAGTATAACGAAGCGCTGGTCCGTATCGTCCAGAAGAGGACGGCCGGGAAGAAGGGGAAAACCAGGAACGCAAGGGATTTCTTTTCCTTTGGGAAGCGCTGATGGAAGAGGATGCTTGGCGTAAGGCCAGGCTGTGACAGGAGAAAAAGACATGGGATTTTGGAAACATGATGCAGGGATGCAAAAGGAGATCCGGACAGGGAACCATTACAGCCGCCTGTCCTTGGCGCAGCAGGAAGCCTATCGGGCGGTGGCCGGCGGCCTTGCCGCCTTCCAGAAGAAGATACAGGTAAATGGGGTTTCTAGCAAGGAAGAGATGGAACGCGTCGTCTGTGCTGTTATCTGGGAACAGCCCCAGCTGTTTTATTTTAACAGCAGCGTGATAGACGTCATGCAGTCCGGCTCCCATTCTGTTTTCCTGCCGGAGTATATTTACGATAAGAAAAAAGCGGCGCAGGTCTCCCAGCAGATTGAGGAAAGCGCCAGCTTCCTCCTGTCCCAGATGATTGCGGACGGTATGGACCATTACCAGGAATGCATGGCAATCCATGACTATATGACGGAGAATATCAGTTATAATTTTTCCGCCCTGTCTGTGGCCTATGCCTATGACGCATTCAACCTGGAAGGCGTCCTGGTGAAACGGCAGGCAGTCTGTGAAGGGATTGCAAAGGGGGTTTCTTACCTGTTGGGCAGGCTGGGGATCCCAAATACCATTGTGTGCGGGAAGAGCGATATTAATGGGCGGCAGATGGGCCACGCCTGGAATATGGTGGAACTGGGCGGCAGCCATTACCATTTGGACGTGACCTGGGACTTGCAGGAAATCAATCATTTTACCAACCATTCCCATATGTATTTTAACCTGGATGATGAGTCCATGCTGACAGACCACGAATGGGAACTGGAGGATTACCCCAGCTGCAGTTCCAGGAAAGAAAATTACTATGTGAAGGAAAAACGGTATTTCCGTACCATCCGGGGCTTTGAGCTGTATGCCCGGGAATTTTTGGCGGGAGGGCAGGGGTTTATGGATGTAAGGTTTGAAGACACCCTGGGGTTTCCAGAGGACCCAGGAGGGTATCTGGCTGGCCTAATCCAGAAAAATGCCCGGTATCTGGGCAGGGAGGTCCAGGTTTCCTTTGTATTCAATCCATATAACTATGTTTTTCAGGCAGATGTTTCATATTGATAGAACGGAGGCATGCGATGAAGTTTTCAAGGTTTCGGGGTAAGGATGTTTGGAAGATGGCATGGAAGATGGCGCTGTTTGCGGTTGTATTGGCAGCCCTTGCGGGGGTGGGGGTGTATTTCGGGGGGAAATATGCAGTCCCGAAGGTGACGGCTTTCCTGGAGGAGATGAAAGAGAACCGCGCCAAGAATAACGCAAGCGGCGAAGTTTCGGGACTGGATATGGCGGATATGCAGGATGGGGAAGGCAGTACAGAGGATTCCCAGGACGCAGAGGGCGGGGAAGAAGGCTCCCAGGATGCAGAAGGCGGGGAAGAAGGCTCCCAGGACGCAGAAGGTGAGGAAGGCTCCCAGGATGCGGGGGACGGCGGGGAAGGCGCCCAGGATGCAGGAGACGGGGAAGGCAGCCCTCAGCCGGAAGAAGGGGAAGGAGGCACAAATGGCGTAGGCGATACGGCAATCCACCGCTACCAGTATGTGGTAGAGGACTGCAGCTGGCCGGAAGCAGCAGAGCGGTGCAGGGAAAAGGGAGGTTATCTGGCGGTTATTAACAGCCAGGAAGAATATGATTATATCATCCAGGAACTGGAAGCCAACCATTTGGAAAAAACCATGTTCTTCCTGGGCGCGTCCCGCGGGGAAGGCAGCGAGTATTATTGGATGGATACCGACGGGGAATTTACAGGGGAGCCGTTAAACGGCGCCGGCCAGTGGATGCAGGGGGAGCCCAGCTTCCAGGACGGGGAAATAGAGGAAAATGTGATGGCTATGTTCCGCTACGAGGAGGAAGGGCGCTGGGTATGGAATGACATCCCATCGAATATCCTGGAAAGTTTTTCTTATTATAGCGGCAAAATAGGGTATATCTGTGAGTTTAACGAGTAATCCCCGCTTTTGCGGCCGGACGGGAAGGATACGGGGGAAGGGTTCCTTATGGATGCAGTAGAAGAGAAATTTTTCCAGTGTGTGAAAAAAGCCGTTCAGGCAGAAAAGAAGAAAAAATACAGCAAAATGTGGCAGTATGTGGCCGAAGCAGAAACCTTCCCCCTTAGGAGCGAATACCAGAGATGGACTTTGGGGTATATGAAAGCCGTTTATACCCTGCGCTATGGCGCCGGAGAGGAACGGGAGGAGGCCACCAGGAAGCTATTGGGGCTCTGGCGGGAAGCCAAGGGATCCTATGTCCTCCGCCAGCTGGCCCATGAGGACTACGTGTATCTTCTGGTGAATCTTTTACATAAGAATTACGATAGGATTGCAGAACTCCCGGAATATGGGGAACTGGCCAAAGAACTGGTGCAGCTGGTGGAAGAAGAGCAGAGGCACACCTTAGACGGGACGGATTTATATGCCCTGTCCTATACGATGCTGGCGCAATACTATGGGATTGCGGGGCAGATTGGCATGAAAGGGGAATGCCTTGGGAAGGTATGGGAAGCAGCCAAAGAGGCTTCTGTCCTTTCCGGCTATGCGTTCTGCGCCTTGGTCACTTATATGGATAACCTGCAGTTCCAGGCCAGGTTCCAGGACGCCGTATCTGTGTGCCTGTTCCTGGTGGAAAAGCTGTGCAGCGGGGAGACGGATGGGATTGTCCAGGGAGATGTGAACCAGTATATCGTGAACGCCTGCAACCTGTTCCAAAGCATGGGGGACGGCGCTATGGCGCTTCGCCTGGCAGAGGATGCCTTAAGGGAGGGGATGGTACGCCCCTGGAAGGATTCGGGGCAGGATTCCGCAGTCCTGGAAAATATGCTGGGGGTGTACAGCTGCTACCTCTTTTGCTTGCTCTCCCAAGGGAAGGAATGCCCGAAGGGGAGGCTTAGGGAAATTACAGAGTACCTGGAGCGGTATCAAAGGGATTTCCGTTTCCCATCCCTTAAGCCGTGGAGCCGCAGTAATTTTTATCTGGCATATTACAGGAGGGACAGGCTGGCCAGGGATCCGCAAGCCCTGAAGCATCTGGGGCAATGCGCCCAGATCCTCCTGGAGGAAGGGTTCGGGGAAGGGGATAGGATGCCCTTCCTTATTAATATAATAGAAGTTATCCAGGAATACCGTGCTTTGAGGAAGAAAGAGCAGGCTGCGGGCTGTGTGGACAGGCTGATGCATAAGCTGCTGGAGTTCTATGCCATGGCGGAATATTACCAGGAGAACCAGGAAATGGAGGCATATTTTGGCATATGCCGCCTGGGATTTGAGATTGCCTACCTGGCGGTGGGCGATGCCGTCCCGGCCTGGAAGCGGATGGAATACAGCCTGAATGGCAAGAACCTCCTGTCTACGGCTATCCGTTTCCGCAACCAGCTGGATATCAGCCAGATAAGGGATAGAAAAAAGCATCCGGATGCCTTTCCCTATTATACCTTGCACCAGCTGGAGGAGAAGCTGCCAGAGGACACGGCAGTCCTGGAATTCCTCTATATGGACCCGGAAGTCTACCAGAAGCGGAATATCCTGCCTGGCGGGGAAGGGAAGCGCCGCATCCTGGAAATATTTGTAGCGGCCAAAAAGGAAGGACGTATCCGCTTTTCTTCCAGGAAGATGGAGGAAGATGGGGAAATCGGCAGGTGGGTACAGAAAATCGGGGAACAGATGGAGGCCCAGGCAGGCGGGGGCAAGGCCCTGTTCCGTAAGCTGTTTGGCAAGATATTAGAGCCCTTTACGGAGGAACTGAAACAGATTGGGCATTTATGGGCCTGCCCGGACCAGGAGCTTTCCAATGCGCCTTTTGAGGTAATCCTGGACAGCGCGGCGGAGGGGTGGGCATGCCAGGAGGTTGTGTACTGGCAGTCCTTGCGGGATATCTTCCAATCCTGGCGTCCGAAAGAGGGCTGCGGGAAAAATGTCTGTGCGATAGGATCTCCGGATTATGCCAGGCGCCAGGCAGGGGGCGGGGCAGATGTCCATCCAGGGTTAGGTGCCCGGTGGATACAAGAGCAGATTACCCCGCTCCCGTTCAGCGGCTATGAGGCAAGGAAGGTGGCAGGGCTATTAAAAAGCCCCTGTTATACCCACCAGGACGCGACGAAAAACAAGGTTGCGCCAGGCTGCCGATACCTGCATATCGCCACCCATGGTTATTCCTCGCAGGAGGGCGGCAATGCCTGGTATGAGAGCTCCCTGGCATTTTCAGGGATTGTGGATTATCTGGGGACAGGCGTGGAAGGCCCAGATTACGGGAATGGGATCCTGACAGCGGAGGAAATCAGCAGGATGCGCCTGGAAGGGACGGAAGTAGCGGTGCTGTCCGCCTGTAATTCCGGCAACAGCCTGCTGACGGGACTGCGGCAGCAGGCAGGCCTCCATGTGGCCTTTGGCGTCGCAGGGGTAAAATATGTGGTTGCAGCCCTTTGGTCTGCGGACGATCTGGCTACGGCTGTTTTCATGGATTACTTTTATAAAAGCCTGCTTGAGGGGCTTTCTGTCCCGCAGGCTGCCTGCCTTGCCCGCAAGCAGCTGCGCGGCGTATCCGCCAAGGAAGTCTTGGCGCTGCTGGAAGAGGATGAGGCCTTGCTGCCGCCGGAAGCAGCAGGGGTAATGGCAAGCCTCCGGGAATTGCCGGGGGACTGCCTCTTATATAACAGCCCAGCTTATTGGGGGAACTTTCTCTGTTATGGGAATATGAGGTGAAAAGGGGCGAAAAAAGTACTTCTTAAACTGGGGCGGAATCGAAAGAAAGTGAAACAGTAATTCAGCAATATGGTACAGGATTGTTACAGAAAGGGAAGATATGGGACTTATTGGCGGCGGTTTATTGATTGCGATTGGTATTGTTATTTATCTTTGGGGCATTCATTGTGATGATTATAATGAATGGTTCCCAGGAAAAGACGGATTAGAGGGCTATATGTCTGATGGGTATGGGAGTATAGTACTTATGGCGATAGCGGTGATTACATGCATTTGGACTTACTTCTTCACAAAATACACGGATGTGGAGTTTGGTCCTGTCTATATACTTTTCATCGCTTCCTTTTTCCTGGTAAAAATTATCGGCCTTGCCTCTATCCCGCTTATGCTGGAATCCATGTGGTACGTCCTGACAGGGCTGCAGCTGATTTTGCCGGAAAGTACTTTTGAAAAACTCTCCGATGGGGTGAGCGGGAAAATTGTGGCTGGTTCCGTGATTGTCCTATGGCTTTTTGCAGCATTTAAAATCAATACAGACTGAAAAATGAACAATCTTAAGGCAACAGGAATAAGGTCCGAGTGCGAGGGCTGCTGTGTGGGGCTTGGGTGTCCCATACGGCAGCCCTTGCGCGTTATAATCCATGTGTGCTATACTTGGATTATGGATTACCGTAGGGGGCGGGGGATAGGAAGGAGGATGCCATGGCTTTTTACCTGCTGGAGATGTTCGGGGTATCCCTTGGGCTTACCATTGTAATAGAATTGGCAGTGGTATCCCTGCTGGGGGTGCGTTCCAGAAGGGGGATGCTGTTAGCGCTGCTTGTAAATGTGCTTACGAATCCGCCTGCCGTATTGGCTTGCTGGCTTTTGGGGATATTTTTCCCAAGGCTTCCCAGGATGGCGGCGCAGATACCGGTAGAGTGTATCGTAGTAGCGGTGGAAGCCTTCCTATATTCCCTTTTTGCCAAGGAAGCCCAATGGGGGATAAAGCGTCCCGTGTTGCTGGCAGTTTCTGCAAATGGCTGTTCCTGGCTTCTGGGGCTTCTGCTGACAGGATTGTTTTGAGCCTGCCTGTGTCCAGGCAGGGAAAAGGAGGGACATATGGAAAAATTGGTTATCTTTTTAGGGGCTGCCATCCGTTGCTTCTGCTGCGGCATCCCCATACAGGCAGACGTAGTCTTTACGCCGGTAGGCGGGGAGTTTGGGAATTTCATTCTGTTTGCCGTTATCTTAGTAGCCGTTGTACTGCTTGCAACGGTATTGCTGCTAATCTTCTTTCATCGGAAAGATAAGAAATAGGAGGGATGGGATTATGAAACGGTTGTTTTTTCTGATAGGCGCACTGATAAGCTGTATGTTTTTTGCAGCCCCTGTACAGGCAGATGTGATTTTCGAGCCAGAGGATTCCTTTTATCAAGCCCACGCTGCAGATTGTGAATATGTGGAGCGCCAGTTTACGGCAAATGGCCCAGAGGGGAAGGTGATTGTCTATGAAAGCCCAGAGTCGCCCAAGGTTGTGGATACATGGGAAAACGGGCATAAGGCAGACATTTCCCATACCTATGAGGATAGGGACGGCATCCTGTGGGGCGTGGGCAGGAACGGCGGATGGATGCCAATGGAATATATGGAAGTGGTTTATGACAATATTTCCTTTATGGAGGAGCATGCTGCAGAAATACAGGGGCAAAGCGGCGTGCTGGATGGGAAGGTGGGCGAGGCATTTTATTTCTGGAAATACCCAGGCTCTGAAGTGGCCTATAAAGCCAGCATAGAGGAAAATCCGCCTTCCTATGAGCAGGTATATACCGATAGCCAGGGGCGGCAGTGGGGCTATGTGGTGTACTATTATGGGGATAAGGACGTATGGATCTGCATAGACCAGCCAGCAGCAGATTATGGGCAGCTCTATCCGCAAGGGGCAGCGCAGGAAACGGTACAGGATGGGGCAGAAGCAAAAGAGCCTGCCGGCAATCCGGCAGATAGCAGCCAGGATACAAAGGCGCAGGATACAAAGGCGCAGCAAAGCGAAGGGCGTATCCAGCCGAAAAGGGAGAATGGGACCATCCTTTTGGCAGCGGCTTTGGTAGGGGCTGTTGTATTGGTTACCGCCCTGCTTTTCGTCTGGATGAAGAAAAAGGGGAAAGGGTAAGCAGCAATGGCAGGTTACAACGATTGGGTGAAAGGACGTCTGGAGCTGCAGAAGGAGCCAGGATTCCAGGCATTTACAGCCAGGCTCCTCCCAGGGGCAGGGAATATTTTAGGGGTGCGCCTGCCCAGGCTTAGGGAAATGGCGAAACAACTGGCGGAAGGGGATTGGAGGGACTATCTCCTGTCTGCCTGTGACGACAGCTATGAAGAAACCATGCTGCAGGGGTTGGTATTAGGTTATGCCAAGGGCAATCTGCAGGAGAAGCGCCCCTATCTGCAATCCTTTATCCCCAAGATAAATAACTGGTCTGTCTGTGACAGCACCTGTTCCACCCTCCGTCTGGCCAAAAAGCAGCCGGAGGAAATGTGGGGGTTCCTAAAGCCCTACCTCCACAGCAGCCATACCTATGAGGCGCGTTTCGCCCTGGTACAGCTATTGGGCTATTATGTAAATGCAGGGTTCCTTTCCCGTACCCTAACTGCAATCGGGGAAGTAAGGGCAGAAGGCTATTACGCCAAAATGGCGCAGGCATGGGCGCTTTCCATCTGCTACCGGGAATTCCCGGAAGAAACGCTGCCCTATTTAAAGGAAAACCAGTTGGATGATTTTACCCATAATAAAGCGATACAGAAAATCCAGGAGTCGCAGAAGGTTCCCAAGGAGAAGAAAAGGCTGGCGCTTTGCCTGAAGAGGTGATATGAATCGCTTGGTTGGGGCAGATGGTATAGTTCCCCAGTGTTTGGGAATATGTATAATAGAGGGAATGTGCCATGAATGAAAGGGTGGAAAACGTGAAAATACAGTGGATTGAATTTGAGAATCTGAAAACAGGGCTAAGAATTGAAAGAATATATTTTAATAGGGATGTAACGTTGCTGGTAGGGTTGTCTGGGGCAGGGAAAACCCAGATTCTGAATGCGGTTGAATATTCATTAAACCTGGCGGTTGATAAAGATGTAATATTGCGGCCATATCGTGTTGGCTTGGGGATTATAATTGATCAAGAAGAATATGAATGGTTTTATGAAATAAAGAAAACAACAGAGCAGGGCTTAATCATGGAAGAAGAGGGGAGGTATGGTTTTTTTTACGAAAAATTATTGCGGGATGGGGCAATGGTTTTTGAAAGGAAAAATACAGAGGTAACGGTGCTTGGTTATGAGAAAGTCCCGCAGCCCAAAAAAGATGAAAGCTTAATCCTGCAATATTCAGAGGATAAGAATTTTGGCAAGCTGATAGCAGGGATACACAAATTGTATTCGGTGGAGATGGAATTAGCAATCCGCGGCGGGCTTGGGAGTGAAAATTTCAGGCGGTTGAAATCTAAGGTAATCGATCGGATTGAAAGTGAAAGGCAGACAGAGTTTAAAATGTTCAGCCATCTTCCGGTGGCAATGAAGCTTTATGTGGCAAAGAGATACTATCCCGGGCTTTATATCAAAATATTTGATGCCGTAAAGGAGTTATTTGTTGAACTTGAAGATATTGATGTTGAGGAAGATACGGTAAGAGAAATGTATTTGGTATCTATTCAGGTGTATGGGAAAAAACTCCTGCAGGTTGATATTTCGAATGGAATGCTGAAAACGATTTATTATATGGTTGAATTGTTTACAATGTCGGAAGATTCTTTGGTATTGATTGACGAATTTGAAAACGGCCTTGGGGTGAATTGTATAGATGTTCTCTCTGAATTGATGTTGTCGGAGCGGAACGACCTTCAATTCATTATTACAAGCCACCATCCTAAAATTATTAATGCGGTTGACAAAGATAAGTGGAGGATTATTGATAGGGATGGCAGTACCGTGGGAAATACCGGAAGCTTAGCCTATGGGATAGGAAACAGCCAGCATGACGCCTACTTCAATTTAATTAACAGATGGGAATTTGAGGGGAAAATCTAATGAACTTTTATTTTTTATTAGAAGACGAAAAGTCTTTTTTGAAGGTGTTGCCTTATTGGCTGGAGCATATGGGTTTTGCCTGTAGGCGGGTTGCAGATATACAGGCAGTGGAGGAAAATAATTATGTGTTACAGAGCGGGCAAGGTGTTACGCAATTAGTTACAAAGGCGCTTTTTGACACGATAGACACTATTTTGTTACATCCAGGGAAGATTGATAAGTTAGTGGTAATCCTGGATGCGGAAGAATTGGATGCAGAGGATAGAAAAGAAGAAGTAGAAGAAAAAATCAGAAGCCATTACCAAAATGTGGAACTAAGGTTTGGAATTGTGATTCTTGTATGCAACCGTTGTTTTGAGACATGGCTGTTGGGATGCCAAGGATTGTATCCAATAGAGGAAGTGGAGGAAGAATCGTATTTTTATCCATATTATAGTTACTATAATACCGGAGAGCAAGACCCTGAGGAAATGGTAGCGCCGGAAAACATCAATGAGACAACTGCAAAATATCATTTCCACTATTTGCATGAACTGTTAAGGTATAAAAAGATTAGATATACCAAGAAGAAACCAGATTATGTGGCAACAGAAACCTATTTTAGGGGAATTGTAGGGAGGATAGGTACTACAGGGCATTTAAAGTCATTTAAAGGCTTTTACGATTTTATTTCTGATATCATATGATAATAGCGCAAAATCTGATTGTTGACGTACCGGCACAAAACCATTATAATAGAGCGGAACAGACAGAAGGCAGGGCAGTGTACGGGGATCCGGCGACTGCCGAAAAATATAAAACAGAAAGAGGTGGCACAATGGTTGAATTAGACCAGTTCAAGACAGCCTTGAACGCATTGAAAGGACCTTTTGTGGAAGTGAGGGATTCACTTTGACCTGGCAAATAAAGAGAAGAAAATCCAGGAATTAGAACGGGAAATGGAAGCCCCGGGCTTTTGGGATAACACAGAGCTGTCCCAGGAGAAAATGAAGGAACTGAAAAGCTTAAAAGATGATGTGGAGACTTACGCCCAGCTTGCCGGCCAATATGAAGATATTGAGACCTTATTGGAAATGGGCTATGAGGAGAACGACCCATCCCTTATCCCAGAAATTGAGGAAGCCCTCCAGGAATTTGGGGCTTCTTTTGAGAACATCCGTATCAAGACCCTGCTTTCTGGGGAATACGATACGGAGAACGCCATTGTTTCCCTCCATGCAGGCGCAGGCGGCACAGAGTCCTGCGACTGGAACGCCATGCTCTACCGCATGTACAAGCGCTGGGCAGAGGACAAGGGCTATGGTGTAGAAGTGCTGGACTCCCTAGACGGGGAGGAAGCAGGCATCAAATCCATCACGTTTGAAGTGCAGGGGGAGAATGCCTACGGCTACCTGAAGTCGGAGAAGGGCGTGCACCGCCTGGTGCGTATTTCCCCCTTCAATGCGGCGGGCAAGCGGCAGACTTCGTTTGCCTCTTGCGATGTGATGCCGGATATTGAGAAGGACTTGGATATCGAGGTGAAGGACGACGAACTGCGGATTGATACTTACCGGTCCAGCGGCGCAGGCGGCCAGCATATCAACAAGACCTCATCTGCTATCCGCATCACCCACCTGCCTACGGGGATTGTGGTGCAGTGCCAGAATGAGCGTTCCCAGCATATGAATAAGGATAAGGCCATGCAGATGCTGAAGGCCAAGCTCTATCTCCTTAAACAGGAGGAAAATGAGAAGAAGGCCGCCGACATCCGCGGGGAAGTGACGGAGATTGGGTGGGGCAACCAAATCCGTTCCTATGTCATGCAGCCCTACACCATGGTCAAGGATCACCGCACCAATGCGGAGACCGGGAATGTGGAAAATGTCATGGACGGGAACTTGGATTTGTTTATCAATGCCTACCTGAAATGGAAGAGCCTGGGGAAATCCTAGGAAAAGAGGCGCTGCCAGAAGACGGCCCGCCCATTTGTCCCAGTGATAAATAACCGCTTAGCCTGCGGGGATCTTTACTTAATCTTAGTAAGGATCCTGCGGGGCTGGGGCGGTTATTTTTGTGCATTGCCCGTTTCTTTGCTTCCGATGGGATGCCAAGATGCAGGAAGAATAAGAAATTCGGGGCTACTTTCAAAAAACAGGTTGCATATAGATTCAAAATATGCTAATATATCCATGCTGTGTGTACAAATGTAGTTCATAGGCATACAAAGCGGAGGCTACTTATGGAAGAGAAGACAAAATACTTTGTTTTGAAGAAAAAAGCTGTCCCAGAGGTATTGTTGAAAGTGGTGGAGGCCAAGAAGCTTTTGGAGTCCGGGCGGGCAGAATCCGTGCAGGAGGCCACAGATATGGTAGGGATTAGCCGAAGCTCTTTTTACAAATACAAAGACGACATTTTCCCATTCCACGACAACGCCAAGGGAAAGACCATTACGATGGTGATACAGATGGATGACGAGCCAGGGCTTCTGTCCCTGGTGCTTAAGATTGTAGCGGAATTCCATGCCAACATCCTGACCATCCACCAGAGCATCCCGGTCAATGGGATTGCCTCCCTGACTTTGAGCGTGGATGTGCTGCCCGATACGAAGAACGTTTCCCAGATGGTAGAAAATATTGAGCAGCAGGACGGAATCCATTATTTAAAAATATTAGCCAGAGAATAGCGGCAGACGGAGGGATTTATTATGATAAAAATTGCGATTTTAGGTTACGGTACGATTGGATCTGGCGTGGTGGAGGTGCTGCGCACCAACCAGGAAAGCATCGCTAAGCGGGCCGGCAGCGAGATTGAGGTGAAATATATCCTGGATTTGAGGGATTTCCCAGGGGATCCGATGGAGGGCAAGGTAGTCCATGATTATGATATCATTGCCAATGACCCAGAGGTACAGGTAGTGGTGGAGGCCATGGGCGGCGTGGAGCCGGCTTATAGCTTTGTAAAACGCGCCCTGCTGGCAGGGAAAAGCGTGGCTACCTCCAATAAGGCGCTGGTGGCAAAGCATGGCGCGGAACTGATTGCCATTGCCAAGGAGCAGAGCATCAATTTCTTGTTTGAAGCCAGCGTGGGAGGCGGCATCCCTATCATACGCCCGTTAAACTCTTCCCTTACGGCAGATGAGATCCAGGAGATTACCGGCATCTTAAACGGCACGACCAATTATATGCTTAGCAAAATGACCTTTGAAGGGCTGGAGTTCCAGGATGTGCTAAAGGACGCCCAGTCCCGGGGCTATGCGGAGGCAGACCCTACGGCTGATATTGAAGGGTATGACGCCTGCCGCAAGATCGCCATCCTGACTTCCCTGGTTTGCGGGCAGCAGGTAGATTTTGAGGAAATCTATACGGAAGGGATTACGAAGATTACAGCCACGGATATCAAATACGCCAAGGCCATGGGCAGGGTCATCAAGCTTTTGGCCACCAGCTGTAAGACCCCGGAAGGCTACTGCGCCATGGTTGCGCCTTTTATGCTTTCCCAGCAGCATCCCTTATACAGCGTGAACGATGTGTTTAATGCCATTTTCGTCCATGGGAACGTGCTGGGCGACGCCATGTTCTATGGGAGCGGCGCAGGCAAGCTTCCTACGGCCAGCGCGGTGGTGGCGGATATTGTGGATATTGCAAAGCATCTCCATAAGAATATTCTGATTTCCTGGAGTTCCAGGAAAATGGAACTGGTGGACTCCAAGCGGGCCAAGAGCCGCTTCTTTGTCAGGACACGGAATGGCGCAGACACCATTACGGCTGCCTTTGGGGAAGTGGAATGGATAGAGGCTCCCGGCGTCACAGGGGAAATGGGCTTCCTGACAGGGGAGATGGTACAGGAAGAGTACGAGAAGAGGGCGGAAGGCCTGCAGAATGTGCTGCAGATGATCCGTGTCGTGTAATCTTAGGAAAGGGTTAGATAAGGAAAAGGTGATTCAGATGAAGTATGTGATTGTATTAGGGGATGGGATGGCTGACCGCCCTTTAGCAGAACTGGGCGGGATGACCCCCTTAGAATATGCCAAGACGCCGCATATGGACAGGCTGGCGGCTGCCGGGGAGATTGGGATGGTACATACAATCCCGGACGGGATGTCCCCAGGGAGCGATACGGCAAACCTGTCTGTATTGGGTTATGACCCCAAGGCTTATTATTCCGGGAGGTCCCCGCTGGAAGCTTTGAGCATAGGCGTGGATATGAAGCCTACCGACGTCTCCCTGCGCTGCAACCTGGTGACGCTGTCTGAGGAAGAAGGGCGTTTCGGGGATAAGAGGATCCTTGACCATAGCGCTGATGAGATCCCGACAGAGGATGCGGCTGTTTTGCTGGAAGCGGTGAAGAAGGGATTGGAATCGGATCTGTACCGATTTTATGCAGGGACCAGTTACCGGCACCTCTTAATCTGGGACCATGGGGAACTGCCAGAACTGACCCCGCCCCATGATGTGCTGGGGCAGGCCATCGGGCAGTACCTCCCAGCAGATAACGCCCTGCGGGGAATGATGGAAAAAAGCTATCGGATCTTGGTAAACCATCCCATTAATGAAGCCCGCAGGAAGAAGGGGCTGAACCCGGCCAATTCCTGCTGGTTCTGGGGCGCCGGGATCCGGCCGGCCTTGTCCTCTTTCCAGGAAAAGACAGGCCTAAAGGGAGCCATGGTGTCTGCAGTGGATTTACTGAAGGGGATTGCCGTAGGCGCATCCATGAGGAATATTTACGTGGAAGGTGCAAACGGCGGCCTCCATACCAATTACGAGGGGAAAGCCCAGGCGGCAGTGGACGCCCTGACAGGGGAAGGCTGTGATTTTGTCTATGTCCATGTGGAAGCCCCGGATGAGATGGGGCATCAGGGAAGCATTGAGAAGAAGGTGCAGGCCATCCAGTTCCTGGATGAAAAAGTGATTGCCCCAATAAAAGCTGGGCTGGAGCAGGCTGGGCTGGAATTCTGCATGCTGGTGATGCCGGACCATCCTACGCCCATCTGCCTTAGGACCCATACGGGGGACGATGTGCCCTACCTTCTTTATAACAGCGCAGATATCCAAGAGCATGGCTGGAAGTATAACGAGAGGGAGGCCGCAGGAAGCGGGCGCCGGATTGCAAAAGGCTGTGAGATGGTAAGTTACCTGATAAAAAAGGGCGCCGCTGGGAAGTAACAGGTGAGGGGCAGCTTGGGCAAGGATTCTGTTGCTTTGGCTATGCGGCGTGCCAATCTTAGGGATATAAGGTAATTCCCTTCAGCAAGTCTATGTCCCATAGAGCCAGAAGCAGGTTTTTTACCAAGAAATTTGCAATTAGGATTGCCAAAGACGCCCAAAGGTATCCGTCGCGGTAGCGCATGCCTATGTTTATCCTGTGGCGGGAAAGCCGTTCAACCGTCTGGCTGGCGAGGAACCATCCGCCGATGAGGGCGGCGTACGGCACCAGCGGGTGGCAAAGGCAGGAGGTAAGGAAATCCCCTCTTAAAAAGGCTGCGATGGCTCTTGTCCCGCCGCATCCAGGGCAGTAAATGCCAAAAATACGCCGGATGACGCAGGAGGGGAAAAGGTTCAGGAAGGAAGGGGGCATAATCTGGAACAGCCCGAAGATGCAGCAGCAAAGGGCAACCAATGCCCATCCTGTGTAAAATAATGCGGTTTCTTCTTTTTTATAGTCTCTCATAACATATCCCTTCTATTGTGCGGCCATCCCTGCAGGCAATGGGGAAAATAGCCATGCCTCCATGGGGATCTGGCGGATTCCGTAACTATGGAGCCGAAGGATGAATAGTTACTAGCAGCAGTATAAACTTTCTTTTCCCCTTTGTCAAAAAGAAAAAACTGTGGTATAATCTTCCCATAGGTTTTGCGCCTGTTCCTTCAGGCAGCAGGAAAGCAAGGAGGATCCTCCTGCTTTGGTTTTGGCGGAGGGTTGGTATTGATAGAAGATTAGAAGAGGAAGCGAGGGATTGGTTATGGCAGGATTGATTGGCGGAGTAGGCGGATATGGCAGTTATTACGGCGCATATGGGGATTATGGCAGCAGCTTTTATGGAAATGGGGGGAATGCCCCTAGGGGGACCAGCGTACAGGAACCAGGCGGCCGCCCCAGGGAGGATTTTTCCATAGGCGGGCAAGGGGAAGACGGCTCTGTCAGGAAGGTGTTTGGCAAAGACGCAGGCCGCAAAATAGACGGGGAAGAGTGCCAGACCTGCGCCGAACGTAAGTATCAGGACGGATCGGATGAGAATGTTTCCTTTAAATCGGCGGCCCATATATCGCCGGATGCTGCGGCAAGCGCAGTACGCGCCCATGAAGGGGAGCATGTATCCAACGCATATACGGATGCGGCCAAGAAGGATGGGAAAGTCATTTCTGCTTCGGTCAGCATCCATACTTCGGTCTGCCCAGAGTGCGGTAGGACCTATGTATCTGGCGGGACCACATCGACACAGATAAAATACCCGGCAGACCCATATAAAGAGAGCCAAAGAGCCCTTTTAGAGGAAAATGCAAAGGGCAGGCAGATTGATTATGCGGCATAGGGGGGAAGATATGGGGTGTACATCTGCAGAATTGAAAAGGATTTCCAGGGGGCAGTTAACGGGGCATTGGGGGCTTGCCATTGGCGCAAGCCTGCTGTCTAGCCTGCTTGTGTCGGCAGTGCTGATGCCGTTTTATTTCCTTATGGCAGCCAGCAGGGGCAGCGTGGTGCAGTCTGCTGCGTTTTTTGTCGCTGCGTTCCTTGTGGGCATGGTGTCTGCCGTGCTGGAGTGCGGCGTCCTTAGGATGCATTTGGCATTTTCCAGGCAGCAGGAGGCAGACTTGAAAATGCTGTTCGGGGAGTTTGCCAGGAGGCCGGAACGTTATATTTTATCCTACTTGATGGTGCTCGGCGCTGCCATCCTCTGCATGCTGCCAGGAAGCGTCTGTATCTTGGTGGGGGTAGAAGGCGGCGCAGTGCTGGCAGGGGGGATTGGCCTGTTTTTGTATTTTGCAGGCATTGCCGTGCTGGCGGCCTTAGCCCTGCGTTACAGCTTGGCGTTCCTTTTTTTGGTGGAAGACTCCCAGATGGGCGTCCTAGAGGCCTTTCGGGAAAGCGCCCATTGCATGGAGGGGAAGAAAGGGCGGCTTTTGTATATCTGCCTGAGTTTCTTTGGCATGGTTCTTTTGGGCATGCTTTCCTGCGGGATTGGGATGCTTTGGGTCACCCCTTATATGAACCAGGTGACAGTGAATTTTTACCAGGATGTAGCGGGGGACGGCTTATCCGGGCATTGGCAGGCGGTATAGGGGGCGCTTATGGTAACGGGGCATAAGCTGTGGGTCCTTTGTTCAGAGGCAGCCCATGCCCATATGGCGGCCGCAAGGGGTTAGGCCAGCGCCAGGCTTTGGCTGATAACCTGCAGGATCTCTTCTTCAGAGGGAATCCGGCCTTCCTCTAAGGCCAGCCTTAGGATGGCCTGGTAGATTTCTTTCCGTTCCCGTTCCGTTGCCGTGCATTGTTTCACCATTCCCCGGATCCGGCCCAGGCATGCAGCCGTTTCCCCTAAGAGCGGCGTCATGGCGGGCGCCATATAAGCTTTCAGGTATTGTGCAACGCTGGGGCTCTGGCCGCCGCTGGAGAAGGCAGCCACCACGTCCCCTTCCTTGCGGTAGGCAGGGAAAATAAAACTGCAGTCCTCTATCTGGTCTACGGCATTGACCGGGATCTTCCTGTCACGGCAGGCTTTGCTGACCCGGCGGTTCAGCCTGGCGTCGTTTGTGGCAGCCACTACTAATACCCAGTCCTTGATATCTGTTTCATCAAATTCTTTTTCCAGGCATATGGCAGTTCCCATTGCCCTGATTTCTGGTGAAATCTCTGGCGCTATCACAGTGACTTTGGCGCCGAAATCCTCCAGTACAGCTACTTTACGGGAAGCTATGCTTCCGCCCCCAACCACCAGGCAGGGGCAATCCTTTAATTCTATAAACATTGGGAAATACGGCATAATTTCCTCCCTCATTTTATCTTAAAACGGTATTTTTACATCACTGATTCTATTCTATCATCAATATACTGGTAAATCAATGTTTCTGTTACTGCGGATGCTTCACTGAAAAAGGAAGCATATAAGGTTTTCCTGAAATTCAGTAGTATGTTTTAGAGGATTGCAGGAGGTTATAGACAGAGGAGAATAGCAGGTTATCTTTAAAGTGGGATTGAAACAGAGGGGATTCTACGTTGAATTATAGGTTTAGAAAAACAGCACAGCAATGGAAGAGCGGGATACATAAAAAATTTCAAAAAGTTGCCACAGATCTTATAAAAAGTGATATAATAAATATTAAAGAAGGAGGCGGTTAAGACAATGGGCTACAACGTACTGGACATTTGCCATCATGTAATCAATTATAGCAATGAAAATGATTATGGCATTTCTAACCTTAAACTCCAGAAAGTGCTTTATTTCATACAGGCTTATTTTCTGACGAATAAAAAAGATGGTACTCCTTGTTTTGATGAAAAAATTGAAGCATGGGATTTTGGCCCTGTTGTGCCAGAAGCATATCATGAGTATAAGCAATATGGAAGTGGGGATATTCCCGCTATCAAGTCTTATATCTTGTTTGATGAGGATGACATTTGGGGTTTAGAGAGAGTTGACTTTAACGATGACATCGTTTTAGACGGAGACAAGGCTCTCATCAACAAGGTTATTGATAAATTTTCCGAATATTCAGCTACTGACCTCGTATCATTAACGCATAAACAGTCACCGTGGTTAGATGCTTATGTTCCATATCAAAATAATGAGATTACAATTGAGGCAATAAGGGAGTATTTTAATGGGTGATGATAATTTGGATGTGCTGTTTCGAACAACGGACAACACAACAATGTCTTTGGAAAAATCAAAAAAATTCAATAATACGAAAAGAAAAATAAATGCAATTTGCAAAGCATTAACATTAGAGACGCAAAAATATGACCCACAGAAGACAGTAGAAGACATCAATACCTATATTGCGTCACCCAATAAACTAGACAGGATATTATATTCAGAAATAAGCAATTATGTTTTTTCATTAGAAATGGCACAACGAGGTATTTTTGCAACAAATCTTGAAAAATTGTTGTTGTATTCTTTGAACGAGAATAATAATATATCTGAAGACAGTAAGAAATTGATAGTTAAGATTTATGATCATGTTCAACTTGCGTTGCATCAGATAGAAAATGTCAACAATATTTTTGCTAACAGTATTGAAGAAGCCAAAGAAAACTTGCAAAGGGAAATCAAAGGTGTTGAAAAAGAGTATATATCCATACTTGGTATATTTGCAGCTATTGTTTTGGCATTTGTAGGTGGTATTACGTTTTCTACATCTATTTTGCAAAATATATCAGCGGTAAGTGTATTCCGATTATTATTAGTGATTGATTTTTTGGCATTTGTTCTTATCAATGTGATTTATATTTTAGTTAAGTTTATTTTTACAATAAATGAGAAAAATGCGAAATTATTTAACGTTAAGGCATTAAACATTGCATGTATTGTAATTGTGCTTATTATAATAGTTGCATGGCTGTTCAATGCCAACCAATTACCTGATTTTATATCTAAATTTCTTCCCTGGGGCAGATAAGAAATGGGGCTGTTGCAATATAGATGGGCAATCATCTATGGAGCGATGGCTCCACTTTTATGCCAAAGAATAGGTAGAGGGTATCGCTATGAGGCAATATATAGAAAAGTAAAGTTTTTCGGGGGCTTTGCGGGAAGGTAATATAGTTTGTAGGGATGATTTTTTGGGAGAAGAAGGTTATCCTGTATATACTGGTAGAAAAATGCCCGCGCTGTGGAAATTGGCGATGCGGCGGGCAAAGAGGCATTGAAAGAAAAAGGAGGAAAGGAAGAATGAAAAGAAGGTCATTATGGGGAAAGGTTGTCAGTTTAGCCCTGGCAGGAGCCATGTCCATTGGGACAATCCATCCGGTCTGGGCCGAAGAGCCATTGGCTCAGGAAAGCCCGCAGGCAGCATTGCTGGATAGCCAGGAGATTGCCCTGAAGTTTGAAGGGAACCTGGAGGATGCATCTGGGAACAATATTTCGGTAAGTTCCCCAGGGAATGTGTCTTATGCGGAAGGCATTTCTGGCCAGGCGCTTTCCCTGGATGGGAAGACATACCTGGATTTGGGCACAAGCGAAAAACTGCAGCCAGCGGAACTGACGGTTTCTTTCTGGCTGAAGGCAACAAAAGCGCTTAGCGGCGAGCATATTATTATGTGGAATAAGCCAAGCGGCGCATGGGATGGGGAAGGGTGGTACATTTCCTGTTTGAATGACAATAGGCCATTGGTCCTGTCAGTCGGCGCTGCAAGCAAGCACCTAAAGGAGTTTGAAGTGGCTGCAAGCCGTGCAGAATTTTTCCCGGTGGGGGAATGGGTCCATGTTGCAATTACATACAGCAGTGAAACGGAAGAAGCAGTATTTTACCGGAACGGCCAGGCTGTTACAACAACCAGCGTTGGAAAGAATCAGGGCTCGGGCAAGCTTACGCCGGTAGGGAATGGCACAGACCATAAATATTTGGGCTTTAATTCCCCAGGATATAACGGCGGGTTTGCATACCTGGATTTAGATGAATATGAAATCTATAGTTCTGCTGCAACAGCTGAGCAGGTCAAAGCGCTTTATGATATGCATGCGGTTGTCATGACAGATGAGGAAATCGTGGAAGCGGATACCGCTGCCCTAGATCCCTTCGCAGGAAAGGATGTAACGGCCATCAAGGCTAGCGTAACGCTGCCGGTAAAGGGGAAAAATGGGAGCGCCATCTCCTGGGAGAGCAGCCTGCCGGAGGTGGTATCGGCTACAGGGAAGGTGAAACGCCCTACAGATCAAAATAAAGACGTGGTGCTTACAGCGACTGTTTCCAGCGGGGCTGCCAGCGCGGTAAAGAGGTTTGAGATTACTGTCTTAAAGAAGGATGATCAGCAGGTTGAGGTGCCCAAGAACCCATATACGGCGTATACCGAAGAGCAGTTTGCGCTGGATGAAGTGCTTGTAACAGATGCCTATTATAGAGGCGCACAGGAAGCAGATATTGCTTTTCTAAAGAAATTTGACAATGACCGCCTGATTGCCGGGTTCCGGGAAAATGCCGGGCTCCAGGCAAATGCAATGCGCTACAATGGATGGGAGAATGGGCTTTTAGCAGGCCACAGCGCAGGGCATTACCTGTCAGCGGCAGCGCAGGCAGTCCAGGCAACGGGGGATGAAGACCTGGGCATCAAGCTGGAAGAAATCATTTCCGGGCTGAAGGAGTGCCAGGAAGCGGCAGGCAGCTTTGGGGGATCGAAGGAAGGCTTCCTGTTTGGCGCAAACGTGCAGGATGCCAGCAATGTGGAAAAACAGTTTGACATTGTGCAGGGGGACGCAGAGGGGAACACATGGGTGCCCTGGTATAATACGCACAAGCTGCTCCAGGGCCTTGTGGATACTTATAAATATACAGGAAATGCAGAAGCATTGGAGGTTGCCTCAAACCTTGGGGATTGGGCATATAACCGTGTAAGCAAATGGACCCCGGAACAGCAGAGAAGGGCTTGTGGGGTGGAGTATGGCGGGATGAACGACTGCCTGTACGAACTGTATAAGTATACCCATAAGGCAGAGCATAAGGAAGCGGCCCATAAATTTGACGAGCCGGATTTATATCAGGTAATTTTATCTGGGAAAGAAGATACGCTGAAAGGACGCCATTCCAATACCACAATCCCTAAATTTGTAGGGGCGCTGAACCGGTATGTTGCATTGAAGGAAGTAGAGGATGTGGAGGAATCCGATTATCTGGAATATGCGGAGAAGTTCTGGTCGCTTGTGGTGGAGAAGCATGCGTTTATAACGGGCGGGACCAGTGATATGGAGCATTTCCGGGCGGATTCCGCTTTGGATGATATCCGGACACAGTGTAATTGCGAGAGCTGCTGCGCCCACAATATGCTGAAGCTGTCCAAGGAGCTGTTTAAAGTAACCGGCAAGAAAAAATATGCGGACTATTATGAACGGACACTGCGGAATGCCATTTTGGGGGCAGTGAACGGACAGGGGGCATTCACCTATTTTACGCCTATGGCGACCGGGTATTATAAAATGTTCGGCACGTCAGACCCGGCCACGAATATGTTCTGGTGCTGTACAGGGACGGGAATGGAGAATTACACGAAGCTTGGCGACAGCATTTACTTTAAGGCAGGCAACTCCCTGACGGTTAACCAGTATGTGGCGTCAGAAGTGGTGTGGGAAGAAAAGAATATGAAGCTGGTGCAGGATTCCGATGTGACGGCCAGCGACAAAGCAGAGTTTACAGTCAGCCTTATGGGCGGGGCTTCTGCGGCAGAAGCTGCCATCCGGCTGCGTATCCCGGATTGGTCCGTAGGCGGCCTCACAGTTAAGGTGAATGGAGAGGCAGCCGGCGCGGCGGCAGAAGATAACTATATTATTTTAAACAGGGCCTGGAAGGACGGCGACAAGATTGAAGTGGAATATCCGATGGAAGTCGTAGCATACGGCCTGCCAGACAACAGTTTTGTGTATGCCTTCCAGTATGGCCCTACGGTCCTTGCGGCAAAGCTTGGCACGGAAGAATGGAACGACGCCGTTGGGGCAGGGGTGAACCTGACTGCACCGGCATATAAAGTAGTAGGGAGTGAAAAGGTACGCTTAGAAGTGGCTTATGGCAAGACGATAAAGCAGGTTCTGGGGACAGAGACGCTTGCAATTAAAGGCACGGAAAGCACAAAGGAATTTATGAAGAATATCAATTCCCATATGGTTAAGACAGAAGGGAAGTTAGAATTCCATATCCGCGGGACAGATGCAGAGGAAGTATTTGGCGGCGAGGGGTTAACCTTTGTGCCCTTTAACACATTGAATACGGAGCGCTATGGTATTTACTGGTATTTTGAAAGTGCAGAGGATTCCTCGGAAGAGAAAATCCTGGCAGAGAAGGAAGAAGGTAGGTTTGCAGAAGCCGTTGTGGATTCTATCCAGCCAGGATATGGGCAGTATGAGAATGATGCCGTACATCAGATGGAAGAGAGCAATACGGAATTTGAAACAGGGGTTTCCGGGCTGGGAAGCACACGGAGGGCAAAGGCAGGCGGATATTTCAGCTATAATATGAAAGTGGATAAAAATACATCCAATTCCCTGCTGTGCCAGTTTGCGAAAGAAGACGCCGGTAAGACGGTGAAAATCACAGTCGGCAGCACAGTTTTCAATTATACGGTAGAAAATGTTACGGGAGAGGAAGCCTTCTTCAAGAAGTATTTTGAGATTCCGGATGAAGAAATAAAGAAAGCCCAAGCAATTACGGTAGGGCCTGAGCGGTTTGATGTTGTAAAAGTGAAATTTGAAAGCGGCAGCGCCACAGAAGCAAGCGCCCGCATTGTCAATGGGCTGTTTATGATGCGGGCCTATAGCAAGGACGCCAGGCTAGTGGAGGTGACGCCTTCCGCAGGGCGGCTGAAGGTTTCAGCCGACGGTTATAGCATCCGGGTGCCCCTGTCTGTGGAGCGGCTGTCAGTATCCTTTACGCTTGCGGATAAATCTGGCCTTCTATATATTGACGGTGTCCTGGTAAATGACGCCAAGGTCCAGAGGTTCCCGTTAGGCGGTGGGACAGAAACAAAGAAACTGAAAGTGTATGCCCAAGACCATACCACTTACAAAGAATATACCTTAAAGCTGATACACGATGATGGGCTGGAAGCAGGAGAGGAAATCATTGTAAATGGCGATATCAATGGGGATGCCAATTGGAAGGCCTATGGCCAGGCAACATTGTCCCTGGGGTATTCCACCATCCACAGCGCCCCTCATTCCTTAAAGGTCAACCGTACCGGAAAAGAGTCCGGCGCCTTCCAGGATATCACTGGGAAAGTAAAAGCCGGTGCAACCTATGAAATAGACGGTTACCTGATCTTTAAAAACGGGGCAGGGCACAACGAAAACCCGCCTGCAAATGCAGATTTCAATGTTTCGGTTTTGTATGGGGAAGGGGCTTCCCAGAAAAAAGAAGTTGTCTTTTCTAAGAATGCAAAATTAAATGACTGGGCAAACCTCTATGGTGAATATACAGTCCCTGCAAATGCAGATTTAAGCAAGGTGGGTATTTTATTTGAAATTGCAACTGGGAAAGAGCCTGGCGAGGATGGGGTGTTTGCTTACTTTATCGACGACCTTTCTATGAAGATGATAGGTTCCCAGGGCAATGAGGACGCGGAAATAGCAAAGGCAGTTTCCGATAAGATTGCAGCCATAGGCACGGTAAGCTATACCTTAGGATGCAAGGAAAAGATTGATGAGGCAAGGGCTGCATACGATAGCCTCACCGAAGAACAGAAAAAGCTGGTGGAAAATTACAGCACGCTGACAGAGGCGGAAACGGCGTATGAGGAACTGAAGAAAGCGGATGAGCAAGATAAGGCAGACAAAGCGGCAGCCCAGGCAGCAGAAGATAAGATTGCAGCCATAGGCACAGTAAAATATACGCCAGAGAGCAAGGGCAAGATAGACGCGGCAAGGAACGCCTACAATAACCTGACAGAAGCCCAGAAAAAGCTGGTGTCAAATTACAGTGTGCTGACGGCAGCAGAAGCCAGGTATAAAGAGCTTGGGAAGGGGAGCGCCTCTAAGGTTGATATTGCGAAAGCAACCGTCCGGAAGATACCGGCACAAACCTATACCGGCAAAAAATGCCAGCCGTCCCTGGTTGTTACCTATGGCGGGAAAGCTCTGAAAAAGGGCACGGATTATTCTGTAAGTTACAGCAATAACGTGAACATCGGGACAGCTACGGTTAAGCTTACAGGAAAAGGCAGTTACACAGGAACTATTAGGAAAACCTTTGCGGTTACCGTAAAAAAAGGCAAGGCATACCAAGTAGGTAATTACAAGTATAAAATCACAAATGCCAATATTAAGGGGAAGGGGACAGTCGCCCTGGTAGGCGTAAAGGATAAGAAGGTAAAGGATAAGCTGAAGAAAGCCAATGTACCTTCCGCAGTGAAAATCGGAGGGAAATCCTTCAAGGTGACAGAAATTGGGGCTGGGGCATTTTCCGGCTGCAAGAAAATGGCAAGCGCAGTGATTGGAGGCAATATCGCCAAGATTGGCAGCAAGGCATTCTATCATTGTAAGGCGCTGAAAAAAATTACGGTAAAGAGTAAGAAGCTTAAATCAGTTGGGAAGTATGCGCTGAAGAACATCCATGCAAAAGCAGTGGTCAAAGTGCCAAAGAGCAAGCTTAAGGCTTATCAGAAACTGCTGAAAGGGAAAGGGCAGAAAAAGACGGTGAAGATTACAAAGTAAATCTGCCGCGGCAGGAATCCCAATAGAATAACCCCCCAGGGGGCTTGTTGCCCCTTGGCCATCGTGTTATACTAGAGCGTGTAAAAATGCAGTATATTTTTGCACGCTTCTATTTTTTCATAGGAAAGGCCGTGCTGCCCGAAGGCATGGGAGCCCATGGCTTTCCTAGGTGCGCCGAAGCGTGCAGTCCCCTCAGGGCTGAGGGGGTAAGGGAACGGAAGCGGGCTTGCCCGCTTTGTTTTTCATAGGAAGGAGTGATTTTTATGCATATGGCAGATGCGTTAGTAGCCCCTGCAACGGCAGGCGCCATGTATCTGTGTTCTACAGCGGCGGCAGCTTATTCCATCAAAAAAATACGCTTAGAGGATAATCCCAGGGCCATCCCAGTCATGGGGGTGATGGGCGCCTTCGTATTCGCTGCCCAGATGATTAATTTTACCATTCCCGGGACAGGCTCCAGCGGCCATTTATGCGGCGGCATGCTCCTGACAGCTTTGCTTGGCCCATACGCTTCCTTTTTGGCAATGATTGGCGTACTGCTTATCCAGTGCCTGTTATTTGCAGACGGGGGATTGCTGGCGCTGGGCTGCAATGTCTGGAACATGGCTTTTTACAGCTGTTTCCTGGGCTATTTCCTCATCTGGCGCCCCATTCGGCAAAGAGGCCTGAGCCGGGGGAAAATCATTGGCGCGTCCATCCTGGGTTCCATGGCGGCCTTGCAGCTAGGTGCGTTCAGCGTCACCTTAGAAACCATGGCCTCCGGCATTACCGAGCTGCCGTTTGCGGTGTTTGTAGGCACGATGCAGCCAATCCACCTGGCAATCGGGTTTGTGGAAGGCCTGATTACAGCAGCTGTACTTCTCTTTATTTATGAAGCCAGGCCGGAAATGCTTGCACCTACCCAGGAGCCAAGCCCTAAAGGCAGGCTCTCTTTCCTACATACCATAGCAATCCTTGGGATTGCTGCCATCCTAATCGGCGGCGGCCTTTCCTTAGCAGCTTCCTCTAAACCTGACGGCCTGGAATGGTCCATCGAGCAGGTGGCAGGTTCTGCAGAACTGCCTCTAGGCAATGGGGAAAATGGCGCCCATGCCCTATCGGGGCAGATCCAGGAGTCCACAGCCCTATTACCAGGCTACGCCTTCAAAGGCTCCGATACAGCCTTCGGCACGGCATTTTCCGGCGTGGCAGGCGCCCTGGCTGTTTTGGCGGCCTGTGTAGCCATCTGTTGCGGGTTCCGTTTTTTCCGGAGGAAACGGCATGGATAAATTAGGAGGCGCGCTTTACGAAATCCACCATATGGATGAAATGGCAGAAAGGGACCAGTGGCTGAACCGCATCCATCCGCTGCCCAAACTCCTCCTGGCATTTGCCTATATTGCGGTTACTGTATCCTTTCCCAAATACCATCTGCCAGGCCTTCTGTGCATGGGCATTTACCCCATAGCCCTTTTCATCTTGGGGGAAATCCCTTTCAGGGACAGCCTGCGCCGCTTACGCATTGTGCTGCCCCTGGCCTGCTGCGTAGGCCTGTTCCATCCATTTCTGGAACGCCAGCCCATGTCCGCCATCGGAAACATCACAATTACAGCCGGCATGGTATCCATGCTCACCTTAATGGTCAAAGGGTTTTACAGCGTGTTGGCTTCCTATCTCCTGGTTGCCTCTACTTCCATAGAGAAAATATGCTATGCCATGCGGCTTGTGCATATCCCATCTGTCCTTGTGACCCAGGTCTTGCTGACATACCGCTATGCCAGCCTCCTACTTGCAGAGGCAAACCGCATGATGCAGGCGTATTCCCTGCGCGCCCCCAACCAAAAAGGAGTGCATATTAAGGTCTGGGGCTCCCTGGCAGGGCAGCTGCTCCTAAGGAGCATGGACCGGGCGTCAGAAGTTTATGAGAGCATGGCGCTCCGGGGATACCATGGGGAGTTCTGCTATGCGGCAAAGCCGGCATGCAAGGGCAGGGACTGGCTGTATTTTGGGGGATGGTGCGTGGCATTCTTCTTCCTGCGCAGCATAGGGGAATGGTAGGTTCTTATGCAAACAATATTTTTCTGATAGAAAGGATTCCCCCGTATGAGCCATATTGATATCGAACTTAGCCATGTAAGCTTCAGTTACGCCCCATCCGCCCCCATCCTCCGGGATATTACCTTTACTGCCTATGGGCATGACAGTATCGGCCTGATTGGCGCTAACGGCGTGGGCAAATCCACCCTCCTAAAACTCCTGGTAGGCCTAAACCTGTCCTATACAGGCTCCATCCGCATCGGGGGGCTCCCCGTAGCCAAAGAGAACCTCCCTAAAATCCGTGAGAAAACCGGCTATGTATTCCAGGATTCCGACAGCCAGCTCTTTATGCCGCGCGTATACGATGAGGTGGCCTTTGCCCCCAGGAACTACGGCCTTCCCGAGGAGGAAGTGGAAAAGCGTGTGGGAAAAGCCCTGGAACTGACCCAGATAGGGCATTTGAAGGAAAAGCAGATCTATAAAATGTCAGGCGGTGAGAAAAAGCTGGCATCTATCGCCGCCATCTTGGCTATGGAGCCTGGCATCATCTTAATGGATGAGCCGTCTATCGCCTTAGACCCTAAGAACCGCAGGAACCTCATCCATATTTTAAACAGCTTTGGGCATCTGAAAATCATAGCTTCCCATGACTTGGATTTGGTGCTGGATACTTGCAGCCGCGTGATGCTGATGCATGGCGGCAGGATTGTCCGGGACGGCAATGCCAGGGAAATCTTAACAGACAGGGAACTTTTGGAATCCCATGGCCTGGAATTGCCTCTGTGTATGCAGGGTCTTTTGGCGTAGCTATGCTGGCCTCTTTTCTATTGTATGTTGAAATCCTATTTTTTAAGTGCTATAATCTCTAAAGAACAGCAGGGAAAAGCTGCAGGAACGCAGATTGGCAGGGCAAGGAGGAAAAAAGGATGCGGTACAGGAAGAGGGATGCAGGCAGGGCAGGGATTGCGCCGGTGTTTTTAGGGCGTTTGGAGCATGGAGGCGGGATGGGGAAGAAGCAGTATTTTTATGTGTATACCCTCCTGTTCCTGTTGACGGCATGCCTGGTGTTTTCCTGGTACTTCCTAGCAGGCAGGACGCTCATCTGGGAGATGGACGGCTGGAAGCAGCATTACAAAGCCCTGGTTTATTATGCAAGGTATCTTAGGTCTATCCTGCATGGGGTTTTCGTCCAGCATCAGCTGTCCATTCCGGCTTGGGATTTCTGTATCGGGGAAGGGAGCGATATCTTAACCACATTCCATTATTATGTGATTGGAGACCCATTCTCACTGTTTTCTGTATTTGTCCCAACGCGTTTTATGTATCTGTATTATGAAGCCATGGTGCTGCTGCGCATGTATTTGGCAGGGGCGGCGTTTTCCTGCCTGTGCTTCCGGACAGGGATAAAGCACAAAGGCGGGGTCCTGGCAGGTTCCATGGCGTATGTCTTCTGCTTTTGGGCATTGCGCAACGCGGCAAGGCATCCTTATTTTCTGAATCCCATGATTTATTTCCCACTGCTGCTTTTGGGCGTGGAGAGGATTTTAGGGAAAAAGAAGCCGAACCTGTTTGTGTTTGCCGTGTTCCTGTCAGCAATCAGCAACGTGTATTTTTTCTATATGCTTGTGCTGCTGACCGTTTTGTATGTGGGGGCGAGGCTGATAGCTGGTTACCGCAGGAGGGTACGGGAGGGGCTTTGCATGCTTCTTCGGATTGGGCTGTCTTCCATCCTGGGGGTGATGCTGGCGGCGGTGGTCCTGCTGCCCATGTGCTATGTGCTGTTAGGCGATACCCGGGTTTCTTCTGGGCGGGTGTCCCATATGCTGTACCCCTTTTCTTATTATGGCAGGCTGCCGGGGCTTTTTATTTCCGCAGGGGCAGAATATTGGCTTTGCATGGGGTTTGCCGTCCCGGTACTGGTGGCATTGTTCTGGTTTCTGTTTAAAGAGAAAGGATATGGGTTTCTGAAAGGCCTTTTTTTGATATGCCTTACAATCATTGCGTTTCCAATCCTGGGCCGGGCGCTGAACGGGTTTTCCTATGTGGCAAACCGTTGGTGCTGGGCATTTGCCCTATTGCTGGCATATGTGCTGGCGGCGGTGTGGCCGAAGCTGATGGGGCTAAAGGCCAGGGATGCACGGTTCCTGTATATGTGCCTGACGGCATACCTGTTGGCTTGCGTGGTGTTGGAACCCTCCCGCAGCGGGGATGCTTTCCTGTCGGTTGCCTTGGGGTATCTGTTTGTGTGGATATTGTACCCAGTGAGGAAGGGGAAGGAACTCTTTGGGCAGCATAGGAAAGAAAGCATGGCATTATTGCTGGTATTGTCCAGTATTTTTAACCATAGTTTCTGGCATAGTACGCCGGCTGGGAAAAATTATGCGGCCGAATGCATGGAGCTTTCAGAAGTAAAGCATGGCCTGATGGCAAATGAGACGCCGGCTGTCCAGGCAGCGGCACAGGCAGAAGGGGCGGAGGGGTTTTACCGTTTTTCAGGGAACCGGCCGGTACAGAACGCAAATGTAGTATCTGGCCTGTCTTCCACGCAATATTATTGGTCCATATCCAACCATTATGCGAGCGGCTTCCGGAAAGACATGGAACTGCGGGAGGCGGATACATATAATTACCGTGGATATGACAGCCGTGCGGCGCTGCTGTCATTGGCCGCCGTGCGGTATTATGCCGTCCCAAATGACAGCACGGGCAAACCGCCCTATGGCTTTGTGGAAGTACCGATGGCAGCAGAGGGGATGCAGGGACAGGAAGGGAAGTACACGGTTTACCGGAATGAATACCTGCTGCCGCTTACCTATTCTTATGATAGTTATGTACCAGCCGATGCATGGGAGAAGCTTTCTTCTGTACAGAAACAGGAGGCGCTGCTGCAGGGGGTTGTGCTTGAAGGGGATATGGGGAACCCTTCCGATGGGGGTGCAGTTGGCTTTCCGCAGGCCAAGCTTCATTTTACGGATCAGGAAATCGTGCCGGCCATAAGCTGTAAGGGGGAGGGGATTTCCCAGCAGGGCAATACGTTTGTAGTGACACAGGAGGATGCAAAGGCTACCCTGGAATTCCAGGGGCTGGAAGGCTGTGAGACATACCTCTCCATCCAGGGGCTGTATTACCAAGAAGTGCAAGAGCCAGAAGGCCAGGAAGAGCAGCAGGAAGAAGTCCAGGCAGGCCAGGGAGGGCCGGCAGGAGGCCAGGAAGTGCAGCAAGAAGTAAAGCAGGAAGCAGTCCAGGCAGGCCAGGAATGGCCTAAGGAAGCAGGCGCCCAGAATACCTTAGCGGAGGATGGGTTTTCCTGGAATACGAAGGAGGGCATTAAGATGCAGATTACGTCCTCCATAGGGGAAGAGAAACCGTTCACCTATTATACGGAGGAATCTTCCCATTATAGCGGGCGCCATGATTTTACGGTAAACCTGGGATATTCCAAAGAAGCAGTCCGGGCGGCTGAAATCCTCTTTGAGAAACCTGGGGTTTATTCCTTTGGTTCTATAGGGATTGCCTGCCAGCCCATGGAAGGGTATGGCAGGGCTATCCAGAGGCTGAAGGAGGATTCCCTGGAACAGATGGAAATCAAGGCAGATACCGTTACGGGCAGGATTTCGCTGGAAAAGGCGAAAATCTTATGTTTTGCAATCCCCTATTCGGAAGGCTGGAAGGCCTATGTGGATGGGAAGGAGGCCGTTCCATTACGGGCAAATGGGATGTACCTGGCAGTCCCGTTAGGGGCTGGGGAGCATGAAATACAGATGGTGTACCATACGCCGCTGCTGAGAGAAGGGCTTTGGGTTTCCTTTTTTGGTTTGGCCCTGTCCGCAGCGCTGGCATTGGTCCAGGGATACAGGAGGAAGGATAGGGAAGGACGTAAGAGAAAGGACGGTGGAACATGCGGTTATCACTGATTGTCCCATGCTATAACGAGCAGGAAGCGGTCCCTATTTTCCATAGGGAAGCCACTAGGGTCCTGTTGGGCATGGGCTGTGAATATGAGATGCTTTTTGTGAACGACGGCTCAAAGGATGGGACGCTTTCCGTCCTGCGCAGCATTGCTGCAGAGGATCCTCATGTGGCGTACTTGTCTTTTTCCCGTAATTTTGGCAAGGAAGCGGCCATGTATGCTGGGTTCTGCAATGCCAAGGGGGATTATGTGGCGGTGATGGATGCGGATATGCAAGACCCCCCATCCCTTCTGCCGCAAATGGTGGGAATCTTAGAGTCCGGGGAATACGACAGCGTGGCGACCAGGCGGGCGACACGGGCAGGGGAGCCTCCCATCCGCAGCTGGTTTGCCAGGAAATTTTACCAGATTATCCATAAAATCTCCAATGCAGATATTGTGGACGGCTCCAGGGATTTCCGGCTGATGCGCCGGGAGATGGCAGAGGCCATTGTGTCCATGGGGGAGTATAACCGGTTTTCCAAGGGCATTTTTGGCTGGGTCGGCTTCCGTACCTATTGGCTGTCTTATGAGAATGTGGAGCGGGTGGCCGGCGAGACGAAATGGAATTTCTGGAAATTATTCAAATATGCCGTAGATGGGATTATCAACTTTTCCCAGGCGCCTTTGAGCATTGCGTCATGGTTTGGCATATTTATGACATTTTTCTCTTTCCTAATGCTGGTGTTTATCGTAGTGCGCAAGGTGGCCTTCGGAGACCCAGTGGATGGTTGGGCGTCTACCATCTGCGTAATGATTTTTATTGGGGGCATACAGCTTTTCTGTTTGGGGATTATGGGGCAGTACATTGCCAAGACCTATATGGAAACAAAGCGCCGCCCCCATTTTATTATTTCAGAGACGAATAAAAAAGGGGTGAAGATGGTAGAATGAATCAGGACCTGCAAGATATATGGTACGACATGGAACGGCATGTCGCTGCCTGCACCCGCTGTCCCTTGAGCCAGTCTAGGCGCCAGCCAGTCATGGGGCGCGGGAGCCTTCAGGGCGGCTTTCTGCTGATTGCCGAAGCGCCAGGGGTGCAGGAAGACCGGCAGGGAATGCCCTTTGTGGGGCGTTCCGGGGAAATATTAGACCGCCTTTTGCAGGATTGCGGGCTAAGCAGGGAGGAAATATACATCACCAATATCATAAAGTGCCATCCGCCAGGCAACCGCGACCCCAAGGAGGAGGAAAAGGAGGCATGTTTCCCCTATCTGAAATATGAGACATTCCTTTTGAAGCCCAGGGTTATTGTCTGCCTTGGCCGTGTGGCTGCACAGCGTATCATTTCGCCGGATTTTAAAATTACCAGGCAGCACGGCGCTTGGGTATACCGGAAAGGCTGTGCGCTGACAGCCACATACCATCCCTCGGCCATCCTGCGGGATCCCTCCAAGTATGAGGCTGCCAAGGGGGATTTTTGTGAGGCGGCAAGGAAACTGGCTGGGCATGCCGTAGGAACGTAGCGTTCAAAGCCGCTTTGGATGGGAACCAGGCAATGTTGCTAGAAGGATCCTTAGGCCGCGGGCAGGGGCAGCCCATATGGGCGGCATAAGTAAAATAACGGGAATGGTTGTGCTTTTGTGCGCTTTGCATTATAATAAGGGAAGCATTTAGATTTCAGAATGTAAGAGAAGAGGAGAATAGGATGAGCGACAAGGAAAGATTTGATGATACAGATTTCCGGGAAGTGGTCCTTCAAGAGGAAGCGGAGGGGGAAAAGGACAGAGACGGATCCGGGCCGGAGGGGTTTGGTTCCGGCCAGGAGACGGGGCAGGATGCCAAGCGGGAAGAGAATGAATATGAGGATATCTGTTACATCTGCCACCGCCCGGAGAGCAAGGCCGGCGCCATGATTAAGATTTCCAATGGGATCTGTATCTGCCCGGCTTGTATGCAGAAGACGTTTGACAGCATGAACCATATCGGCTTCCCCCTGGGGGATATGAGCAGCTTCGGGAATATGCCGAATATCAGCATGATTAACCTGTCAGACCTGCAGAATATGGATATGCTGCCCAAGAGCCAGAAGCTAAAGAAGAAAAAAGCAAAAGAGGAGAAAAAGCCTGCGCCCAAGCTGGATATCAAGTCTATCCCTGCGCCCCATAAGATTAAGGCCAGCCTGGATGAATACGTGGTGGGGCAGGAGTATGCCAAGAAGGTGATGGCAGTGGCTGTCTACAACCATTACAAGCGTGTGGCCTGCGATAACAAGGATGGAGTGGAGATAGAGAAATCGAATATGCTCATGGTAGGCCCTACCGGAAGCGGCAAGACCTATATGGTCAGGACACTTGCCAGGCTTTTGGATGTGCCCTTGGCCATTGCAGACGCCACCTCCCTGACAGAGGCTGGTTATATCGGAGATGATATTGAGAGCGTGGTATCCAAGCTCCTGGCGGCCGCAGATAATGATGTGGAGCGCGCGGAGCACGGCATAATTTTTATAGACGAGATTGACAAAATTGCCAAGAAGAAGAATACCAACCAGAGGGACGTAAGCGGGGAAAGCGTGCAGCAGGGGATGCTCAAGCTCTTAGAGGGCGCGGAGATTGAGGTGCCGGTCGGAGCCAACAGCAAAAATGCCATGGTGCCCCTGGCTACGGTGAATACCCGGGATATCCTGTTTATCTGCGGCGGCGCTTTCCCGGATTTGGAAGGGATTATCAAGGAGCGCCTGAATAAGAAATCGTCCCTGGGGTTCCATGCAGATTTAAAGGATAAATATGATAAGGAAGAAAATATCATGCACCGGGTAGAGGTGGAGGATATCCGCAAATATGGGATGATCCCGGAATTCCTGGGGCGGCTTCCTATCGTATTTGCGCTGGACGCCTTAAGCGAGGATATGCTGGTGCGCATCCTGACGGAGCCCAGGAACGCCATTGTGAAGCAGTACCAGAAGCTTTTGGGGATGGATGAGGTGAAGCTGGTATTTGAGGATGAGGCGCTGCGCTCCATTGCCAAAAAAGCAAAGGAAAAGGATGTGGGAGCCAGGGCCCTGCGCGCGATTATTGAGGATTTCATGCTGGATATTATGTATGAGATCCCGAAGGATGACAACATCGGGATTGTGACGATTACAAAGGATTATATAGAGAAAAAAGGGGGGCCTTTGATCCAGATGCGGGGGTAGGGGGGCTTTCAGGCAGTCCCCCAGATTCCAACGGGAGGCGTATCCTCCTTGCAGCAGCCATATTTCCGCTTTGTGCCAGGGAAACATGGCTGTTATTTTTTCTTGCGAATAAAAGAAACGTTGACAAATAGGGTCTGTCTATCGTAAACTAAATGGCAAGGATTGAGCCAACAGGTATCGCCTGCCCTTTTGGACCCTTTCAGCCGGCATGGGGCGGCATCCTTTGGGGGAGGGGGATATGCCACAGGGGGCAGGCAGAAACGGAGGTTAATATGGAAGCGTACAAAATGGGCGCCATCGAGGAGAAATTTGCAGGGCTGGTATGGGAAAATGAGCCAATCCCATCGGGGAAGTTGGTAAAATTAGCAGCAGAGCACCTGGAATGGAAGAAATCCACGACTTATACCATAATCAAAAAATTATGCAACAAAGGCATTTTAAAGAGTGAAGGCAGCATTGTCTCTTCCGTGCTGAGCAGGGACCAGTATCTGGCAAAACAGAGCAAGCGGTTTGTGGATGAAGCTTTCCAAGGGTCTTTGCCAGGTTTTCTGACCGCATTTGCCAGGGAAGAGGAATTGAGTGCAAAGGACATAGCGCAGATCCGGGAAGTGATTGACAGCTTGGGGAAGTAGCCAGGTGACGCCAGTAGTTGGGACCAGGCCTGGAGGGAGGGGATGGGCACAGGCTATTTTACACGCCCCATCCCGCGCCGATTCCCCCATGCCTTATTTTCAGCGGGAAATCCTAATCTACCCAGAGATAATTGCTGATTTCCCCGGTTGCCCAATCCATACAAAAATATAACTTTATTAATCCGTCTTTTTCAAAGACCAAAGTATTGCAGACGCTGGTGCTAAGGTTCGGGCGTTCTGCGAATTTTTGTTTCAGGGAATCAATTTCTTCCTTACCGTTGTAAATCTTCACGCTGTCCCAGTCCAGCGCTTCCCCCTGGGCTACACCATACGTCTCAATCAGCTGTTTTGCATGTTCTTTGATGTCCCCGTCTGTCCATGAAATGGCAGAATAATCAATATCTTTCTGATAGGGCTGGAATTTCCCAAAGGATATTATTTTCCCGCTCACTGAGTCAATCTGGCAGGAATATGACCGATAGCTTGCCTCTGTGGGGCCATATGCGTTTTCCAATGTCCCTGTCCAATATACGTCGGCGCTATCAGTCATGCTTTCCAGGTATATATCCTTAATCTTTAAATCTGCCAGCGAATCCTTCGGATACAGGTGCTGGATTTCTTTCAGCAGGGTCAGCCCAGCGTCATTTACGCTAATCCCATTCAAAGATGCCGCGGTATCTGTTTGGACGCCCCCATATGCCTGGTACATTTCTTTCCAGATGTCCTTCAGCCCTTCTTCTGCGCCATCCTTAGCTGCTGCTTCTGCGCTGGCCTTAGCTGCCTCTTCTGCACCGGCTTTAGCCGCCTCTTCTGCGCTGGCCTTAGCCGCTTCTTCTTCCGTACGTTTTTGGGCGTCTGCTTCTTCCGTACGTTTTTGGGCTTCTGCCTCTTTAGCGCCAGCCTTAGCTGCTTCCTCCTGTGCGCTGGTTTCTGCTGCTGCGCCAGACGCACCGTTTGCCGCCGTATCTGTTGCGTTTTCCTCCTGTGCAGCTCCTGCCGCCTCTTCTGCGCTGCCAGTTCCTTCTGCATCCTGTGTGCTGCCCGTTGCGTCTGCCTCTTCTTCAATAAGTTTTGTCAGCATATCCGACGCCCCGTTTACGTCCGCTTCTGGTTCAAATTCCTGCGTCCCTGATTTTTCAGCATAAATGCTCATGCTCCCTATCAAGATTAGGGCAAAAATCAGGCAGAGGCCAGATGCTGCACAGATAACCAGTAAATTCTTTTTCCTCATAGCAACCTTCTTTCCCGCAATTTTTGCGAATGGTATTCCGGCTTCCTGCCGTTACCAATAGGGTAGCACAGGGAAATCATAAGCTTTTTACGTCCTTATTAGCAAGTTGTAAAATGACGGACGCTTTCGTCCCTTTTCCCGGTGAAGATGAAAATACCATTTTACCGCCCAGCTTCTTTACAATGAAATCTGCAATGGATAGCCCAAGCCCGACGCCGCCGTCTTTTCTGGAGCGGGCTTTATCCACGCGGTAAAATGCTTCTGTGATACGCGACAGTTCCGCTTCTTCCATGCCAATGCCAGAATCAATGATTTCAAATACCTGTTTTTTGTCCCTGCAAAATGTGCGGAAAACAATTTCCTCCCCTGGGTTGCTTGCTCGGATGGCATTTTCCAAAAGATTTCGGAATAGGTTGATGAGCAATGCTTCTTCTGCGAAAGCGGTTTTTACTTCAAATTCCGTCCGGATGGATAAGTTTTTTTCCTGAAGCCCTCCCGCCAGGATTTTTTGCAGATGTGCTTCAACCGAATACAGGTTTACAGTTTCTGGCATATGCCCTTCCTTTTCATACAACCGCATGGAAAGCATAATCTCGCTCATTTTAGCCAGCCGCCTGCTTTCTTCCATGATATATGCCAGCCCTTCGCATGTTTCTTCTTTGGAAGCTTTTGCATATCTGATATATTCTGCATAGCCGTAAATGGAGGTCAATGGCGTCCTTAACTCATGCGCCATATTATCCATCAGCTGCTGCTTCTTTTCATTTTCTTCCTTCAGCGTCTGGATTTGCCGTTGGATGGTCTCAGACATTTGATTGATGTTTTGGGATAATTCGGAAATTTCATCTTTCGCCCAAATGGATGGATCCTTACCGTAGGCCATCTGCCCATATTCCCCTGCCGCAATCTGGGCTACGTTCTCGTTTAACCTGCCAAGCGGACGCAGCATCCGCCGCATGAAAACATACAGGACGAGGCAGAGCAGGACGGACATGGCAAGGCTGATTGTAGCAAACATCCTCTTTAATGCCTGCCAGACTGCTTCAAAGTCCGTGAGGCGCTTCTGGTAACAGATGCGGTACGCCTGATAGGGTTCCCCAAGGTTTTGTTCTGCAAATACTTCCGCGCGTTTCCCGCCGCCGCTTATGTTAGAACGGAGGGCAGGCGCTTCCGTTCTGCCTGTTTTTTCCAGAGAAAGGAGGATGTCCTGTTTTTTATAGTATGCCTGGTAGTTTTCAAACAGAAGCTTCACAACATTTTCCTGGTAACGCCCGTTGCGCTCCAGGATGGAAAAATCATGCTCCAGGTTCTGGGAGAGGAAATAACAGTCCGTTTCTGCTTTTTGCTTCTCCTGCGCCAGGTTGTAAGAAAAAAGGAATTTTGCCGCCAAAAACAATCCGGCGTTTAACATCACCAGGAACAGCAGCAGGGTTACGAAATAGATTTTTTGCCAGATGCGCATCGCGTTTCCTTCTCCTTTTCAATTTCCAGGCGGTATCCGGTTTTATATACGGTTTTAATTTGGCGTTCCAGGTTTAATTTTTTCCGCAGCTTTGTAATATGCACGTCCACCGTCCGCGTATCCCCCGCATAGTCATATCCCCATGCCAAGTCTAAGAGTTTTTCCCTGGACAGGGCGATGTTCTGGTTTAAAATTAAAACTTCCAAAAGTTCAAATTCCTGCCTGGTTAATTCGGTTTCCACGCCGTCTACTACGGTTTTCCTTGCCTTTAAGTCGATTTCTGTCTTCCCAATGCATATTTTCTGGTCTGCTTTCTGCGTTTTCACTAAGATAAGGTGGACCCGCGCAATCAGCTCAAGCATTTCAAAGGGTTTGGTCAGGTAATCCCATGCTCCGGAGCCAAGCCCTGCCAGCTTGTCGGAAAGCTGGCTTTTGGCCGTCAGGAAGATAACAGGGATTTCCCTGGTATACTGCATCAGGGAGAATCCGTCAATATACGGGAGCATCACGTCCAGGATAATCAAATCATAAGATGCGCCGGATGCCAGCCGTTGTTTTGCTGCCTTTCCGTCATAAAGCTGGTCGCACACGTGGCCGGACAGTGCAAGGTTCTGCTTGATTAAGCGGTTAATGGGTTCTTCATCTTCGACAATTAATATGTTTGCCATGTATCCTCCTTTTCCTCTGTCAGAATGGATGGGCAGGGTAATCTCTTCTTCCAGCTGCAGCTGCTTTTATTTTATCATACATCAAAAATGTTAGAAAGTTGTAATGGGATGGGGCCACAGGCCAAGGGCGCTCTGTTTTTTGTAAGATTGCAGCTGCCTGGAGGAATGGGAGAGGTGCGGAAAAAGGGACTAAGGATAAAAAGATTGACAGAATGGTCGGTTTTTGATAAACTTTATTTATGTTGGTGAACTATTATTAATAAACCAAATATTCTGCCCAGGTTATTCGGAGTTGGAAAATGCTTTTGCTATCATATGGTAGGGTATGGAAGTGTCTTGGCTGGAAGGAGGACAGATATGGGCCATTTAGAAGAAATCCTGGCATCTGTATTGGAAATGGGCTATGCCGCCACATGGGTAATCCTGGCAGTGCTGCTGTTACGCGTTATCCTGCAGCGGATGCCGAAGAAATATTCCTATATGCTATGGGCAATCCCAGCAGTCCGGCTGTTAATCCCCATCCCTTTTGCCGGGGTCTGGGGCTTGTTATGCCGCCTGCCAGAAGGAGGCCTGGGGAGGGCCCTTTACCAGGCGGCGTCTTTCCTCAGCCATCCCGGGGGGATGGGCAGCCTGCTGGCGGGTTACGGTGCGCCTGGGGGGACGGCATCCCTCTTGGGGAATGGGTCTGCCTGGGCTAAGGCTGTACAGGCAGGGAGCCATGCCGTTTCCCATGCGGCAGGGCTTGCCGGCATGGCAGCTGGGGGCGCAGGGGCTGGAGGGGAAGCCGGCATTGGCCCTGGGCTGGTATCAGGCGGCCATGCCCTTGGGAGGCTGCGTGATACCGGCGCAGGCAGCATGATGGCCAGGGGGATGCAGGCAGGTGCAGGTGGGCATGCCTCGCTGTCCCTTATGCAGGCAGCGGCCATCCTATGGGTCATGGGGGTTTCGTTGTACTTGGCATGGTACGTGTCCTCTTACCTCAGGGTGAGGAGGGGGCTCCGGGGGGTCATGAGGCAGGAGGGGAACGTGTACCTTGCAGATGGGATCAGGCAGCCCTTCACCCTGGCAGGGTTCCCAGACAGGATATACCTCCCGTCCAGCCTGTGCATGGGGGAGGCCTCCAATATCCTGCGCCATGAGCGGGTCCATATCAGGCGGAAGGACCCGTGGCTCAACATACTGTCCGCCCTAATCCTGGGCGTCTATTGGTTCCACCCGCTGGTCTGGGTAGGCGTGCATTATTTCCGGCGGGACATGGAGATGTCCTGTGATGAGGCGGCAGTTGCGGGGATGGACGCCGAGGGAGTGAAGGGGTATGTCCTGGACATGCTGCGTTTTTCCGCCGGCCGTGGGCAGTGGCTGCAGTTCCCCTGCGGGTTTGGGGAGAAAGGAGTGGTAGGCAGGGCTATGAACCTAAAGAAGGAAAAAATAGGGGCAAAGGCAGCGCTGTGCCTGGCAGGCGCATTGGTTGCTGGGGCAGCCATCCTGCTGATCCCGGACGCCCGGGGGAACCTGGTAGGAGGGGCTGCCCTGGGCGTGCCTGGCAGCAGCCATAGGGATGGGGCAGCGGGGATAGGCAGCGCCATCCAGGCAGCCGGGGCGGTGGATACAGGGCCAGCCCAAGAAGCGTCCAAAGCGGCAAGCTCCCAGCAAGGGGTATTGGAGCCGCAGGGGATGCAGGGCACACAAGGGCAGGAAAGGCCGCAGGATCTGGAGGGGGCATTGGAGCAGTATTTCACAGGCCTTTACAGCGCCCTGTCAGATGGTACGAAGGGGTTCACCCAGGAGGACTTTGCCAGCACAGACGGCTATATGGTGGGGAAACGCCTGGTGGGGAGGAGGCACATTGGGGATGCGCTTTATGGGGGGATAAGCAATGTGAGGCTTAAGAAAGTAGAGATCCAGGAGGAGTCGGAGGAGGACGGCAGGATAAGGGCGCGGGTCCAGGTGGTAGTTTTATTTGACTATGGGATATACAGCAGGCTTCCAGAGAAGGGGAGGAGCGAGGAGGCTTATGATATTTACGATGTGTCGGCCGTCCGGGATGGGGATAGGTATAAGATCCTGGATATTTCCTCAGCTTCTGGCTGTTACGAAAGGGCGAGGGAGGCCTTGGCAGCGGAGGGCATCCCAGATATAAGAAGTAATTATGCGGCAGTAGACGCTTATTTCGATAAAATGCAGGCATACCAGGAATTCTTAGAGGGATACTTTATGGAATTGCACAGTGCGTTGCTGGATGATACAAAGAATTTCAGCCATGATGATTTTGCCAGCACAAACGGCTATATCATTGGCCGTCAGATAATGGCAAAGAGGTATAGCGCACATGTTCTTTATGGAGGATATGCGGCGGTAAAACTTGAGGAAGTGGATATAGAGAGCATATCAGAGATGGAAGATGAGATAGAAGTAATGGCTTATATAAGGCATTCTTACAGCTATGGCAGTAATCCGAAGGGATTTACAGGGGAGGGGGATATATTCCGAATTTCGCTTATTCCAGATGGCGGCAGTTATAAAGTATTGGATCTTGACATCACTTCTGAAATCAAAAAGCTAGTAAATGATTATTGGGAAGCTGAGGATATACCAAATCCTGAGAGCAATTATACAGCGGTAGATACCTTCTTTGAAGGGATTGAGGAAAATGCAGATGATATCAGAAGGAATGAAATAGAGCAAAAGAAAAAATAAGATTTGTAAGAGATGGATTTGTCCTATTATGCCTTTTTGTTGAAACAGACTTATTGTGGTATGGAAAGAAGCCGGTTTTTTGGAATGGGAATATGGGGATTGTATCGGATGTTTTTTCATAGGGAAGGAGGACAGATATGGGCCATTTAGAAGAAATCCTGGCATCCGTATTGGAAATGGGCTATGCCGCCACATGGGTAATCCTGGCAGTGCTGCTGTTACGCGTTATCCTGCAGCGGATGCCGAAGAAATATTCCTATATGCTATGGGCAATCCCAGCAGTCCGGCTGTTAATCCCCATCCCTTTTGCCGGGGTCTGGGGCTTGTTATGCCGCCTGCCAGAAGGAGGCCTGGGGAGGGCCCTTTACCAGGCGGCGTCTTTCCTCAGCCATCCCGGGGGGATGGGCAGCCTGCTGGCGGGTTACGGTGCGCCTGGGGGGACGGCATCCCTCTTGGGGAATGGGTCTGCCTGGGCTAAGGCTGTACAGGCAGGGAGCCATGCCGTTTCCCATGCGGCAGGGCTTGCCGGCATGGCAGCTGGGGGCGCAGGGGCTGGAGGGGAAGCCGGCATTGGCCCTGGGCTGGTATCAGGCGGCCATGCCCTTGGGAGGCTGCGTGATACCGGCGCAGGCAGCATGATGGCCAGGGGGATGCAGGCAGGTGCAGGTGGGCATGCCTCGCTGTCCCTTATGCAGGCAGCGGCCATCCTATGGGTCATGGGGGTTTCGTTGTACTTGGCATGGTACGTGTCCTCTTACCTCAGGGTGAGGAGGGGGCTCCGGGGGGTCATGAGGCAGGAGGGGAACGTGTACCTTGCAGATGGGATCAGGCAGCCCTTCACCCTGGCAGGGTTCCCAGACAGGATATACCTCCCGTCCAGCCTGTGCATGGGGGAGGCCTCCAATATCCTGCGCCATGAGCGGGTCCATATCAGGCGGAAGGACCCGTGGCTCAACATACTGTCCGCCCTAATCCTGGGCGTCTATTGGTTCCACCCGCTGGTCTGGGTAGGCGTGCATTATTTCCGGCGGGACATGGAGATGTCCTGTGATGAGGCGGCAGTTGCGGGGATGGACGCCGAGGGAGTGAAGGGGTATGTCCTGGACATGCTGCGTTTTTCCGCCGGCCGTGGGCAGTGGCTGCAGTTCCCCTGCGGGTTTGGGGAGAAAGGAGTGGTAGGCAGGGCTATGAACCTAAAGAAGGAAAAAATAGGGGCAAAGGCAGCGCTGTGCCTGGCAGGCGCATTGGTTGCTGGGGCAGCCATCCTGCTGATCCCGGACGCCCGGGGGAACCTGGTAGGAGGGGCTGCCCTGGGCGTGCCTGGCAGCAGCCATAGGGATGGGGCAGCGGGGATAGGCAGCGCCATCCAGGCAGCCGGGGCGGTGGATACAGGGCCAGCCCAAGAAGCGTCCAAAGCGGCAAGCTCCCAGCAAGGGGTATTGGAGCCGCAGGGGATGCAGGGCACACAAGGGCAGGAAAGGCCGCAGGATCTGGAGGGGGCATTGGAGCAGTATTTCACAGGCCTTTACAGCGCCCTGTCAGATGGTACGAAGGGGTTCACCCAGGAGGACTTTGCCAGCACAGACGGCTATATGGTGGGGAAACGCCTGGTGGGGAGGAGGCACATTGGGGATGCGCTTTATGGGGGGATAAGCAATGTGAGGCTTAAGAAAGTAGAGATCCAGGAGGAGTCGGAGGAGGACGGCAGGATAAGGGCGCGGGTCCAGGTGGTAGTTTTATTTGACTATGGGATATACAGCGGGCTTCCAGAGAAGGGGAGGAGCGAGGAGGCTTATGATTTTTACGATGTGTCAGCCGTCCGGGATGGGGATGGGTATAAGATCTTGGATATTTCCTCAGCTTCCGGCTGTTACGAAAGGGCGAGGGAGGCCCTGGCAGCGGAGGGCATCCCAGATATCAGAAGGAATTATGCGGCGGTAGACGCCTATTTCGATAAAATGCAGGCATACCAGGAATCTTTAGAGAGGTATTTTATGGAGTTATTCCGTGCGTTGGTAGATGATACAAAAGTGTTTAGTTATGATGATTTTGCCAGCACAAACGGCTATATTATGGGCAGGGAGATAATGGCAAAGCGGTATGGTGCACGTGTTTCTTACGGAGGATATGCGGCAGTAAAGATAACGGAGGTGGATATTGAGAGTATCTCGGAGAAAGAGAATATAGAAGTGATGGCTAATGTAATATATTCCCACAGCTATGGTATGAGTCCGAATAGTTTTACGGGTACAGGAGATATGTTCCGAATCTCAGTTGTCCCGGAGGGGGAAGGATATAAAGTATTGGACATTGATTTCGATTCGGAGGTGAAATGGTTAGTAAACAGCTATTTGGAGGCTGAGCATGTACCGAATCCTGAGAGTAATTATGCAGCGATAGACACCTATTTTGAAGGGGTCGAGAAAAATGCAGATGATATGGCAAAAGAATTCGAAGAAAAGGAGCAAAAGAGAAAATAGAAGATTTTGCTCTTCGTAATGATTTCTTTCAAGCAGATTGGAAGTGCGCAACGAGTGGCCTTATGTATACTTGGATTTCCGAAGTTTTATCCACGTTGCCTTGGATGATGGTGAGAAACAAATCCCGCTTGTGTTCCCCAGGCTGCTGGTGTAAAATAAGGTAACAGGGGAACGGAGGGGAAGGGTACGTTAGGGGGATTGCCAGAAGAAAGCGAGGGATAAGGCTATGAGATATGCAATGGTTGCGGCATCTGTTTTTGCAGGGGATTATTTCCTGAAAGGCCGTATGGAGGCACGGCAGGATGCCCAAGAGGGAAAAGAATTATGTAAGGGCAGGATACGGCTGAGGAAATACCATAATAAGGGGGTTGCCCTGAACTTCTTAAAGGACAGCCCAGGGCTTGTAAAGAAAGCAAGCGGCGCGGTGCTGCTGGCGCTGGCAGCGGTTTGGTGCCTGTTCCTGCCCCGGAAGAAGAACCCATGCCTGATGCTGGGCTTAAGCCTTGCCATTGGCGGCGGGGCCAGCAACCTATATGACCGTATCAAAAGAGGGTATGTGGTGGATTATTTCAGCTTCCATACGCCATGGAAATGGCTGAACCAGATTGTTTTTAATATTTCTGATTTTTGCGTGATTTTCGGGAGCGCATTGATTGTCTTAGCTGGGAAGAAGGAATTGTAACAGGGCGCCTTTTTATAATTGGCAGTTGTATCGTCTGCCTTATTGTGGTAGAATAGACGTGGATTAATAGTAATTCAGCCATAATCATGAAGGAGGAAAGATTGTATGAAGAAATGGAGTAAATTTATTTCGGTTATGTTAGCGATCGCCATTGCATTCAGCGGGATTGCCATGCCGAAGCTTGAAGTGGAAGCAGGGGTTACAGATATTACTAACCCTGAGAGGCTGATGCTGGGTGACGCCTGGACGTTGGGAGATATTACAGAGTCCGGAACAGCCCATTTTTATAGTGTAAACATAACCAAGGCAGGCTGGCTGACCGTTGATTACCAGGGATGGAGTATTGGGGATTCATACTATGAGGTCTTGCATGGGGATACCGTGTACAAGTACAGCAGCAATTCGATATGGGGCAGTTCAGACATCAACCCCAAGAGCAGTTCCACCGTCCTTGCCTTAGAGCCAGGCAGTTATGTGATTAAGGTGTGTGGGCGTGACAGGAATATTGGGAAATACCGGGTAAAAGCGTCCTTTAAGGCAGCAGGTAATAACGAGAGTTCTAACAATAATGATTTTGCGACTGCCCAGAAGCTGTATTTGAATAAGGCTGTGAATGGCTTTCTTTCCAGGGACGACAGGGTAGATTTTTTCCGTATCGACCTGACGAAGAGGGAGAGGATTCGTCTGATTTTAACAACTTACTTCAGTACTTCCCGTATCACAGTTTATGATAAGGATTTCCGCCAGATTTTGAGTAAATACATATATTATGGCTCTGAGGGGAATCCAAACGTATATGAATATGAGGAAACATTGGATCCAGGGCCTTATTATATTAAGATATTCCCAGAGTATAATGAATGCGGGCGTTTCAGCATCCAATACAAGCAGAAGATTATGGTTAAGACGCTGAGCATCAAGGCCAATAAGTCAAAGGTAGTGGCTGGCCAGAAGGTGAAGCTGTCTGCCAAGATTTCCCCTTCCAATGCCAGCAGCAAGGTAATGAAGTGGACGTCCGGGGATACAGGGATTGCCGCTGTGGATGAGAATACAGGGATGGTTACAACGTACCGTCCAGGCGTTGTGAGGATTACAGCGTCCGCCTTGGACGGCAGCGGGATTTCAAAGGTATACACGCTGATTGTAAGGCCTAAGAAGATGGCAACGCCATATTTGTCCAGCCCCAAGTCAAAGCAGCTGAAGATTAGCTATGGCAGCCAGTACGGCGCAAAGGCTTATGAAGTCCAGTACAGCACCAACAGCAAATTTAAGGGCGCGAAATTAAAGAGGACTTCCAAGACAGGTTTTACGGTTAAGAGCTTAAAGAAAAAGAAGGTATATTATGTCAGGGTACGCGCCTATGTACAGAGAGGAAGTACCCGGTATCCCGGCAGCTGGAGCAAGGTGAAAAAGATAAAGATAAAATAACAGCGGGCCTTGGATAATAAGAATAGAAGATTGGCAGCCGTTGGCAGGGAGCCGGCGCACAGAGGTATCTGTGTGCCGGCTTTTTCCTATTAATTTGAATACGGTACGGCGCTTTCTGGCAGATTATTCCCGCGAGCAATGAGAAAAATAGCCATGTTTGCATGGATATTTGACGAATGCCGCGAGGGTAGGTGCCCTTTGGGTGCAAAAACCCCGCTGCTCTGCAGCGCAGCAAGCTTGATACCCCGTTGCTTGCAGCGGGGTTTTTGATTTTTGAAAAAATAAAAGCCAATCTGCCATTCCTGCATAATTCCCAGGCTTTCTGTAAAAAATAAAGAATCATATCAGAGTATTTGGGAGGGAAAAATATGAATGCAGGCAGCAGCGGGAATCCCTTTGGCATAAAGGATAAGCTGGGTTATATGTTTGGGGATTTTGGGAATGATTTTACCTTTATTTTTGCAAGTTCTTTCCTTATGGTGTTTTACACGAATGTGCTTGGGATTGACCCTAAGATGGTCGGGGTGCTGTTTTTGGTTTCCAGGATTGTGGACGCCTTTACGGATATTGGCATGGGCAGGATTGTAGACCGGATGCCGGCAGGGAAAAGCGGGAAATTCCGCCCCTGGATTTTAAGGATTTGCGGGCCGGTAGCCGTTGTAAGCTTCTTGATGTACCAGTCTGGCCTTTCGGAAGCTTCCATGACAGTAAAGCTTGTGTATATGTTTGTGACGTATATTTTATGGGGGTCCCTGTTCTATACGGCGATAAACATCCCTTATGGGTCGATGGCTTCGGTGATTACGGACGACGCCAGGGAGCGGGCAGAGCTTTCCACCTTCCGTTCCATGGGGGCGAATTTTGCCAGCGTGGCCATTATGGTAATTGCGCCGGCAGTGATTTATTATAAGGACGCCAATGGGAACCAGATTGTGAATGCAAGGAACTTTACGCTGATTGCAGGCGTTTTTTCTGTCCTGGCAATTATCTGTTACCTGCTGTGCTATATGATGACCACGGAACGGGTGCAGGTGCAGGCTTCTGCCCCCAAGGAGAAGCCAAGCGCTGGGGAGACGGTAAAGGCCCTGGTGACAAACCGGGCGCTGCTTGCGATTATCGCAGCGGCAATTTTCCTGCTGTTAAGTTCCCTGATGGTGCAGGCGATGAACAATTACCTGTTTGCGGAATGGTTTAAGAATACCCGGGCGCTTTCCTTTGTAGGGTTTATCGGCCTGCCTACGACGCTGGTCTTGGCGCTGCTGACAGGCGGGATTACAGAGAAATACGGCAAGAAGGAGGCCGGGGTGGCAGGGATGCTGTTTACCGGGGTGATTTTCCTATTGCTGTTCTTTGTAAAGGTCCGCAATCCCTGGGTGTTTGTGGCAGTCACGTTTGTGGCTAATTTTGGGATGTATTATTTTAATATGGTTATCTGGGCTTATATCACAGATGTGATTGATTACCAGGAGGTAAAGACTGGGAACAGGGAGGACGGGACAGTCTATGGGGTCTATTCCTTTGCTAGGAAAATCGGGCAGGCGCTGGCAGGGGGTCTGAGCGGGTTTGCACTGTCTGCCATTGGCTATGTGTCAGAGCCGGGAGCCGTGCAGACGGACCGGGTGCGCCTTGGGATTTATAATATTGCAACGGCATTCCCGGGGATATGTTATATCATTGTGGCGCTGATACTGGCATTTGCTTACCCCCTTACCAAGAAGGTTGTGGTGGAGAACAGCGCTATTTTGGCAAAACGGCGGGGAGGGGATTTTTCCGAATAATCGGAAGGGAGGAAAGCATCAGGAAGAGGGAAAGGGATGGAGCAGAAACCAGGGGGTATCTGAGAAGGAGGCGCAGGAGGTAGAGATGGAAAAATCAAAGAATGGTGCAGGAAGGATGAAGCTGTCTTTCCGCTGGTATGGGGAAGAGGATAAGGTTACCCTGGGGCATATCCGCCAGATTCCGGGGATGCATTCTATTGTAACGGCAGTTTATGATGTGCCGGTGGGCGAGGTGTGGCCGGCGGCGTCAATTGAGAGGCTGAAGCAGCAGGTAGAAGGCGCTGGGATGCATTTTGAAGTGATAGAAAGCATCCCGGTCCATGAGGATATCAAACTGGGCAAGCCCAGCCGGGAACGGTATATTGAGAATTATTGTGAGAATATCCGGCGGGTGGCGGCAGCTGGGGTACGGTGCATCTGTTATAACTTTATGCCTGTATTTGACTGGACTAGGACGCAGCTTGACCACAGGCTGGAAGACGGCTCCACCTGCCTGGCATATTACCAGGAGCAGGTGGACGCTGTAAACCCCTTAGAAAGCGACAGCGACCTGACGCTGCCGGGCTGGGATTCCAGCTACAGCAGGGAAGGGTTAAAGCAGGTTGTGGCGGAGTACCAGGCCATGACGGAAGAAAGCCTGTGGGCAAACCTGCAGTATTTCCTGGAAAAAATCATCCCGGTGGCGGCAGGGTGCGGCGTGAATATGGCAATCCATGAGGACGACCCCTGCTGGAGTATCTTTGGGCTCCCCAGGATTATCACCTGTGAAGAGAACCTGGACAGGTTCCTGAAGCTTGTGGACGACCCGCACAATGGGATTACCCTATGTACAGGTTCCCTAGGCTGCTCCGGACATAACGATGTGGTAAAAATGGCGGCGAAATATGCGGCGCAGGGAAGGATCCATTTTGTCCATATGCGGAATGTAAAGGTACTGGAAAATGGTTTTGAGGAACGCGCCCACCTATCCGCCTGCGGGACGCTGGATATGTATGCCATTATGAAGGCTTTGTACGACAATGGCTTTTCCGGCTATATCAGGCCAGACCATGGCCGGATGATTTGGGGGGAAGCCGGCCGGCCAGGCTACGGCCTCTATGACAGGGCTTTGGGCGCAACCTATCTGAACGGCTTATGGGAAGCTATTGAAAAGGGCGCGGCCTGCAGTAGGTGACAATGGGCGGATACCAAGCGGCAGGGCGGCTTTGGTTCCGTAATCAATAAAGGAGGACAGATTCAATGAATTTACCGTTTGACATTAATTTAAATGGGAAAGTAGCGGTGGTGACCGGGGCGGGCGGCGTGCTCTGCTCGACCATGGCGCACGCCCTTGCAGCCTGCGGGGCAAGCGTTGCGCTGCTGGACTTAGATGAAGAGGCTGCAAAAGAAAATGCAGGGATAATCGAAAAAGAAGGCTTTATTGCCAAAGGTTACCAGGCAAACGCATTAGAACGGGACAGCCTGCGCATGGCCCATAGCAAGATCCTGTCAGATATGGGCCCTTGCGATATCCTGATTAATGGCGCGGGGGGCAACCATCCCAGGGCGACCACAGAGAAAGAGTATTTCGAGGCCGGGGATTTAGACACCGATACCAGGACATTTTTCAATTTAGACCAGGGCGGTGTGGAGTTTGTATTCAACCTGAATTTTATCGGCACCCTGCTCCCTACCCAGGAATTTGCCAAGGACATGGTAGGCAGGCCTGGGTGCAGCGTCTTAAACATCTCTTCCATGAACGCCTATACGCCCCTGACCAAGATTCCTGCCTACAGCGCCGCCAAAGCGGCTGTCAGCAATTTTACCCAATGGCTGGCCGTCCATTTTGCAGAAGAAGGCATCCGGGTCAATGCCATTGCCCCAGGCTTTTTCGCTACCAAACAGAATGAAAAGCTCCTGTTCCACCCAGATGGCTCCCCCACGCCCAGGACAGGGAAAATCCTGGCGGCTACTCCGATGAAACGTTTTGGGGAAACGGAGGAACTTTTGGGGAGCGTTTTATTTTTACTGGATCAAGAGGCTGCCGGCTTCATCACAGGCGTAGTGCTGCCCATTGACGGTGGTTTTTCCGCCTATTCCGGCGTATAGCCTTTGGGAGTATTGCTTATGAAAACATTTATGGACGAAGATTTCCTGCTTCCCACAAAAACGGCGCAGCAGCTGTACCATGCGCATGCCGCCAGAATGCCAATCCTGGACTACCACTGCCACATCAATCCCCAGGAGATTGCAGAGGACAGGCATTTTACGGACATTACCCAGCTTTGGCTCGGCGGCGACCATTACAAATGGCGCCAGATGCGCAGCAATGGCATTGAGGAGCGTTATATTACCGGAGACGCCCCAGATTGGGAAAAATTCCTGATGTGGGCAAGGACCTTAGAAAAAGCCGTTGGGAATCCCCTCTACCATTGGAGCCATCTGGAGCTGAAACGCTATTTCGGCTATCATGGCGTCCTAAATGGGACGACAGCCCCCAAGGTATGGGAACTCTGCAATGAAAAACTGGCCCAGCCCTCCATGGGCGCCCGGGGCATCCTTGCGGCTTCCCATGTCGCCTTGCTGTGCACCACCGACGACCCCACCGACGATTTGCATTGGCATAAGATGCTTGCAGCAGAAACATCCGCCCCTATATCCAGCCCGCGCCAGCATGGCAGTCCAGAAGGGGCTGCAATTCCCGTATCCAGCCCGCGCCAGCATAGCGGTGCAGAGGAAGCTGCCATTCCTATATCTAGCCCACGCTGGCATGGAAATCCAGAGGGAACTGCCATTCCCATAGCCAGCCAGCATAGCGATAAAGAAGGGCACGGCAAGATAAGCTGCAGGGTACTGCCCACATGGCGCCCGGACCGTGCCCTGTCCATCTGCCAAGAGGGGTTCCCAGGGTATATCCAAAGCCTTTCTGCTGCTGCAGGGATCCCAATCTCCAGCTTCCGGGATTGGAAGGAGGCGATGGACAGGCGCATGGCTTATTTCGGGGAATTGGGCTGCTGCATCAGCGACCACGGCCTGCGGTATATCCCCTATGCACCGGCTTCCCCGGATGAGGTGGAACGGATTTTTTCATCCCGCCTCCAAGGCTGCCCCGTGTCCCAGGAAGAAGAACGGAAATTCCAGACAGCCGCCATGCTGTTCCTGGGAGAATCTTATGCAAGGCGCGGCTGGGCCATGCAGCTGCATTTTGGCGTAACCAGGGACAACAATACGAAGATGTTCCAGAGCATCGGCGCAGATACGGGCTTTGACGGGATTTATAACCAGGTTCCCTTCGCAGAGCTGTCCGCTTACCTGGACGCCCTCTGCAGCCGCGGCACTTTGCCTAAGACAATCCTATATAGCCTAAACCCCAATGACAATGCAGCCATCGGCACATTAATCGGCTGTTTCCAGGAAGCGGGCACGCCGGGGAAAATCCAGCAGGGGAGCGCCTGGTGGTTTAATGACCACAAACAAGGCATGGTATCCCAGTTAACGTCCCTTGCAAACCTGGGATTGCTGGGGAATTTCATCGGGATGCTCACGGATTCCCGGAGTTTCCTCTCCTATCCCCGCCACGAATATTTCCGCAGGATCCTCTGCGGCATGCTGGGGGATTGGGCAGAGCAGGGAGAGTGCCCGGCGGACATGGATTGGCTGGCACAGACGGTAGAAAATATTTGCTATTACAATGCAAAAAATTACTTTGGCTTTTCCCGTTACTGTCCACACCCTTTGGGTGCTCCAGTAACAGTATCCAGCCCATTTTAAGCCGCCTTCGGCGAGGGGCT
>CAJUSO010000003.1 GCA_910588965.1 uncultured Lachnospiraceae bacterium | reverse complement strand
ATGTAAATGATGGAAAAGGCACAGTATATGATATAGAAATGCAGGCTGTCACTTCCCCATAGTTGGCAAGAGGAACCAGATATTACCAAAGTATGATAGACTTGCAGTTAGTCGATAAAGGGCAGGATTATGATACCTTAAATAATAGCTATATTATTTTTATCTGCCTGTCAGGCTTATTTGGGAAGGACCGTTATATGTATACCTTTGAGAATGTCTGTGAAGAAGATTCGGAGGTTATATTGGATGATGGGGCAAAGAAAGTTTTCCTGAATGCGGATGGAAAGAACGGGACTGTAAGTGAAGAATTAAAAGCGTTCCTGGATTACGTGGCAGGCAGACCCTCAGAAGATACATTTGTGAAGAAACTGAAACGTGCAGTGGAAAAGGAGTATATGACATTGTTAATGTGTGGCCAGGAGAATCCGAAAATAGGCGAGAAATGTGGAGAAAAAAGATGGCTGGACTATGCCAGATATCATTCTTTTATCTCATTTCCCAATCCCAAATGCTTAATTGTTTGTTCACAGTATTTTCTTCAAAGGAATGCAGGTAGTTAAATATCTGCCCATTGTCATGAACAATCCCATGTGCTTCGCATTTTTGATGGAAAAACCGCATTAAATCTTTGTGATTGCCACTCTCTATGACATACTGGTTTCCGTAGGTACGGATATATTTTTCTTTTAGGCCGGGAAACAACCGGTCTAACTGTCCGTAGAAATACTCCCGGTTTCCTTCCCGGAGCGTCAATCCCATTCCAAAGCAAATAACCCCATAAACCTTTGCTTCTATACACATATCCAAAATACCGGAAATATTATCTTGCGTATCGTTTAGAAACGGCAAAATTGGCGTCAGCCATACAACAGCCGGTATCCCTAGATCCCTCAGCTTTTTCAATACATCAAAGCGTTCCCTTGTCGTACTTACATTCGGCTCAACCGTTTTGCACAAATCTTCATTGTAAGTTGTCAAGGTCATTTGCACAACACACTTTGTCTGTTCATTTATTTTCTGCAATAGGCCTAAATCCCTCAATATACGGTTTGATTTTGTAATGACTGTAAAACCAAAACCATGTCCATAGATTAAGTCCAGGGCCTTCCTGACATTTCCTATTTCCAATTCTAATGGAATATAAGGGTCAGTCATAGAGCCTGTGCCTATCATACATTTCTTACGCTTATGGGTAAGGGCATATTCCAACAGGTCAATCGCATTTTCTTTGACTTCAATATCTTCAAAAGCGTGTCCCATGTGATAGCATTTACTTCTGGAGTCGCAATAAATGCACCCATGAGAACAGCCACGGTATAAATTCATTCCATTTTTAACAGACAAGATCCCTTTTGCTTTCACAAAGTGCATGGTATGCCCTCCCTACATTTTGGAACAATTTTTCCTATGTGCGTTCAGTTTTTTTATTGCCCAGACATAATGGCTTGCGGTAACGCTGACGAAATAAGAACCCAAGGTACTTCCGCCTACCCATTTATAAACGCCTTTCGAAAACAATTCTTCATTTGAAAAAGTTTCCGCCAGTTTTATTACTTCATTGTGGGAGTTTTGGAACATGCCCTTTGCGTCCGCTAATGGTGTGGGCTGGTGTTTTTTCCAAAATCCCACATTCATACCGCCATAGGTTTTCCAATTATATGGCTCTGGGAGAAACGGCTTATTATCGCCATTCTGGTTGGCATGTACCCAGTTTAACAAAAGCTGGTGCCATTCATAAAGATGGATGAAAATGTCACGGAGGTTTTTATCTCTGTTCCAATGAGCCTCTTTCTTTTTTTCATCATGCGAAAAATCAAAGGGGGTCCCTAATTCCTGTTCTGTTAATCCACAAACAAGTGTGTTTAACTTTTCATAATTGGCGGCTGCGGCTGCCAGTAAATCTGTTTTTGTTGTTGGTCTGCCCATATCCCTATCCCTTTCTTTTTTATCACAGGATGTTGCTATTTCCCGCTATCTGTAACTTTGTATCTCAGGATTGTTTTTAAGTTGGCTTTTTTTGTACGGTTGGCATGGTTCAGATATATTTCACGGTGTTCTTTTCCCATACGCCTATAACCTTGTTCCGTACAATATCTATCCATTCTCTCAAATGATGCAGGCTCATCATCAAATGCTCCTTTGTGCAATACTTGGATGCACCTGCCATCGCAGATTGTTTCAAAAGAAATATCCGTGAGATACGGATTGTGTTTCTTGCCCTTAACTGCTTCTAAAGCATGATCAAACAGTTCTCTGGTAATAAAATCTGGTTGCCGTATCATAATGCGGTACTGCAATTCTTCTTTTGCCAGATATTCTTTTTCAGAAGCCATGTTCCATATTCCCTCTAAAGGATATACGGTATAATCGGTTATTCCGTTGCTTTCTCCGGCAAGCGCTTTATATGCCAGTTTTATTTTATAAGCCGTCGAAAACAGGGCGGCAACCTTATCGGAAAAGATTTCATCATTCGGATCCCCGCTGCCGGAAAGAATAATATAGTTCCAGGCAGGAATATCAACCACGTAAGGTTTTGTCTTTACACCATATATTACTTTCTCCTGTTTTTTCCATTCATGTTTCATGTTCAGTCCCCGCTTTCTTAAATAGGATTTACAGGCAAATGATATCACACATTTCCTGACACCCTGTGTCAAGATTTATATTTTTCATAGATTTTCATTGCCTGTTCTGCCACAATGTCTTTCAGATGCGCAGGTTCTATAATATCTACTTGTGTCCCGAATGACAATAAATACCCTATCAGCCATTCATCTTCCGGCATTTCAACGGATACGGTTAAGTCTCCATTTTCTTTTTTGCTTACCCTCGTTTTGTCAAATTCATCATAAACACGATAGGACATGTTTTTCGGAAAACGCAGTACGATTGTATGGTAGGCTTGCCCTGGTGTTTCATCTGATTCTGGGAAAGGGCTTTTGCAAAAACCGTCTGTGAGGATTTCGGTATCTATGATGCGTGTCAGCTTAAAAATACGGTAATCCTGTTTTTCTGTACAATATGCTTTTAAGTACCACGACATAGATTTATATGACATTTTTAGCGGCTGGACAATTCTTTCGCTAATTGTCCCATAGGAATTTGCATAGGTTATTTTTACGCACTTTTGATAGATTACCGCTGATTTTAGCAATTTAAATTTCTCATTGTCAGTTCCATTGTTGCCCCATCTGGAAAAGTCCACTTCAAGCCAGTTTTCCGAATTCATATGGAATATGGCAGAAAGTTTTTGCAATGTTTGGTGATTGCCAATATTGTTCATAGGATTGATACTTTGTAAGGCTGTTAGGATTTCCTGCTTTTCTTCTCCAGACAGCACTGCCTGATTTAAAACAAAATCGTTCATTAGGTGGATGCCGCCGTTCCGCCCTGCTTCTGCATAAATAGGGATGCCCGCACCGCTTAGGGCGTCAATATCCCTGTAAATTGTCCTTACAGACACTTCGAATTTTTCTGCTAATTCTGGGGCAGTGGCCTGTCCTTTATTCAGTAAATGATACACAATTTTAAATAATCTGCTTTCCCGCATTGCCAGTTCCTCCTTTGGTTATAGGATACCATCAAAATCCTGACGCTATATGTCAACGTTTATTTTAATCATTTTTCTGCCTATTATCAACGGAGTAGGCATAAATGGATTTTATTCCATGCAAAAACAAGGATAAATGCGCGTTGATTTGGCCTGCAAAACTACGGAAACGCCCGTCAGCTTTTCCATAAACAGATTTATTTTCTTGTCCATAAGCCCCTCCGTTATCCCTTTTTGAAATCTATTGACAAACAGAATGCCCACAGTTATAATAGCCATAGAATCACATAGTTGCTGCGCTGTAAGCGGCAAGGTATTTTACTTGTTGGAGGGCTGTTTTTTCTAGTTAATCTTATCTATGGATAAGCTCCTGCCTGGGTAGGCAGGGGGTTATAGCTGTGTTTAGCCATATCAATCTGTACCGGTCAGCAATATTCCAAATTTTATCAGCATTGCATCTCTGGTATTTTGCTGCAAGGATTGTTCTGGCAGCCAGGATAAGGGAATGCCCATGCCAATTTCAGCGGAAGGCTGTAAAATGGAGATAGGAATGGAAGATAAGCGAGACAGGAATAGGAATAATAAAGGCTTTTCATTATTTCTTTCAATTATATTGGTGTTTTGCATTTTAGGGATAGTTGTTTTCTCTGTAGCCAGGAAAATTTCTGAAGAAATGTCTTCTTCTGCAATCCATAACTTAAGCGAAAGCCTGGATTTGATGAAAGGTACGTTAGAAGCTATTTTGGATAAGGAAGCGGAATTCCAGCAGCTGTTGGCCCTGGAAGTTGCGACGATGGAAGACCCGGAGGGGTTTATCAGTTCTTATAATAATAACCGTACCATGGTGAAGGTGTCAATCATACTGGAGGGGGAAAGGGCAGGCATTTCTAATACGGGGGAAGTTTTTACAGAGGAGGGGCTGGATTTTTCTTCCGGGGCGGATGTGGAGGGGCTCTTACTGTCCCAATCCTACCTGAATGATATGGGGACTTGGGCATATACCATGAAGTGCCCTGTGATGGATGGGGAGGAAGAGGTTGCTTCCTTATATATTGAGTATATTTTTGATGCTTTTGAAAGTTCCCTGCCAGACGGGTTTTATAATGGCAATGCCATGCTTTATATCATGGACGCAGAAAGCGAGCGGCTTGTATTAAAGCCTAAGGGGATTGGCGAGCGGAATGCAGGGCATGTGAACCTGGAGGATTTTTATAAAGCCAACAACATTATGGAGGAGGACATCCAGCACGAGGTTGCAGGAAGTATCGCCAATGGGAAAAACATCATGTTTTACCATGATATCCAGAATAAAGCATCTTTGATTTTTATGTGGGCAGTCAATAAGGGGTCTGTCTATCTCATTGGTTATGTGCCGATTGAAGCTATCCAGCAGGAGGGAAGGGCTGTAAACCAGAATATCCTGGTTGTGGTTATGGTGATGCTGGCAGCGTTTTTCCTTTGCTGTATCCTTTACTATTTCAACCAAAGGCAGCAGGTCCGGATCCGGAAGGAGCGGGAGGCTGAGAGGGAAATCCATAATAAGCAGTTGGCGGAGGCGCTGCAGGCGGCGCAGGTTGCGAGCAATTCCAAGACTACGTTCCTTTCCAATATGTCCCATGATATCCGGACTCCGATGAATGCGATTTTGGGATTCACCACTTTGCTTGCAAGGGATGCGGATAATCCTGTTAAGGTAAGGGAGATTACCAGGAAGATCGCTGCCTCCGGCCAGCATTTGCTCAGCCTGATTAATGATGTTTTGGATGTTTCGAAGATTGAGAGCGGGAAAGTCGTGCTTACGATGGGGGAGTTCACACTGAATGACCTGGTATCTTCTGTGGATGCGATTATCCGCCCTATGGCAAAGGCGAAGGATCAGGCGTTCCATGTTACGGTTACAGATATCAAGCATGAGTATTTGGTGGGGGATGAGACTAGGATTAATCAGATTTTAATCAATCTTCTTTCCAATGCTGTAAAGTATACGCAGAAAGGCGGGAATATCTGGTTCCGTATCATTGGGCTTCCGCAGCGTTCCAGCCAGTTTGAGCATGTCCGGATTGAGGTGGAGGACGATGGGTACGGTATGACCCCGGAGTATCTGGAAACTATTTTTGAAGCTTTTACCAGGGCGGAGAACAGTACCACGAATAAGGTGCAGGGAACAGGGCTTGGCATGGCGATTACCAAGAATATCGTAGAACTTATGGGTGGGACGATTGAGGTATCCAGCGAAGTGGATAAAGGCAGCTTGTTTGGGGTGGAGTTGGAACTGCGTATCCCAGAGGGGCAGGCAGACGGCCAATTTTGGAAGGATAGCAAGATTTTCAGGATCCTGGCAGTGGATGACGATGAGGAAATCTGTAAGGGCATCCAGACGTTGATGATGGATACGGGCATCCAAGTGGACACTGCCCTGAACGGGGAAGAAGGCCTTAGGATGGTGGAAGAATCCTGCCAGGGAGGGGAAGGTTACCAGATGGTATTGCTGGACTGGAAGATGCCGGGCTTGGATGGCATAGAGACAGCAAGGAGGATACGTTTCCGTATCGGCAGCCTTGTGCCCATCCTGTTTTTGACGGCTTATGATGGGGAAGAGGTGCAGGAGGAGGCTTTCCACATAGGGAATGCAGACGTCCTTGCCAAGCCATTCTTTGTTTCAGCGTTTAAGGAAAAAATTATAAGGATGCGTCTGGAGCAAAAAGAAAAGGAGGCGCCGGAAGGCGCTGGGGCGATGGCTCTTAAAGGGCTGCATCTATTGGTGGCGGAGGACAATGAAGTCAATGCAGAAATCCTGTCAGAATTGCTGGATATAGAAGGGGTGACCTGCGATATTATGGAAAATGGGCAGCTGGCCTTGGAGCGTTTTAGCCATGCCAGAGAAGGGGAATTTGATGCAATCCTGATGGACGTCCAGATGCCGGTCATGAACGGGTATGAAGCCACAAAGGCAATCCGGGCGCTGGGACGCAAGGATGCCAGGGAAATCCCGATTATTGCCATGACGGCAAACGCCTTTGCAGAGGATGTGAAGGATGCTTTGGAAGCAGGTATGAATGTCCATCTGTCAAAGCCCATTGATATGGAGCTTTTGCGGAAGACCCTGAACCAATATATACAGAGAAAGGAATAGGGAATGGGAAGGAATAGGAAGTGGGGCTTTGGGAAACTATCGGCTGCTTGCCTGGCAGTAGCAGCGGCTTTTATGGCTGCAGCCTGTGGATATGGGGATGTCATGGATAAGAATCTGATTGCAGATGATGGGGACAGCAAAAAGATTGTCAATCTGTTTGGGCCGATGGAAAAGTCACAGCCCAATAAGACAAATGCCTCAAGGACAGCTTTTGACCTTACAGTGGGCAATGCGGAGAAGGAATTAGGGTTAACGGTGGAGTACCGTACCTATACGGCAGAGAATTACCAGGAGAGGACGTATGATGAGGTGTCCATGGACCGGGTACGCAATGGCATGGATGATTTATACTTGCTCAATCCCGATACAATCTTGGAACTGGGGGCAGAAGGGATGCTTCGGGATTTATCAGGGCTTGAGAATGCCAAGAATTTAAGGGATGTTGTGAGAACCGCCAATACAGTGGATGGGAAGCTTGTGGGCATCCCGCAGGAAATTGTTGCCTATGGCTTGTTTGTGAACAAAGATATGTTTGACCAGTATGGCATTTCCCTGCCGGAGACCCCGGAGGATTTCTTGGAGTGCTGCAGGGAATTTAAAGAACAGGGGATTGAGACGCCAGTTGGGGCCAACCGTTGGTGGCTGGAGAATTTTGTTTTTGCCCAGGCCTATGCGGATTTGTATAATGGGGGCGATACAGAGGCGGAGATAGAAGCCCTTAACAAGGGGGAGCGCAAATACAGTGATTATATGCGCCCGGGCTTTGAATTTTTAAAGAAGCTGATGGATTTGGGGTACATTGATGCAAAGAAGGCCATCACATATGAAGCCATTGAGGGGGAGGGGCCGGATTTCATGGCGCAGAAAACGCCAATCGTAATGGCGTATTGGGGTGCGGCAAATGCAGAGACGGCTTATGCAAATCCCGGATTTAATATGCAGGTTATCGGCTTCCCAAGCAGCCGCGGGCCGATGCCTGTTATACCCATTACAGGGTATTCCATTGCTGCTGAAGCGGAACATTTGGAGGATGCGGAGGATGTCCTTAATTATATTGTGTCAGATGAGTCCCTGCAGCTGTATGCAGAGACCAATAAGGTGATTTCACCGTCTAAAAATGTTAAAGTAGATTGTATCCCAGCCTTAAAGCCCCTGAATGACAGGATTGAGGAGAATGTCTATGTGCTGGGGTCGAATGCCAGCATGAAGGTAGAGCAGTGGGGGAATACATGCCTGATTGTGCGGGATCTGCTGGAGGGGGCGACAGTGGACGAGTGCATGGAACAGTTTGACAGGCTGCAGGAGGAAGCCCTCAAGGAAACTGAATAAGGGTATGTAGCGCTGGGTTCCGCATAGACAGCCCTTTGGGGTGGGGAGCCCGGCGTTTTTGGATGATTGCATGGTTATCTGCATAATTTAAAAAAACCAGTTCCAAAACGCGGGGTTTTATGATAGAATAATACCTGATTACAGGAAAACGGATGTAAGCTTGTTCCCATCAGGCTTGCATTTTTATGCATGTCCTATGCATACCCTTAATTCATGAAAGAAAGGAAGATAAGGCAGGGCCTTAGGAGTGAAGATATGACAAAAGTAGTGAAATTTGGAGGAAGCTCATTGGCGAATGCCAGCCAGTTTTCCAAAGCCGGGAAGATTATCCGCTCAGAGGAAAGCCGTAAGTACGTGGTGCCAAGCGCGCCTGGGAAACGGAACCCCAAGGATACAAAGGTGACGGATATGCTCTACCGCTGTTATGAGATGGCGGAAGCAGGGGAGGATTTCATGCCTTTGCTGAAGAAAATACAGGACCGTTTTGAGTCTATCATCAATGGCCTGAATATGCCGCTTTCCCTGAGCGGGGAATTTGGCGTGATTGCAGAGAACTTCAGGAAAAAGGCAGGCGCTGATTATGCGGCCTCCCGCGGCGAGTATCTGAATGGGCGGATAATGGCGGAATACCTGGATTATGAGTTTATCGATGCGGCAGATGTCATCTGTTTCCGGGAAGATGGGGAATTCGATGCTGAAAAGACAGACGAGGTGCTCTCCAAGCGGCTGGAAGGCTGCAGCTGCGCCGTTATCCCAGGGTTTTACGGTGCAAAGGAGGATGGGTCTGTCAAGACATTTTCCAGGGGCGGGTCTGATATCACAGGTTCTATTGTAGCCAAGGCCGTGCGGGCGGATATATATGAGAACTGGACGGACGTTTCTGGGTTTTTGATTGCAGATCCAGGGATAATTGACAATCCGGAGGTTATCAAGGTCATTACATACCGGGAGCTTCGGGAGCTTTCTTATATGGGGGCAACGGTCCTCCATGAAGACGCTGTTTTCCCGGTACGCAAAGAGGGGATCCCTATCAACATCCGGAATACGAATAAGCCGGAGGATCCAGGCACGCTGATTGTGGAAAGCACTTGCCGGCAGCCGGATTATACCATTACGGGGATTGCCGGGAAGAAAGGTTTCGTGGCAGTCAATATTGACAAAGATATGATGAATTCAGAGGTAGGGTTTGGGAGGAAGGTCTTGTCTGCATTTGAAGACCATGGCATTTCCTTTGAACACGTACCTTCCGGTATCGACACGCTGACCGTATTTGTCCATCAGGAGGAGTTTGAGGGCAAGGAGCAGCAAGTGCTCTCAGCCATCCACCGTTATGCCCAGCCAGACAGCATTGACCTGGAGGGGAACCTGGCTTTGATTGCCGTGGTGGGGCGTGGCATGCGGTCAACCAGGGGCACTGCCGGAAGGATTTTCTCTGCCCTTGCCCATGTAAATGTAAACGTGAAGATGATTGACCAGGGTTCCAGCGAGCTGAATATCATTATCGGCGTGCAGAACAGTGATTTTGAGACAGCAATCCGGGCAATCTATGATATATTTGTAGTGACGCAGATCTAGGGGCATACCCCTGGGATATGAGAGGAGACGGCATGTATGGCTAAGAAAGAGAGACAGCCAAGCCAGGCGGGTGGGCGGGAAGGGAACATAAAGGAAGGGGATGGCAGGGGCAGGCGGAAGGGCAGGGAGCTGAAATGGGATAAGCTGGACAATACAGCCAACCTCTTCCCTGTCATTGCCGGGGAGAGCATGAGCAACGTATACAGGATTTCTGTTACCCTGAAGGAGCAGGTACGCCAGGAGCTCCTCCAGGAGGCATTGGAAATGGTGCTGCCATGGTTTGGGGTATTCCAGGTACGCATGCGCTATGGGATGTTCTGGTATTATTTCGAGACGAACCAGAAGCCGGCGCCAAAGGTAAAGGAGGAATACCGTTATCCCTGCCAGTATATTTCCCCAAACCGGAACCGCAATTACCTTTTCCGCGTCAATTATTATAAGAACCGGATTAATTTGGAGGTGTTCCATGTCCTGACGGATGGGATGGGCGGCATTACCTTCCTCCGGGAGCTGACATACCAATACCTGAGGCTTGCACACCCTTCCTTACGGGAACGTCTGGGGGATGGGCTGTGCAGCGACACTTCCTTAAGCAGTGAGGACAGCTACCTGAAAAATTACCGCAAGGGGCATAAGAAGGGCTACAAGACCCAGCGCGCCTTCCTGGTAAAGGGGGAGAAGCTAAAGCCCTTTGAACTGGGCGTCATGCATGGCTACCTTTCCATCCAGGAACTGAAGAAAGTATGCAAGGGATATGGCGTGTCTATTAATGAATACTTGGTGGCGGCTTTTTTATGGAGCATTTACCAGGAATGCCTTCATGGGATGCCCAGCAAGCGGCCCATTAGTTCCTGCGTCCCTGTGAACCTGCGCCCATATTTTGATTCTATTACCTTGAAAAATTTTTTTGTGATTGTCTCTGCTGTGTTCTGGCCAAAGAAGGAGAGTTACAGCTTTGGGGAGGTGGTGCAGATTGTGGCGGGCAGCTTACGCAGCCAGATTAACCGGGAGCATTTGGAGAACCTGTTTGCTTACAACGTGTCAAATGAGAAGAACTTTATCCTGCGGGCAGTCCCCTTGTTCCTAAAGAGCATTGCCATGCGCCATGTGTACCGTACCAGCGCCCTTGCCAATACCACTACGGTGACCAATATCGGCAACATTAAGGTGCGGGAGGAATATGAGGGATACATTGAAGGCTTTTCCTCTTTCCTGTCTATGTCCAAGGGCCAGGATATTAAGGGTACCATCTGCTCTTACCAGGATACCCTGGTGTTTTCGATTAGCAGCAGCCTAACGGATGTGTCCGTGCAGCGCGGGTTTTTCCGCAGGCTGGCAGAGGATGGCATCCCTGTGAGGATTGAGACAAACGGGGTATATGGGGAATAAGGGGAAGACGGAGAGGAATGGAGCGTGCAAAGAGAATGAGAGAGTGCAGAAGATGCAGGGTAGAGGTTCTGGATGATACCAGGATTTGCCCTTTGTGCAGGAATGTACTGGAGATAAGCGGGGACGGCCATCCTTGTACCGGCTATCCGGATGTAAAGGCGGAATCCCGGAAGTATGCCCTAATCCTCCGCTTATATAGCTTCCTGGCGATTGTAATAGAGGCCGCCCTGGCTGCGGTCAATTATTTCCGTTTCCGCGGGATATGGTGGTCTGCTATCAGCGGGACAGCCTTCCTATATTTTTATATCACATTGCGTTATTCCCTGCGGAAAAATACAGGCTACCAGAAGCGCATTATCATACAGATAATAGGTGCAGTGGCCATGGTCATTGCTATTGACCATATCCTGGGCTACCAGGGGTGGTCCTTAAATTACATCCTGCCTGGCGCAATCCTTCTGCTGGACGTTACGGTTATTATTTTGATGCTGCTGAACATGCAGAACTGGCAAAGCTACATCCCCATGCAGATCCTGGCCGTAGTCGCCGCTGCAGACTGCATCCTGTTCTGGAGGCTGGGCTTCATTACAAGCCCGGTCCCCACATTCCTGGCCTTGGCCTGTTCTGTATGCATGCTGCTTGGCACCTTAATGTTGGGTGACCGGAAAGCCAAAGCAGAGTTAAAGAGAAGGTTCCACGTATAGCAGGGGATGTTTGAGGAGATGCCATGAGCGAAGTAAGCGTAAGAGGGCGGGTAATCCGCGATATGATTGCCCATATATCCAATGACAACTTAATAGGCCAGAAGCTGAAATCCGGGGAGCTCCGTAAAAAACTGGTTGAGCCCAAATGGAAATGCCCAGCCTGTTTTTCCATGGAGCATATCCCCATGGGCAATTTCCAGATGGAGCTTTTGTCCCGCAAGGAATCCCCCAGGCAGGACTATATCATCCTGCAGCTTCACGGCGGCGGCTATATCGGCGCCATGCGCAACGCTTACCGTTCCTTCGCCGGCCTTTATAATGAGGTGAGCAAGGGCATGGATGTCCTGACCATTGATTACCGTGTGGCGCCGGAGGATCCTTACCCGGCGGCGCTTTTGGATGCTGCGGAGGCCTATGGCTGGTTAAGAGCCAGAGGCTGGCATAGCAGGCAGGTTATCGTGGCCGGCGATTCCGCTGGCGGCGGCCTGGCTTTGGCTCTCTGCATGTACTTAAAAGACCATAACCAAAGGCTGCCGGGTGGCCTGGTCCTGATGTCCCCTTGGGCGGACCTGACGGCCAGCGGCCCATCCTATGAGGATAATTATGGGCGTGACCCTTTGTTTGGGAATACCCGTGACAGCCTGATCTATAACCGGGACTATGTGGGGCAGAATGACCCGCGGCATCCATATATTTCCCCGATGTTCGGGGAGTATTGGGGCTTCCCGCCCATGCTGCTCCAGGCAGGGTCCGTGGAGATGCTTTTAAGCGATTCCATAGGGGTCGCATACAAAGCCCAGCAGCAAGGCGTAAAAGTACGCCTCCATATTTACAAAGGCATGTTCCATGTCTTCCAGATGGGGATGATGATGATGCCGGAATCTAAAATGGCATGGCGGGAAATCGGAAGGTATTTTGAAGTGGTTACCGGAAGATAAGCATAAGCCAATCGCTGCGCGGAAGGTTTTATGCATTATTTTGTCGGAAAAATAAAAAAAGCATTGACATATGGCTTCATATGATAAAAAATAGTAGTAGGAATATTAGGGAATCACATATCCTAATTTTATAGGAAAAAGAGGTTGGAAAAATGGCTATTGGCACAAATAAAAGGCTTGTCAAATCAGTTGCAAGCTTACAGAAGGATGATTATTCCGTAAATCCAGATTTGAATGGGATTTACCAGCGCTTGGAAAGCGGCAGGAAACAATTTGCAGAGATCATGGAGAAAAACATCAAGGCGGTGATGCAGATCAGTTCCCTGGATCTGATGATGCAGCATGAGGTGGAGCAGATCTTAAAGATTTCCCAAAATGTGGCCAATGCGGCAGAGGTGATTTTCGGGACTTCTACAGGCACGGCGGCTGCAGGAGGGGATGGGACCAGCTCCCATGAAGCCCTGACCAATACGATTATCCGGGTATCAGAAGATACGGAAGAGGTATACCAGAAGATAGAGGAAGGCCAGAAGGAACTGACGGCAATCCGGGATTTATCAGAACAGACCATGCAGGTGTCCAAAGAGATGCAGAAGGATATGGAGGAGCTGTTTGAAGTGATTAACCGCATGAATGAGGTAATCGCCGGGATAGACGCAATCTCCCTGCAGACCAAGCTGCTGGCTTTAAATGCATCGATTGAGGCAGCCCATGCAGGCAGCATGGGGAAGGGGTTTGCCGTTGTGGCAGATGAAATCCGCGGCCTGGCTGAAGAGACCCAGAAGCTTACAGCCAGCATGGGGGAGTTCGTGGAGGGCATCAAAGGGGCGTCCCAAAAGAGCTCTACCAGCACCAAGAATACCATGGGGGCTTTGGAGTCCATGGCAGGCCGGATTGAGAATGTATGGGCGCTGAATGATGAGAACCAGAGGCGTGTCTCCCATGTGAGTGAATCTGTCACGTCCCTTGCGGCAGTCAGCGAGGAAATCACCAGTTCCATGACAGAGATGGAGAACCAGCTGCGCAACAGCACGGACTTTATGACGGAGATTGGCAATGAGATGAAGAAGACGGCGGAGCCTGTGGTGGAGATTGAAAAGACCCTGGACGATGCCCTCAAGCAGATGGGCAATATGGCAGAGGACGCCTTCTACCATTTGGAGAGCCTTGAATTCTGCAAATATATGAGGAGCGCCATAACAGCCCATAATAACTGGCTGGAAAATTTAAGGAAAATGGTGCTGGAACGGAATGTCATGCCTATCCAGCTGGATTCTTCCAAATGCGGGTTTGGGCATTTTTATTATTCGATTACGCCCAACATACCTGGCGTCAAGAAGATTTGGGAAGAATTAGGGCCCAAACATGAGAAATTCCATGGATACGGCTCCCAGGTAATCCAAGCATTGTTCCGTGAGGATTACCAAAAGGCAGAGCAGATATACCAGGAGGCAAAGGATTATTCCAGGGGATTGATTTCGGATATGGAAAAAATACTGCAGGTAGCGGATCGTTAACCTTATATAGATTGTGTGTAGAGCCACCAAAAGGCAGGCGTGTGCCTTGTGGGCGCTGGGAAATAGAAATTGTATTTTCCAGCGCCTTTTTGTTGTTTTTTGCAGCAAAGCCAAGGGATATTGCGCCTAAATAGCGGATTCAGGGAAATTTTCTATTGCTTTTTTAGGCTTGATAAGCTAGAATGGATAGTAAAAGTGGGGAAAAGTGGCGCGAAAGGGTAGGAAAGTGGCGGCCAAAGGGTGATTTCTATGTTCATGGGAGAATACAACCACACGATTGATTCAAAGGGCAGGCTGATAGTCCCAGCCAAGTTCCGGGAGCAGTTAGGGGAGGAATTTGTGGCTACAAGGGGGCTGGATGGATGCTTATTTGTATATCCCAAGGAGGAATGGCAGGTGATGGAAGCCAAATTCCGTGAGGTGTCGCAATTTTCCAAGGATGCCCGTAAATTTGCCAGGTTTTTCTTTGCAGGCGCGGTTACCTGTGAAGTGGACAAGCAGGGGCGCATCCTCCTGCCGGCGGTCCTGCGGGAATTTGCTGGGATTGGGAAGGAGGCTGTCTTGGCAGGGGTAGTGAACCGTATTGAAATCTGGAGCAAGGACAGGTGGCAGGAAGCGAATGGGTATGACGGCATGGAAGAGGTTGCTGAGCACATGGCAAGCCTGGGGCTTATGATTTAGGCGGGAGTGGGCAGTCCTGCGGGGAACTGCCAGAAAGGGGCTATATGGAATTTCAGCATAAACCGGTGCTTTTAGATGAGGTAATTGAATATCTGGATATCAAAGCTGGTGGGATTTATGTGGATGGGACCCTGGGTGGGGGCGGCCATTCCTATGAGATTGCTAAGCGGCTGTCCCAGGGAGGCAGGCTCGTGGGGCTTGACCAGGACGGGGACGCCATCCAGGCAGCTTCTGCCAGGTTAGCAGGGGTTTGGGACAGGGTAACCGTCTGCAGGAGCAATTTCTGCGGGATGCCCGAGGTACTGGCGCAGCTTGGCATTCCCCAGGTAGACGGCATTTTACTGGATTTGGGGGTGTCGTCCTACCAGCTGGACGATCCGGGAAGGGGGTTTGCCTACCGCATGGACGCCCCTTTGGACATGCGGATGGACAAGCGCCAGGGTTTTACAGCCAGGGACTTGGTCAATACATACAGCGAGGCGGAACTATGCCGCATCATCCGTGAATATGGGGAGGAGAGGTTTGCCAGGGACATTGCCAGGCACATCGTATCAGCAAGGGCAGGCAAAGAGATTGAGACGACAGGGGAGCTTGTGGGCATTATCCGGGCGGCAATCCCTGCCAAGGCACAAAAGGGCGGGGGGCATCCGGCCAAGCGCACGTTCCAGGCCATCCGGATTGAATTGAACCGGGAATTGGAAGTGCTTCAGGAATCATTGGAGGGCATGATTGGCCTGTTGCGCCCAGGGGGGCGGCTCGTGGTGATTACCTTCCATTCCTTGGAAGACAGGATTGTCAAGGGTATTTTCCGCAAGGGTGAGAAGCCGTGTACCTGCCCCAGTGATTTCCCAGTATGCGTATGCGGGAAGGAGCCTTTGGGGCGGGCGGTCTCCCGGAAGCCTATTTTGCCTTCCGGGGAGGAGGTTTCATGGAACCCACGCGCCAAGAGCGCAAAGCTTAGGGTGTTTGAAAAAGTATAATAGCTGAAAACCAGGCAGCTGCAGAAGAGGGGCAGCGGCCAGATTAGTACAGAACAGGAGTGAAGACGTTGAGGCAGCAGGATAGGAATCGGGCAGAGGAAGAGAAAACATTACATTTTGTGGACGGGAATACAGTAAAGCAGATGCAGGCAGCCCCCCGGCGTGGGGAGGAAGTGCATCGGGAGCTGGAAGAGAAAAAAAGGCGGGACCAGAAGGAACTGGAAGAGAGGCGCAGGCAGGAGAAGGAAGCAAGGGTGCGCAAGCGCAAGCTGAAGGCCACGGCGCGTAAGAACCAGGCCAGGGCGCTCCAGATGAGCCCAAGTTACCTGCTGTTTGTGGCAGTTGCGATCCTTGCCATGGTAGGGGTGATGATGGGTTACCTGAAGCAGAGGTCAGAGCTTACGAGGAATACAAAGCGGGTGGCGGCGCTGGAACGGGAAGTGCTGGATTTAAAGACGAATAATGAGGCGAAGCAGCAGAAGATTGATGCCTCGGTAGATTTGGATAGCATCCGCCAGAAGGCCATGGGGGAATTGGGCATGGTGTACCCTTCAGAGGGGCAGATTGAATATTTTGAGATGGAAGACAGCGATTATATGAACCAATATAAAGAAATACCATAATGCCTGCCCAGACAGGATAGGGATCCCCGCAGGGGGCGATTAGGAAAAGGAGGAAGATTGGCTAGGAGAAAGAGAGTTCCAAGAAAAAGGGTTCCGGGAAGAAGGCCTCCGAAAGGGAGGAAGGCGCCTGCGAAGTTCCTCAGGCGCATGAAGAAAAAGCTGTTTTTCATATATGGGTTTGTCATGCTCCTGCTGGTTGGCCTGGTGGGGCGGCTGGTGTACATCGGGCAGGTCAAGGGCAAGGAATATGAGCAGCAGGTATTGAGCCAGCAAGGATATGATAGCCAGATTATCCCTTATCAGCGTGGGAAGATTCTGGACACCAAAGGCACAATCTTAGCAAACAGCGTGGACGTCTACAATTTAGTGCTGGATTGCAAGCAGATTAATGAGGTGACAAATAAGGAGACAAAGGAAAGGAAATATTTGGAGCCTACCGTAGAGGCGGTCTTAGCGTATTTCCCAGATGTGACAGAAGAAGAAGTAAGGGCTGCACTGGCAGAAAAACCGGACAGCCGTTATTTTGTTTTGCGCAGAAAGCTGTATTATGATGAAATCACAGGTTTCCTGGAGTTTCAGGATGAACTGAACGATAAAGGCCGTAAGGCGCATCCCAATGTGCAGGGCGTGTGGTTCGAGAAGGGATACCAGAGGGAATACCCCAACCATACCCTGGCCAGCAAAATCTTAGGATATACGGTTACTGGGGATGAAGGGATTGGCGGGCTGGAAGGCTATTACAACAGCGTCTTGAATGGGATTAATGGGCGGCAGTATGGTTACCTGAATACAGATAATAATTTAGAGCGCACGGTTAAGGAGCCCGTAAACGGAAAGAGCCTGGTAACCACGATAGATGTGAATGTCCAGAAAATCATTGAGCAAAAGATTGCAGAATTCCAGGAGGCGCACCGGGATGAGGTGAGGGAAGGCGCAGGGAGTGAAAATACCGCAGTGATTGTTATGAACCCTCAGAATGGTGAGATATTGGCTATGTCGGACGATTTGGTGTACGATCCCAATAAGCCTAGGGATCTTTCTTTGCACTATACAAAGGAGGAACGGAAGGCCCTTAATAAGGAGGAAAAGCTGCAGAAGCTGGACAGGATCTGGCAGAATTACTGTGTGACCAATAGCTTTGAGCCAGGCTCCACGGCCAAGCCTTTTACGGTAGCGACAGGGATGGAGACGGGGAAGCTGCGGGAATGGTATGAATGCGACGGCCTGGAACGTGTCGGCGGGCATGAAATCCATTGCGTGCAGCGTTCCGGCCATAATTCCCAGACGGTGGAGCAGACAGTCATGAATTCCTGCAATGATGCCATGATGCAGATGGCGGCGGAAATCGGGAAGGAGGACTTCTATAAGTTCCAGGATATTTTTGGCTTCGGCCTGCAGACCCATATTGACCTTCCGGGGGAACCGTCCTTTTATTATATGTACAATGCTGAGACTACGGACGCGGCGTCCCTGGCCACCAATTCCTTCGGGCAGAATTTTAATGTGACCATGATCCAGATGGCGTCGGCATTTTCTTCCTTGATTAATGGCGGTTATTATTACCAGCCCCATGTGGTGAGGAAAATACTGGACGACAGCGGGAATACCGTGCAGGAAATAGAGCCGGTGGTGCTTAAGCAGACGGTTTCCAGCCAGACCAGCGATGCGGTGAAAGGCTATTTGTACAGCACCGTGTCAGAAGGCACGGGGAAGAGCGCCAAGGTGGCGGGATATTCCATGGGCGGCAAGACAGGCACCGCCGAGAAGGGAGACCGGACGGAAGACCGATATATCGTATCATTTATTGGGTTTGCCCCAGTGGAGGATCCGAAAGTATTGGTCTATGTGGTGATTGATGAGGCCAATGTAGCCAAAGAGAAGCAGAGCAGCGCCTTGGCCACTGCAATGGCAAAAGAGATATTTACGGAAATCCTCCCCTACCTTAATATTTTCCCGGATGAAGAGATTCCTAGGGAAGACGGGCAGGAAGCCAGCCCGGATGGGACTGGGGAAGGGGACGGCCAAGGAGCTGACCCAGCAGGCACGGGGGAGGGCCAAGAAGGCAGCCCGCCTGGAGAAGGCACAGGGCAAGGGCAGGAAGGGAACGGCCTGCCCGGAGAAGGGGAAAACCCAGACGGCGCTGGGGAAGGCACAGGGCAGCGGCAGGATCCAGGAGCCGGAGGAGAAGGGGAAAGCCCAGACGGCGCTGGGGAAGATACAGGGGAGTGGCAGTCTCCGGAAGCTGGGGGAGAAGGGGAAGGCACAGGGGAGTGGCAGTCTCCGGAAGCTGGAGGACAGGGGGAAAACCAAGGCAATACAGGAGAGGGCGGCGAAGGCAGCCCAGGCGGTACAGGGGAAGGCGGGGAGGACACAGGCAGCACAGGGGCGCCCCAAGGAGGGCCGGAATATCCCCCGGACGGGGTGCCATGGACCCTTCCAAATGAATAAATTGTACATAACCTCATGAAAGGCGTAATAGATTGTAATAATAGATTTTATGAGGTTGGCATATGTTTCGCAATAAAACCTATAACCGCAGGAAATTATTGATTATATTTACGGTGGTAATGCTGATTTTGCTGCTCCTGGCAGGAAGGCTGGTATACTTGATGGTGTTCTGTTCGGAATATTATGGGCAGAAGGCGGAGGACCTGCATGAAAGGGAGCGGGATATCAAGGCGGCACGGGGGAAGATTATAGACGCTACAGGCACGGTGCTGGCCACAAACCGCACCGTCTGCACGATTTCTGTCATCCATAGCCAGATAAAGGAACCAGAAAGGGTCGTGGAAGCCCTTTCAAAAGAACTGGGGATGGATACGGAGACGGTTAGGAAGCGTGTGGAAAAGGTAAGTTCCATTGAGCGCATCAAATCAAATGTGGATAAGGAGACCGGTGACCGTATCCGGGATTATGGGTTAGAAGGCGTCAAGGTGGATGAGGATTATAAGCGGTATTATCCTTTCGGGAGCCTTGCATCCAAGGTACTGGGGTTTACAGGGGGGGATAACCAGGGGATTATCGGCTTAGAGGTGGTTTATGAGGATTTCCTGAAAGGGGCAAATGGCAAAATACTGACCCTTACGGACGCCAGGGGCGTTGAGATAGAGAATGCCGGGGAGCGGCGGCAGGAGCCGATAGACGGGAATAACCTGCATATCAGCCTGGATTATAATATCCAGATGTATTGCGAACAGGCAGCAAAAAAGGTGATGGAAGCCAAGTCGGCAGACGGGGTGTCTATCATTGTCATGAACCCGCAGAATGGGGAAATTATGGCAATGGTGAATGTGCCGGAGTTTGATTTGAACAATCCTTTTTCTTTGGTGCAGGAGGAAAGCCAGCCCCAGGCAGAAGGCGATCCCCCCCAGGCAGAAGAAGCCCTGCAGCAGGCAGGGGAGGAGGGGCCGGGGGACGATACCCAGGAGCGGCTGAATCAGATGTGGAGGAACCCATGCATCAGCGATACCTATGAGCCAGGTTCTGTATTTAAGATTATCACGGCGTCCTCAGCTTTTGAAGAGGGGGTAGTAAGCTTAAACGACCATTTCTTCTGCCCAGGTTATAAGTTGGTGGAGGATAGGAGGATCCATTGCCACAAGCGTATCGGCCATGGGTCAGAGGATTTCACCCAGGGGATTATGAATTCCTGCAACCCTGTATTTATTGAATTGGGCCAGCGGCTGGGTGTGGATAATTTTTACAAGTACTTCCAGCAGTTTGGGCTTCTGTCCAAGACGGGGATTGACCTTCCGGGAGAGGCTGCCACCATAATGCATGACAAGAAGAACGTGGGGCCGGTGGAATTGGCTACGGTATCCTTTGGGCAGTCTTTCCAGATTACCCCCATCCAGCTTGCGGCTACAGTGTCTTCCCTGGTCAATGGGGGCAACCGGGTTACGCCGCATTTCGGCGTTTCTGTCAAGGACAGCCAGGGCGGGCTGGTGGAGGAACTGCAGTACCAGGTGCAGGAGGGCATCGTAAGCAGCGAAACTTCCCAGACGATGCGGATGGTCTTGGAAAAGGTGGTTTCGGAGGGCAGCGGGAACAAGGCTTCGATTGAAGGTTTTTCCATTGGCGGCAAGACGGCTACTTCCCAGACTTTGCCCAGGAGCGCCAACCGGTACATTTCCTCCTTCCTGGGCTTTGCCCCTGCGGAGGATCCCCAGGTGCTGGCATTAGCGATTATAAATAACCCCCAGGGAATCTATTATGGGGGGACAATCGCTGCCCCGGTGGTAAAAGAAATCTTTGCAAATATCCTTCCCTATTTGGGGATTGAGAAAAAAGCATCCCCCAAAACCAAGGAGGATGCAGGGGAGCCTTGAGGGTATGGGGGCGCCCCAGCCGCTTCTGCCAGGCATGGGGCATTCGGGTGAAAAACCCTTGCATAATGGAACGAAAGGTTTTATAATGGAAACGCTGTGGTATCCCAGCGTAAGGATACGGTGAGCGAAAACATCGTAGAAACGAAGAGGTATAAAGAAAATGACACAAAAAGTAATAATCCCAGTACTAATCTCCTTTGCCATCACCTCCCTCTTAGGGCCGGTTATCATCCCTCTGCTGAGGAAAATGAAGGCGGGGCAGACGGAACGGGAAGAATTAAAGTCCCATCAGAAGAAAACAGGCACCCCTACGATGGGCGGCCTGATGATATTGGCAGGCATTATTGCCACTTCTTTGCTTTATATGAAGGATTACCCGAAAATCATGCCAATCCTGTTTGTAACGGTAGGTTTTGGCGTGGTGGGCTTCCTGGATGATTTCCTGAAGGTGGTGCTCCATCGGACAGACGGCCTGATGCCGGCCCAGAAAATGGCGGGGCAGTTTTTGGTAACGGGCGTGTTTGCCCTCTATCTCTGCCGTTCCACGGATATAGCCTACCGGATGCTGATTCCTTTTACTGGGGGCTTTGAGGAGGGGGTATACCTGGATCTGGGCTGGCTGGCAATCCCAGTCATGTTCTTGGCAATCATCGGGACGGTAAACGGCGCCAATTTTACCGATGGCCTGGATGGCCTGGCTTCTAGCGTCACGGTGCTGATTGCCACATTTTTCTCCGTAGTGGCAATTGGGACGCACAGCGGCATTGAGCCCATTACCTGTGCCGTGGTAGGCGCGCTTTTGGGCTTCCTGCTGTTTAACGTATACCCTGCCAGTGTATTTATGGGGGACACGGGCTCACTGGCATTGGGGGGCTTTGTGGCTTCCACGGCTTATATGATGCAGATGCCGATGTTTATCTTGATTGTGGCGCTGATTTATTGGGTGGAGCTGCTGTCAGTGATGATACAGGTCACATATTTCAGAAAGACAGGCGGGAAACGTATTTTCCGCATGGCCCCAATCCACCATCATTTTGAATTGGGCGGCTGGTCAGAGACACGGGTAGGGGCAGTGTTTTCCATCACTACCGCAATACTTTGCCTGGTAGGCCTGCTTGCCTTATCTTAGGTGAAGCATGATTGCAGGGAGGGAATGACATTGGATATAAGAGGAAAGAAGTTTTTAGTGGTGGGGGCAGGCCTGAGCGGGATTGCTGCCACGGAGCTGTTAAAAGGGCAGGGGCTTCCCGTGTGCCTCTATGATGGGGACAAAAACCTGCGGGAAGAGGAAATCCGGAAGAAGTCTGCATTATTGCAAGATGTAGAAATCTATCTGGGAAGCCTGCCTAAGGAGGCGGCAGAGGGCTGCAGCATTGCCGTATTGAGCCCTGGGGTCCCTACGGACATCCCGGATGTGGAGCGCATGCGCCAGGCAGGCATGGAAATCTGGGGGGAAATCGAGCTGGGATTTGCTTTTGACAAGGGGAAAGTGCTGGCCATTACGGGGACGAATGGGAAGACTACTACCACGGCGCTGCTGGGAGAGATTATGGAGCGCCATTTTGCCCATGTGCATGTTGTGGGGAATATTGGGATCCCTTATACGGCGCTGGCGGCAAGCACGGATCCGGATTCTGTGACCGTGGCGGAAATCAGCAGCTTCCAGCTGGAGACTGTCCATGCATTCTGCCCCCAGGTATCCGCCATCTTGAATATTACCCCAGACCACCTGAACCGCCACCATACTATGGAAAATTATGTGGACGCCAAAAAGCGGATAACGATGAACCAGGGCAGCGGCCAGGTATGCGTCCTGAATTACGAAGATCCTATCCTGCGTGAATTTGCTTCCCAGCTAAAGCCAAAGGTTTTCTTTTTCAGCAGCGCAAGGCGGCTGGAGGAGGGCATTTACCTGGATGGGGATCAGGTTACCGTCCGATGGGAGGGCAGGGCTTCGGTCCTCTGCAATACCAAAGGCCTGCAGCTTTTAGGGAAGCATAATTATGAGAACGTTATGGCTGCCGCCGCTATGGCGCTGTCCTTTGGCGTGCCTCTGGGAACCATCCAAGAAGCCTTGGCAGCATTTACTGCTGTGGAGCATAGGATAGAATATGTAGCCACAAAACGGGGCGTGCGCTTTTATAATGATTCCAAGGGCACGAACCCAGATGCGGCAATCCAGGCTGTGCGCGCCATGGAATGGCCTACCCTGCTGATTGGGGGCGGCTACGATAAAGGTTCTGTGTATGATAGCTGGATCCTGTCCTTTGGCGGGAAAGTGAAAAAGCTGGTGCTGCTTGGGGCTACCAGGGAGAAAATCCAAGATGCGGCTGTCCGATTGGGCTACCCTTCGGAGGATATTATCCTGGTGGAGAGCCTAGAGGAGGCAGTAGGCACATGCGTTGCACATGCAGGCAGCGGGGACGCCGTCTTGCTTTCCCCGGCATGCGCAAGCTGGGGGATGTTCCAGAATTATGAGCAGCGAGGAGAAAAATTTAAGGAAATGGTGAGGGCGATAGAAGAAGGAAACGAGGATTGAAATTATAAGTCAGGAGCGCTGGTATGGGCAGAAAAAGAAGGGCAGACAAAAGACAAAGGAAGAACCGTTATTTTGACTATAGCCTGTTGCTTATCGTGTTTTTCCTATTATGCTTTGGGCTGGTGGTGCTTTATAGCACAAGCGCCTACAATGGGCAGGTCAAGTTTGGCGATCCGGGCTATTACTTGAAAAAGCAGCTGTTTGCGGATGTGATAGGGATTGCGGCTATGGCTTTTGTTGCCAGCGTGGACTACCGGGTGTGGCGGTATTTCTGGCTGGTCGCATACCTTGCCGGTTTCGGCCTCTGCGTTGTGGTGCTTTTTGTGGGCGATACCCTAAACGGCGCCAAGCGGTGGCTGGACCTGGGGTTTGTAAGCTTCCAGCCTTCAGAAGCGGCAAAGCTGGCAGTAATCGTGTTTTTGGCCACGATTATCAGCCAGATGCCGAAGCAGATTGGGAAATTCTCAGCCTTGGTCAAGGTCATGGTGATTGTGGCGCCTATGGCTGGGATTGTGGCGCTTGAGAACCTGAGCACGGCCATTATCATTATGGGGATTGCGATTTCTTTGGTATTTGTGGCCAGCCCCAAGTACATGCAGTTCTTCGCCCTGGGAGGGGCAGTCATTGCGGCAGGGGCAGTGTTTGTCATGCGTGAGGCTTACCGTGCGGAACGCTTCCTGATTTGGCTGGAGCCGGAAAAGCATGAGAAGGGCTACCAGACGCTCCAGGGCCTGTATGCCATTGGCTCAGGCGGCCTGTTTGGCAAAGGCCTGGGAGGGGGCATGCAGAAGCTGGGGTTCGTGCCTGAGGCGCAGAATGACATGATTTTTTCGATTATCTGTGAAGAATTGGGCTTGTTTGGGGCGGTCTGCGTAATCTTGCTGTTTGCGATCCTGATTTGGCGGTTTATGGTGATTGCCAGCAATGCGCAGGATCTGTATGGGGCGCTTCTGGCCTCAGGGGTGCTGGCGCATATTGCAATCCAGGTAATCCTGAATATTGCCGTTGTGACGAATTCCATCCCCAATACAGGGATTTCCCTCCCATTTATCAGTTATGGCGGAACTTCCATCGTATTCCTGATGGCAGAGATTGGTCTGGCCTTAAGTGTCTCCCGGGGGATCCGGCTGGAAGAATGAGGGCAGGCAGAAAGAGGCCGGAAGGCTTTGGGATAAGCAGGGGGAAGGAAGAGGGAAGTATGGGGAGGCAGGAGGTTACATAGGCGCTAAGGCATTTCAGAAACGGCGGCCGGCGCACAGTATCCCACTCGGCAGGGAAGCCATCCGGAGGTTTAGCATGGGAAGAAGAAAGAGGAAAAGGAAGCGCGTGAAGGCTGCCTTGCGGCTGTTTTTGGCGTTGGCGTTTTTAACCGGCACAGGCACATTGCTTGCGACGAAAGTGTTTACGGTAGAGAAAGTGGAAATCGTGGGGAGCGAGTATTATCCGGATGAGGCCATTGAAAAATGGCTGTTGGATGACGAGCATTCCTGGAACAGCCTCTATGTGTTTTTCAAATATAAATTTGTGGAGCCCAAAGAAATGCCTTTTGTGGACAATATGGAAGTTTCTTTGAAATCCCCCCATGTGCTGCAGGTACGGGTCTATGAGAAGGTGCTCTTGGGACGTGTGTATATTAAGGCTCTGGGGCAGAATGCCTATTTTGACAAGGATGGGTTTGTGGTGGAGATGTCTTCTGACATCATCCAGAAAGTACCAAAGGTGACAGGCCTTAAGGTGGATCAGATTGTGCTGTATGAGAAGCTTCCCATAAAAGAGAAGCATACGTTAAAAAACCTGCTGTCTGTGTCCCAGACGCTGAAGAAGCACAGCATGGTGCCCAACAGCGTCAAATACAATGGGGAGAACGGCTTTACCTTAAAGTATGGCGATATCTCAGTCGTGATGGGTACGGCGGATGACTTGAACGCGAAGATTACCCGGCTTTCCCAGATTATGCCGAAGCTGGAAGGGAAAAAAGGAACCCTGCATTTAGAGGGGTGGTCAGAGGATACGACAGATATTACTTTTGAAGCGTCAGGATAAGGGGATATATAGGGAATTTAGGGGAAATCCCCCTATATATGCAAAAGAAGGGCGAAAAAAAGTAAGTAAATATAAAAATACCTGTTGATTAATTCCATAAAAAATTATACTATAATGTATACAGGCGTAGCCCCAGGCAGGATGCAGGGGGCGGGCTGGCATAAATAGACAAAATGGGATATCATTTATAAGGAATTGTGCATATAGAGGATAAAGGAGGAAGAGCCTTGCTTGAGATTGTGACAACCGAAGCTGAGTCTGGCGCAAAGATTATTGTAATTGGCGTAGGCGGCGCGGGGAATAATGCAGTAAATAGGATGATTGAGGAAAATATTGGAGGCGTCGAGTTTATCGGGGTTAATACAGATAAGCAGGATTTGGTGCGGTGTAAGGCGCCTACATTGCTGCAGATTGGAGAAAAGCTGACGAAAGGCCTTGGCGCAGGGGCAAAGCCTGAAATCGGCCAAAAGGCTGCTGAAGAGAGCATAGATGAGCTGACGGCTGAAATCAAGGGCGCAGATATGGTGTTCGTGACCTGCGGCATGGGCGGCGGGACTGGGACAGGCGCTGCGCCAGTGGTAGCAAGGATTGCAAAAGAGATGGGGATCCTCACGGTAGGCGTGGTCACCAAACCCTTCCGGTTCGAAGCAAAGACCCGTATGGTCAATGCCTTAAGCGGGATTGAGAACCTGAAGGAAAGCGTGGATACCTTGATTGTGATTCCAAATGATAAGCTTTTGGAAATTGTGGACAGGCGTACGACTATGCCGGAGGCCCTGAAAAAGGCGGATGAAGTGCTCCAGCAGGCGGTACAGGGGATTACGGACTTGATTAATGTGTCTGCGCTCATTAATTTGGATTTTGCAGATATCCAGACGGTAATGAAGGATAAGGGGATGGCGCATATTGGCATCGGCATGGCGAAAGGGGACGATAAGGCCCTTGAGGCTGTGAAGCTGGCTGTGGAAAGCCCGCTTCTGGAGACTACCATTACAGGGGCATCCCATGTGCTGATTAATATTTCCGGGGATATTTCCCTGATGGATGGGAATGATGCCGCCAGCTATGTGGAAGACCTTGCTGGGGAAAATGCCAATGTTATTTTCGGCGCGAAGTATGATGAGACAATGACGGATGAAGCGATTATAACGGTGATTGCTACGGGCCTTGAGGATGTGGCGGCCCAGCCGAAGGTCATGCCAGGCATGAAGCAGCATGTGCAGCAGCCGGTTTCCAGGATTTCTGGGGCAGCCAGGACTTCTGCGGGAGGGGCAAAGCCGATTGGCAATATGAGGCCTGCCGGGACCCAAGGGACAACCCGGACAGCCCATTCAACCATGCAGCCGAATACAAGGGGGAGTTTTGGGACGGCGCCTTCCGGGTTTGGGATACAGCAGCCTAGGAGGCCGGAGGGTAACGCAGGGGAGAGGGATATTAAGATCCCGGAGTTTTTGAAGAATAACAGGAAGTGAGAAGGGGCGCGGTGAGGGCGGGCGCTCCCACTTTTCAGGCAGGGCAGCGTTATGGCAGGAGCGCCCCTGGATGGCCTGTAAAGCGGGAGCGCCCGCCCTGTGCTGCCAGTGTTGGCAGCCGGGAAGAGGGGGGAGGATGGAGAGGTGAAAAGAGGCGTCAAGGGCGTAGTGCCCTTGGCGGTTTTGTTGCCTGTTAGGGAATCCGTCCGGTAAAGCAAACCCCTCTGGGGGATGCGCACCCGTACGGAAGGTACTCGAGATTAGGGATAGAGGAGGAAAAGAAAATGGAGAAAGTAAGGACAAGGTATGCGCCAAGCCCCACAGGGAAGATGCATGTGGGGAACTTAAGGTCTGCGTTGTATGAGTTTTTGATTGCGAAGCATGCGGGCGGGGAGTTTATGCTGCGGATTGAGGATACGGACCAGGAGAGGTTCGTAGAGGGGGCCACGGAGATAATTTACCGGACGATGGAGAAAGCGGGGCTTTTGCATGACGAAGGGCCGGACAAGGACGGGGGATATGGCCCCTATGTGCAGAGCGAACGGATGAAGACAGGGATTTATATGGAGTATGCCAAGGAATTGGTGGAAAAGGGGGAGGCTTATTATTGCTTTTGCGATAAGGAGAGGCTGGAATCGCTGAGGACGGAGATTGTGGAGGGCAAGGAAATCATGATGTATGACAAGCATTGCCTGTCTTTGCCGAAGGAAGAAGTGGAAGCGAACCTGGCGGCGGGGAAGCCCTTTGTCATCCGGCAGAACATACCAAGGGAAGGGACAACGGCCTTCCATGATGAATTGTATGGGGATATTACAGTAGAAAATGCGGAACTGGACGATATGGTATTGATTAAGTCAGATGGGTATCCTACTTATAATTTTGCCAATGTCGTAGATGACCATACCATGCACATTACCCATGTGGTAAGGGGCAATGAGTACCTGTCCTCTGCGCCGAAATACCAGAGGCTTTACGATGCGTTTGGGTGGGAGTCCCCGGTTTATATCCATCTGCCGCTGATTACGGATGAAAACCATAAGAAGCTTTCGAAGCGCAGCGGGCATGCGTCCTTTGAGGAATTGCTGGAACAGGGGTTTGTGGCCGAGGCGGTAGTGAATTTCATTGCGCTGCTTGGTTGGAGCCCGGAGGAGAACCAGGAGATTTTCAGCTTGGAGGAGCTGATCCGGGATTTTGACTATCGAAGGATCAGTAAATCGCCGGCGGTATTTGACATGGTGAAGCTGAGGTGGATGAACGGGGAATACTTAAAGGCCATGGATTTTGACAGGTTCTACGGGATGGCGGAGCCTTATCTGAAGGCGTGTATTACCAAGGATTATGATCTGAAAAAGATAGCGGCTATGGTAAAGACCAGGGTTGAGGTGCTTCCAGAGATTGCAGGGCATGTGGATTTCTTTGAGGAAATGCCGGAATATGATGTGTCCATGTATACCCATAAGAAGATGAAGAGTACGGCGGAGTCTTCCCTGGAAGTGCTCAAAGACCTCCTGCCCAGGCTGGAGGCGCAGCAGGATTATTCCAACGACGCCCTTTATGAGGCTATTTGCGGGTATGTGAAGGAGAAAGGGTGTAAGAATGGATATGTGATGTGGCCGGTACGGACAGCGGTATCCGGGAAGCAGATGACGCCAGGAGGGGCCACGGAGCTTATGGAAGTGCTGGGGAAGGAAGAGTCCCTCCGTAGGATCCGGAAGGCGGTTACGAAACTGGAGGAAGGATAAAGGGGTATGGTATCTTTCAATCAATCCCAATTAGCTGCAGTTTCCCATACAAAGGGGCCCATGCTGGTATTGGCGGGCCCCGGTTCAGGGAAGACCCTTGTGATTACGGAACGCACCAAACGGCTGATCCTGGAGCAGGGCGTGGATCCAGCCCGTATCTTAGTGGTTACGTTCACGAAGGCTGCGGCGAAGGAGATGAGGGAGCGTTTTTTCCGCCTGATGGGGCAGAGGCGCTTCCCGGTTACGTTTGGGACGTTCCATGCAGTGTTTTTCCAGGTTTTAAAGCATGCCTATGGGTTCCATAGCGGGAACATTATACGGGAAGAGCAGAAATTTGCATTCCTGCGGGAAATTATAACGGGGATGCATCTGGAATATGAGGATGAGGCGGAATTTATGGGGGACTTGCTGGGGGAAATCAGCCTGGTGAAGAATACGGGAATCTCATTGGCGCATTATTACCCCAAGAACTGTGCAAAAGAAGTGTTTGAAAAGGTTTTCCAGGCATATGGCAGCCGGATGCGGGAAAGGCGGCTGATTGACTTTGACGATATGCTGTCTTATTGTTTCGAGCTGTTTGGGAAGAGGAAGGATATCCTCGCATCCTGGCAGCAGAAATTCCAATATATCTTGATTGATGAATTCCAGGACATTAACAAAATACAGTTTGACATCGTAAGGATGTTGGCGCAGCCGGAGGACAACCTGTTTGTAGTGGGGGATGACGACCAGTCCATCTACCGTTTCCGGGGCGCAAAGCCGGAATTGATGCTGGGGTTTGAAAAAGCCTATCCCAGGGCGGGGCGGGTGCTCTTGGATGTAAATTACCGTTCCTGCGCCCCGATTGTGGAAGCCTCCCTGAAGCTTATTTCCCATAATTCGCAGAGGTTTGACAAAAAAATCCGCCCCTACCGGGCCCTAGGGAAGGAAGGGGCAGGCCATTGCGGCGCCCTGCGCCCTGGGGAAGGAAGCCTGGGAGAAGAGGAGGGGCAGGCAGTGCAGTTCCATCTATGGGAAAGCCCAAGGGAAGAGGGGGAGGCAATTATCCGGCAGATTTTAAAGGATAGCCAGAATGGACGCAGCTATAAGGAATGTGCGGTGCTGTTCCGTACCAATACGCAGCCGCGCCTGTTTATGTCCCAGCTTATGGCGTACAATATCCCTTTCCGCACCAAGGATAATATCCCCAATATTTATGAACATTGGATTGCCAGGGATATTCTGGCATACATACGGCTTGCCCTGGGAAGCCGCTCCAGGGGTGATATCCTGCAGGTTATGAACCGGCCCAAGCGTTACATTTCCAGGGAAAGCCTGGAAAGCGGGACAGTGGCCTTCGATGCATGGGCGGATTATTTTTATGCGAAAGGGCAGCCATGGGTAGCGGAACGGATTGAGCAGCTGGAGGGGGACTTGCGTGTCTTAAGCAGGGTGGGGCCTTTTGCCGCCATCAATTATATCCGTATGGGGATGGGGTATGAGGGATTCCTGAAGGAGTATGCCGGGTACCGCAGGATTAATGAGGACAGCCTATTCGATGTGCTGGATGAGCTTCAGGACAGCGCCAGGGAGTTTAAAGGGTATGAGGGCTGGTTTGCCCATATGGAGGCCTATGCGGCAGAACTGAAAAGGCAGAAGCAGCGGCAGGAGCAGCTGGAGGACTGTGTTTCCCTGGCCACCCTCCATAGCTCCAAAGGGCTGGAGTACCCCATTGTGCATATCCTGGATGTGAATGAAGGGCTGATGCCCTATAAGAAGGCCGTCTTGGATACGGATCTCCAGGAAGAACGCAGGATGTTTTATGTAGGGGCTACCAGGGCGAAAGAATGCCTGTACATCCATAGCGTGAAGAAATACAATGGGAAGGATGCTGAGGTTTCAAGGTTTTTAGGGGAAATGAAATCGCAGGCACCGCAGCAGGCCGGCAAGGCCTGCGGTTCCCGCGGCATTGGCCAGGCGTCCCGGTAAGCATGGCAGCATAGCCCTCTGGGGGAGGCGTGCGCAAATGCAGGGGGAACCGTTGGAAGCGGCGCACTTATGCAAAGAATCCCGCAAAGCGGGATTCTTTTTGGATCTAGGGGTATGCGGGGGTCTTAATCCTCTTCCTCCCAGGCGCCTTCTTCCAGCAGTTCCATGAAGAAATCAGATATTTCCTCAAATTCTTCTTCATCTTCTATATTTTCTAAAGACGGCTCCCCATCCTCATCCTCAAAATAACGGAACAGGAGCACTTCATCCTCTTCGTTGTCCTCCCCTTCTTCATCCAATGGGAGCAGTGCGATATAGTCTTGGCCATCGCATTCAAAAATCGTAAGGATACGGCATTCCACTTCGGAATCGTCGTCCATAGATAAGGTGACGCGGATGTCGTCGAGGTCATCCTCTTCCGGTATCTGCCCTTCGGGGCCTGTCATTGGCTGTGTGCCCATAAAATCCACACTCCTTTCTTAGATTATGGCCTGGATATAGAGCTCCGGCCGCTTGAATAAATTGATGTATTCCCCATTTGTGCCTTGGATAATCGGGCGGGAAAGGGCTTCCTGGTTGATGAAGATAATCTTCCCGGTGGTCCCGTCGTTCAGCAGCACAGAGTTGCTCATGTAAGTGTTGATGATATGTGTCAGGAAAGGCAGCAGGTACTTGGCGTCAAATTTCTCATATCCTTCCCGCTCAAAGGTGGCAATGACTTCAAAGGGGCAGAAGCCCTTACGGTAGCAGCGGCTGGCAGTCATGGCGTCGTATACGTCTGCAATGGCAATAATCCGGGCAAATTCAGAGATTTCATCCCGTTTTTTGCCATAAGGGTAGCCTGAGCCGTCGCAGCGCTCATGGTGGGAGAGGATGGCGGAGCGGATACGGTCGTCCGGGTGGTATGGGTCCACAACCTCAATGCCCATAATGGGATGCTTCTTAACCACGTCGAACTCTGCGTCTGTCAGCTTCGTGGGCTTAGAAAGGATATCCTTGTCAATCATGCATTTCCCGATATCATGGAGGATGCCGGCTAAGGTCAGCGCATCCAGGTCCTGGTCAGGGAAATCCAGCCATTTCCCCATCATCCGGCTGATAATGGCCACATTAATGCAATGGGCATAGGTAGTGTCATCAATCTGGCGCATATTGTGCAGCATATCAAAGACGGAGAGGGAAGTCAGGTGGTTCTCATACAGGGTGCTTATTTGGGAAAGCAGGACGCCTGGGTTATAATTCTTATCGCTGGTAATCAAGCTGTTAAATGAATCTTCAATGACTTTGGTCTTTTTCGTATAATCTACCTTAAAGGCATGGAACTCCCTGCTCTTTTTTACTTTTTGTGAGAAAGAAACCATTGTGTCGTCCGTGCCGTCTAAAATCTCTTTGGTCACGGCGTCCTCTGGGAGGATTAGGACGGATGGGATTGCATAAAATTCCAGATAGGAAATCTGCTGGGAGGTAAGCGCCGTATGTGCCGGGAACAGCAGCTGGCCTGTCTTGCTGTAGATAGGGGTTGCTGTGACCATCCCTGCTTTTAAGTCTTTGGTGTTTAAATTTATCATGATAATGCCCCCTTTTTAGGTGAAAGTAAAATTACAATAAACACATATTAATAGCATAGCATAAGCGGAAGGAAAATGCCACATAAAAAGAATAAAAATTTATGATTGACAAAGGATTTATTTGTGATATACTTTGAGTGTCAAAATAATTTGGATTAAAAAGGAGATTGATACGATGTTAGAGAAAATGAAAGAAATTATTGCAGAGCAGTTAAGCGTTGAGGCAGACGGGATTACCATGGAGACATCCTTCAAAGAAGATTTAGGGGCAGATTCCCTGGATTTATTTGAGCTGGTAATGGCCCTGGAGGATGAGTATTCCGTAGAAATCCCATCAGAGGATTTGGAGAAACTGGCAACGGTTGGGGATGTTGTGGAGTATTTAAAGGAAAAAGGCGTAGAATAAGCATCGCTTTGCCAGGAACTGGCGGCAGGGAAAATGGCAGAGGTTTTGATAGGGATTTCGGAGGATATAGGATGAAGACAAAGATAACGGAGCTGCTGCAGATAGAAGCCCCCATTATCCAGGGGGGGATGGCATGGGTAGCAGAGCACAGCCTGGCAGCGGCTGTTTCAGCAGCAGGCGGGCTAGGCATTATAGGCGCTGCGAATGCGCCGGCAGAATGGGTGCGGGATGAAATCCGCAAGGCAAGGGAGATTACGGATAAGCCCATCGGCGTGAATGTGATGCTTTTAAGCCCTTATGCAGACCAGGTGGCCCAGGTGCTGGTAGAAGAGAAAGTACCAGTGATTACGACAGGCGCAGGGAATCCAGGGAAATATATGGAGCAGTGGAAAGCGGCAGGGAGCAAGGTGATTCCCGTGGTGGCAAGCGTGGCGCTGGCCAGGATGATGGAACGCGGGGGTGCGGACGCATTGGTGGCAGAGGGCACCGAGTCCGGCGGCCATATCGGCTCCGCAACGACCATGACATTAGTCCCCCAAGTGGTGGATGCAGTAAAAATCCCCGTGATTGCAGCAGGGGGGATTGCAGACGGCAGGGGAATGGCAGCAGCCTTTATGCTGGGCGCAGAGGCTGTCCAGATGGGGACCCGTTTTGTGGTGGCCAAGGAATCCATCTGCCATGCAGACTACAAGGAACGCATCATCAAGGCCAAGGATATTGATTCTGCCGTGACAGGCAGGAGCCATGGGCATCCAATCCGCCAGCTCCGCAACCAGATGACGAAGGAATATCTGAAGAAAGAGCAGGAAGGCGTGCCATTTGAAGAGTTAGAGCTTATGACGGTAGGCGCCCTGCGCAAAGCAGTGATGGAAGGGGACGTGAAGCATGGCACGGTGATGGCAGGGCAGATTGCCGGCCTGGTGAAGAAGGAGCAGACCTGCCAGGAAATGATAGATGAAATAATGGAACAAGCCACGGCTTTGATGCAGGGAGTGAGGTAGCTATGGGTAAGATAGCATTTGTTTTTCCAGGGCAGGGCGCCCAGTACACTGGAATGGGAAGGGATTTCTACGAAAATTTTGACCGGGCGAAGGAAGTGTTTGGCATTGCCAACAAAGTATCCGGGATGTCAATGGAAAAATTGATTTTTGCAGAAAACGAAGAGCTTAATATTACAAAATATACGCAGGTGGCCATGCTGGCCGTGGAACTTGCAATTTTGAAGGTCCTGCAGGAAAAAGGCATTTCCGCGGATGTGAATGCAGGCCTTAGCCTGGGGGAATACGCGGCGCTGGCGGCCTCCGGCGGGCTGTCCGTCTATGACGCATTGGCGTTGGTGGTAAAGCGCGGCGCATTTATGCAGGAGGCCGTCCCTACAGGCGGGGCAATGACGGCTGTCCTGGGGCTTGATAACGAGGTGATCGAAGGGATCTGTGAAAAGACGGAAGGGATTGTAACCGTGGCAAATTACAATTGCCCGGGGCAGGCCGTCATCAGCGGGGAAGAGGCAGCTGTGCAGAAGGCAGCGGAAAGCCTGAAGGCAGCAGGGGCAAAGCGCTGCGTCCCACTGAAGGTCAGCGGGCCTTTCCATTCCAGTATGCTGGAAGGCGCAGGGAAGAAACTGGCGGCAGAATTGGAACATGTCCATATTGGGGAGATTTTGACGCCATATGTCTCAAATGTGACGGCAGATTACGTGACGGATAAGGAAGCGGTGAAAGGCCTCTTAGAGCGGCAGGTGTCTTCTTCTGTACGTTGGCAGCAGAGCGTGGAACGTATGGCAGCGGACGGCGTGGACACCTTTATTGAGATTGGGCCAAAGAAGACGCTTACCGCGTTCCTGAAAAAAATTGCGCCAAAGGCGGCAGGATACCATGTGGACACGGTAGGGGACATGGAGGCATTAATAGAGGCCTTGCAGGGATAGCAATGCCTGGCAGTGTTTAGGGAGGGACTATGAAGCTAGAAGGAAAAGTGGCGTTGGTTACCGGGGCTTCCCGGGGGATTGGCAAAGAGGTTGCGAAAGAGCTGGCAGCCTGCGGGGCTACGGTGGTTATAAATTATAACGGTTCCGAAGAAGCGGCAGCACAGGTTGCGGCCGAAATCCAGGAAAAAGGCGGCCAGGCGGCTGTATTCCAGTGCAGCGTGGCAGACCCAGAGGCCGTGGAAGCTATGATGAAGCAGGTGATATCAGAGCATAAGCGGCTGGACATCTTAGTGAATAATGCAGGGATAACGAAGGATAACCTTATCTTAAAAATGAAGGAAGAAGAGTTTTGCGCCGTATTGGACACGAACCTAAAGGGCGTGTTCCATACCTGCAAGCATGCGGCAAGGCAGATGCTCAGGCAGAAATCCGGCAGCATTGTGAATATCTCTTCAATCTCTGGCATTATGGGGAATGCAGGGCAGACGAACTATGCGGCTTCCAAGGCAGGGGTGATTGGGTTCACCAAATCCCTGGCAAGGGAACTGGCATCTAGGGAAATCCGGGTCAATGCCATTGCCCCAGGCTTTATTGAGACGGAAATGACAGAAAAGCTTTCTGAAGCTGCCCTAGAGGCGGGCAAAGGGCAGATCCCTTTCGGACGCTTCGGCAAAGCTGGGGAGGTAGCAAAGGCCGTCTGTTTCTTGGCGTCAGAAGATGCCTCTTATATCACAGGGCAGGTGCTGCAGGTAGACGGCGGCATGGGGATGTAGGGTCGCAGCGGCCGCTATTTGCAGCTTCGGAATGCGCACCGATTTCAGAAAGGAGAACGGCACCCCCGCAGCACATGGCATGCAGTGGGTTTGTGCCTGATGGGAATGTATGAAACGAGTAGTTGTAACTGGCATGGGGGCAATCACCCCCATCGGATTGAATACAGAGGAATACTGGGAAGCCTTAAAATCTGGGAAGACAGGATTTGGCGAGATTACCCAATTTGATACTGCAGATTTTAAAGTAAAGGTAGCAGCCAGCGTCAAGGGGTTTCAGGGGAAGGATTATATGGATCCGAAATCTGCCAGGCGCATGGAGCTTTTCTGCCAATATGCCGTTGCTGCGGCTAAGGAAGCGTTAGGGCAGTCTGGCATCCAGATGAGCCAGGAAGACCCCTACCGCGTAGGCTGTGCCATTGGCTCCGGCGTAGGGAGCCTCCAGGCTATGGAGCGGGAGCATAAGAAGCTTTTAGAAAAGGGGCCTAGCAGGATTAATCCCCTGTTGGTGCCATTGATGATTACAAATATGGCTGCTGGTAACGTATCCATCCAATATGGCCTGAAAGGCAAGAGCCTGAATGTGGTTACGGCATGCGCTACAGGGACCCATTCGATTGGCGAGGCCTTCCGTACCATCCAGGTAGGGGACGCAGACGTTATGCTGGCAGGAGGCACGGAAAGTTCCATTACGCCGATTGGGATTGGCGGTTTTACGGCGCTGACAGCCCTTTCTTCCAGCAATGACCCATCACGCTGTTCCATTCCTTTTGACAAAGACCGCAGCGGCTTTGTGATGGGGGAAGGCGCAGGCGTTGTCGTACTGGAGGAACTGGAACATGCAAAAGCCCGGGGGGCCCATATCCTGGCAGAGGTCGTAGGGTATGGCGCAACCAGCGACGCTTACCATATTACATCGCCTGCAGAGGATGGCATGGGCGCAGCCATGGCCATGATGAATGCCATGAAGGATGCGGGGGTTCCCGCAGAGGAAGTGGGGTATATCAATGCCCACGGCACCAGCACCCACCACAACGACTTGTTTGAGACCAGGGCCATTAAGCTGGCTTTTGGGGAGCATGCATACAACCTGAAGATCAATTCCACCAAATCCATGATTGGGCATTTGTTAGGGGCTGCAGGCGCCGTTGAGGTGATTGCATGCATCCTCCAGATGAACCACAATTATATCCATGCCACAGTGGGGTTAGAGGAAAGCGAAGAGGAACTGGACCTGGATTACATGAAGGGGCAGGGGATGGAGCAGGAATTCCAGTATGCCTTGACCAATTCCCTCGGGTTCGGGGGCCACAATGCAAGCCTGCTCTTGAAAAAGTATTAGGGCATAGAAATGGAGGACAGGATGGAATTTGAAAATTTGGTAAAGCTAATCCAGACCGTTTCTGATTCAGAACTGACCCAGTTTTCTTATCAGGAAAATGGAGTAGAAATTTCCATGAAAAAGGATAAGAAGCAGAAACTGGTTACGGTGAACGGCAGCAATGCCGCAGGGATGCTGGATTTAGCCCAATTAGAGCTGGAGGGGGGGACTGCCCTGTCCGGCAAAAAAGACAGCCAGCCAGAAGGGAACGTGGTGAAATCCCCCCTGGTGGGCACCTTTTACAGCGCCCCAGATCCAGGCTCAGAGCCTTTTGTAAAGGTAGGCGATACCGTTTCGAAAGGCCAGGTGCTTGGGATTGTGGAGGCTATGAAGCTGATGAACGAGATTGAGAGCGACTATGCAGGCACGGTAAAACAGGTGCTGGTATCCAATGAGGAAGTAGTGGAATATGGCCAGCCTTTGTTTGTAATCGGTTAGGGGGGATAGGAATGTCTTTGATGCAGATAGAGCAGATTATGGAAATCATCCCGCACAGGCAGCCGTTTCTGCTTCTGGATACCATAGAAGAGCTGGAGCCGGGGAAGCGTGCCCTGGCAAAAAAATGCGTCAGCTATAACGAGCCGTTTTTTGCCGGGCATTTCCCAAAGGAGCCGGTGATGCCCGGGGTGCTTATTGTGGAAGCACTCGCGCAGGCAGGGGCAGTGGCTATTTTAAGCCAGCCTGGCTTCCAGGGGAAGACGGCTTACTTCGGGGCTATCAACAATGCGAGGTTTAAGCAGAAGGTGGTGCCAGGGGATGTGCTGATGCTGGATGTGGAGATTATCCGGCAGAAAGGGCCGGTAGGCATTGGGAGCGCAAAAGCGACGGTGGACGGGAAGCTGGCCGTTTCAGCAGAGCTTACCTTTGCCATAGGGTAAGGGAGAAAAGGAACATGCAGCAGCGGCTCCATCCGGCGCTGCGCAAGGATTGAGAGAAAAAGGAGCATTTTTATATGTTTCAGAAAATATTGATTGCAAACCGTGGGGAAATTGCAGTGCGCATTATCCGTGCCTGCCGCGAGATGGGCATCCTTTCCGTGGCAGTGTATTCCGAGGCAGACCGGGAGGCCTTGCATACCCAATTGGCAGATGAGGCAATCTGCATCGGGAAGGCTTCCCCTGCGGATAGCTATTTGAATATGGAACGCATTTTAAGCGCTGCCATTGCCACAAAAGCCCAGGCCATCCATCCGGGGTTCGGCTTCCTGTCAGAAAATGAGCATTTTGCCGAAATGTGCCAGACCTGCGGCCTTGTGTTTATCGGCCCGTCCAGTGGGGTAATCGGGAAGATGGGCAATAAATCCCAGGCCAGGGCAACCATGATAGAAGCAGGCGTCCCGGTGGTGCCAGGGACGAAGGAGCCAGTCTTTGAGGCCGCAAAGGGCTTGGAGATTGCAGATGGCATGGGATATCCCGTCATGATTAAGGCTTCCTCTGGCGGCGGCGGCAAAGGGATGCGGATTGCAGCCAGCCATGAGGAATTTGAGAACTGCTTCCATCTGGCGCAGCAGGAATCTGTCAATGCTTTTGGAGACAATACCATGTATATTGAAAAATACGTGGAGAAGCCTAGGCATATTGAGATACAGGTTTTGGCAGATAAATATGGGAATGTGGTATGGCTGGGGGAACGGGACTGCTCCATCCAGAGGAACCACCAAAAGATGCTGGAGGAATCCCCTTGCAACGCCATTGGCCAGCCCCTCAGGGAGCGCATGGGCCAGACTGCCGTACAGGCGGCGAAGGCAGCAAATTATGAAAATGCAGGGACGATTGAATTCCTGCTGGACAAAGACCAGAACTTCTATTTTATGGAAATGAACACCAGGATCCAGGTGGAGCACCCGGTCACAGAAATGGTTACGGGCATAGACCTGGTAAAGGAGCAGATCCGGATTGCAGCTGGGGAGCCTTTGCGCATCCGCCAGGAAGATGTGGTATTGAAAGGCCACGCCATTGAATGCCGGATCAATGCAGAAGACCCTGCCCGGAAATTCATGCCCTGCCCGGGGACAGTGAACGACCTGCATTTCCCAGGCGGGAACGGCGTGCGTATTGAGTCGGCTCTTTACAATGGCTATTCCATCCCTGCCTTTTATGATTCTATGGTGGCAAAAGTCATCGTCCATGGGGAAGACCGGGAGGACGCCATCCGTAAAATGCGCAGCGCCTTAGGCGAGGTAGTGGTAGACGGCGTTACCACCAACCTGGATTTCCAATATGAGATGCTGGACCATCCGGTATTTTTGTCCGGTGACATCAATACCCATTTTATTCCAGATTATTTTAAAGAAGGAAAGTAGGGAAATAAATGCTGAAATTTAAGAAGACCAATTACATTCAAGTGCCCGGGAGGCAGCAGCCGACGGTGCCCGAAGGCTTGTGGATCAAGTGCGATGCCTGCGGGGAGCTCCTCTATAAGGAGGACGTGCGGCAGAACCGGTATGTGTGCTATAAATGCGGCAAATACTTCCGCATTTCCACCAGGAAGCGCCTTAAGATGGTGGCAGATAAAGGTTCCTTTGAAAAATGGGAGGAAGGGATGGAGGGCAGAGACCCTTTGCATTACCCGGACTATCCCCAGAAGATTGCCGGCTTAAAGGAACGGCTGAAGATTGACGAGGCAGTCACCTGCGGCGTGTGCACCATCCATGGGGAAAAAGCCGTCCTCTGTGTCTGTGATGGCCGTTTCTTAATGGGAAGCATGGGTTACGTGGTAGGGGAAAAAATCACAAGGTCAGTGGAACGGGCCACAGAGGAGAAGCTGCCTGTCATTATCTTCACCTGCTCCGGCGGGGCCAGGATGCAGGAGGGCATGGTCTCCCTGATGCAGATGGCCAAGACCTCTGCCGCCTTAAAGCGCCATTCCAAGGCGGGGCTTCTCTACGTCTCTGTCCTGACAGACCCCACTACGGGGGGCGTTACGGCCAGCTTTGCGATGTTGGGGGATATCATCCTGGCAGAGCCAGGGGCCTTGGTGGGCTTTGCAGGGCCTAGGGTCATTGAGCAGACCATCCGCCAGAAGCTCCCGGAAGGCTTCCAGCGGGCGGAATTCCTGGTGGAGCATGGCCTGATTGACGGCATTGTGGAGCGGGAGGATTTAAAGGAAACCCTTGCCCGGCTGATTGCCATGCACCGCCAGCCGCAGCCAGGGGATAGGTACGGGGTGCAGGAGCCAAAAGCGCCTTATCCTGCAAATTCCCCCTGGAAGGGGCGGGTGGCAGCCTGGGAGCGTGTGCAGCGCGCAAGGGCGCAGGACCGTCCTGGCGCTTTGGATTATATCCATGAGGTTTTCACAGATTTTATGGAACTGCACGGCGACCGCCATATGGCGGATGACGGCGCAATCGTGGGCGGGATTGGCTATCTGGACGGCTGCCCGGTTACTGTAATCGGCCAGCAGAAGGGCAAGACCACCAAGGAAAATATTACCCGGAATTTTGGCATGCCTGCCCCGGAGGGTTACCGGAAGGCCTTGCGGCTGATGCGCCAGGCGGAAAAGTTCCGCCGCCCCATTGTCTGCTTTGTCGATACGCCAGGCGCTTACTGCGGCATGGAAGCGGAAGAGCGGGGGCAGGGCGAGGCGATTGCCCGCAACCTCTTTGAAATGTCAGACCTGTCTGTCCCAATCTTAAGCATAGTCATTGGGGAAGGCGGCAGCGGGGGCGCCCTTGCGCTTGCTGTGGGGAATGAAGTATGGATGATGGAGAATGCTACCTATACCATCCTTTCCCCGGAAGGCTTTGCTTCCATCCTGTGGAAGGACTCCGGCAAAGCCCCCAAAGCAGCGGAGCAGATGCGGGTGACGGCAGAAGACTTAAAAGAATTGGGAATCATAGAAAAAATTATCTGGGAACCACAGCCTGCAAATGTAGAAAATATCTCAGGAATTGCCCAGGCCATGCAAGAGGGGATCCGCGGCTTTTTGCGGCAGTACCTCCCCTTGGACGGTGAATCTTTATCCAGGCAGAGATATGAGCGTTTCCGGAGGATGTAGGAGGTACTATGGGAAGGACACTTACGGTTGGCGGGTTAACCGCCCCCATTCCCGTTATCCAAGGCGGGATGGGCGTAGGGGTGAGCCTCTCGAACCTGGCAGGCCATGTGGCGAAATGCGGCGGCATCGGTATTATTTCCACTGCCCAAATCGGCTATCAGGAGCCAGGGTTTGACGCAAACCCCATCGAAACAAATTTAAAAGCAATTGGAAAGCATATCAGGCGCGCCAAGGAAATTGCCCAGGGAGGCATCGTAGGCGTAAATATTATGGTAGCCACCAAACGTTACGGCGCCTATGTCCAGGCAGCCGTAAAAGCTGGCGCAGACCTGGTTATCTCCGGCGCAGGCCTCCCTACCCTGCTGCCTTCCTTTGTGGAGAAATCGAAAACAAGGATTGCCCCTATCGTCTCATCTATAAAATCAGCATCTGTCATATGCAAGCTCTGGGACCGGAAATACAAGCGCTGCCCAGACCTAGTGGTGATTGAAGGGCCGAAAGCAGGCGGGCATTTGGGGTTCTCTTATGAAGAATTGGAATCTGTCACGCAAGAAGGGTATGAGGAGGAGATGAAAGGCATTATAGAGGTGGCGGGGCAGTACAGCGAGAAATATGGGCGCCATATCCCGGTGGTCATTGCCGGGGGGATTTATGGCGGCGGGGATTTGCGCCATGCCTTAAGCCTGGGGGCGGACGGCGTGCAGGCAGCGACCCGTTTTGTGACCACATATGAATGCGATGCCAGCGATGCCTATAAGCAGGCTTATATTAAGGCGGCAAAAGAGGATATCCAGATTGTGAAAAGCCCAGTGGGCATGCCAGGCCGGGCAATCCGCAATGCCTTTACCCAAAAGGCAAAAGAAGAACGGCCGGCGTCCTGGAAGTGCCACCAGTGTTTGGAGAAGTGCAACCAGAAGGATATCCCGTACTGTATCACAGATGCTTTGATCCATGCAGTAGAGGGCGATCTGGAGCATGGGCTTGTGTTCTGCGGGGAGAATGCCTGGCGTGCAGAGAAGATGGAGCACGTGGCAGAGGTGATGGAGGAATTTGCCAAGGCCGCAGGGGAAGTATAAGGCAAGCGGGGTATAAAAGTATCAAGAATGGGTGTTGGCTGCTGCCTACCGTAACGATGGCTTCACCCGCAGGAATAAAAAAACTATCCTTAAAACCTATTTTGGTTTTAAGGATAGTTTTTTTATTCCTGCGAGCAATGAGAAAAATAGCCATGTTTGCATGGATATTTGACGAATGCCGTGGGGTTTTTGATTCCCTAACAGATTGGAAGACAAGGTACTTGCATCGTTCTGGAAAAGGAAGCTAGGGTAAGATACCCCGTCTGCTTGTATTGGGGCAGTTCCCAAAAACAAAATAATGTTTTACGCATATTATTTAGTATACCCTCTGGAAATCCAAGTATGGCAAAATTTTTCGGAGCGGTTGCAAAAGGTATGGGAAATGTACCGTCATTCAATATCGGATATGAACGAGGTGGTTTTAATTGAATAATTTTAATGCTAATTGGATATTTAATCCCCCAAATCTGTTCTGCATGGGAAGGAATTGCAACAGAAACTATAACCGGAACGCAGGCCGGCGTCCGCCCGATGGTATATCTAGGGCAAATACGGTTCTGGCAGGCTCTTCCCAGAATACAACCAGCCCTGGATCAGTGGGACATCATGTTTCTTGTAACCATGGGAGTAATCCGGTTGATCCAGTAAATAAGGCAGGTCTTCCATGCAGCCCTTGCGGCTGCGGGAATCCAGGCACGCCCAGCGCCCCGGAAGGGTGTGATAGCCCTGTTCCATCCAGCAGTTGTGTGGATCCAGGCACGCCCAGCGCCCCGGATAGGTGTGATAGCCTTGTTCCATCCAGCGGTTGCTGCGGTTGTGTGGATCCAGGCACGCCCAGCGCCCCGGACGGGTGTGGGAGCCCTGTTCCATCCAGCTGCGGCTGCGGGAATCCAGGAATGTCCTGTGGCCCTTGCGGGCGTGGGGAGCCAGGACCGCCAGGGCCAAGAGGGGAGCCAGGGCCAAGAGGGCCAAGAGGGGAGCCAGGGCCGCCAGGATGCCCTGGTGAATGCGGGGAACCAGGGCCGCAGGGTGCAAGGGGGGAGCCAGGCCTTCCGGGCTGTCCTGGTGAACGCGGTGAGCCGGGGCCGCAGGGTGTTACAGGGCCGCAGGGCCCACAGGGTGTCACAGGGCCGCAGGGGCCAAGGGGAGAGCCAGGCGCACGCGGCCCGGAAGGTCCTCCAGGATATCCGCAGAACAGTATATATGCATCATTTTTGGGGCAGGGGCTTATGTTGCCTGAAAATGCCAGCCTTCCGCTAAAAATGGAGATATCGGATATTACCCATAATATATCCCTTTGTAATGATTATTCCGTATCGCTGGCTCCTGGATGCTATGCAATCTATTATTATATATCTACAGAGATGAAACGGAATGGGTTTATAAAACTTACGCCGATATTCAATGATTGTGTACAGACAGCGTATGGCACATATGCAGAGTCAGTAAAGCGGAAGGAAGTGCTTGTGATGTCAAGGTATTTTTTGATTGAAATACCCAATCCATCCACACTGTTTTTTGCATGGGAATCTTCAGCTGGCGTATCCCAAATTAATATGAACATGAGCATAGAAAAGCTGTGTAGGCAATAAGCCGGAGAAGGGAGGGCAATATGCCGACAATAAGCCTTTGCATGATTGTCAGAAATGAGGAAATGCACATTGCACGCTGCCTTGACAGCGTGGCAGGACTTGTAGAGGAAATTATTATTATAGATACGGGTTCCATAGACCGGACAGTGGACATAGTGTCTGGTTATACGCCAAAGGTATATCCATATGTGTGGAAAGATGATTTTGCAGATGCCAGGAATTATTCTTTTTCCAAGGCGTCTATGGATTATTGTATGTGGATGGATGCCGATGATGTTCTGGAAGAACCGCAAAAATCTAAATTCCTGCAGCTAAAGCATAGCCTGCCGCAGGATGTGGATATGGTGATGATGAAATATAATACTTCTTTTGATGAAGCCGGTAAGCCATCTTTTTCTTATTTTAGGGAAAGATGGATCAGGAACTGCCAGAAGTACCGCTGGATTGGGGAAGTCCATGAGGTAATCCCGCCTAGCGGAAATATTTTTTATTCTGACATTGCAGTTTCCCATAAAAAGATAAATGCAAAAGATCCGGACCGGAACCTGAATATATATAAGAAGATGCTGGCGGAGGGGAAGCATTTAGATCCGCGGCAGCAGTATTACTATGGGCGGGAGCTCTACTACCATAAGCAATACGAAGAAGCCGTTTCTGTATTGGAACAGTTCCTGCATTCACCAGACGGATGGGTTGAAAATAAAATTGAGGCATGTTCCATCTGCGCCAATTGCTACTACGGCCTTGGTCAGGAACAATCCGCGTTAAACGCTCTTTTACGCAGCTTAGCTTTTGGCATGCCAAGGGCGGAATTATGCTGCGAGATTGGAAAATATTATTTGGGGCATGGGGATTGCAATACAGCTGCCTATTGGTATGAAACTGCCCTAAACAGGCCGAAAAATGAGTATGCAGGCGGGTTCATGCTGCCAGATTGCTATGATTATATCCCACTTTTACAGTTATGCGTGTGTTATGATAAAATGGGGAACCAGAAGAAAGCAAAGGAGTACAATGAAAGGGCAGGCGCTTGTAAGCCCTATTCCAAGGCATATCTCTATAATAAACAGTATTTCGATAGCCTGCAGGTCTCCTAAGGGGTATTTTAGACATATTCTAATTCCTTTCGGAAGAATGTAACAATTCTCGGCGGAAAACATAAAATATTTGTAGAAAATAATACTTTACAAGTATGTTTTCTTATGATTTTAGAAAGGATAAGGATTATATGGACAATAAAAATGCATGCAGCAGCTGCCAGAATCAATGCCATCCTCCGTGTTGTGAACGTGGGCCAGTGGGGCCTAAGGGGGATCCAGGGCCAATGGGCCCGCAGGGAATGAAAGGAGATACTGGATGTCCCGGTCCAAAGGGTGACAAGGGGGATCCAGGGCCGATAGGGCCGCAGGGAATCCCAGGCGCCCCTGGTGCAAGAGGCCCCAGAGGGAATACAGGGCCAGTGGGGCCTACCGGGAACACGGGTCCAAGAGGTTATGCCGGCCCAAGGGGCTACGCCGGCCCGCAGGGCATGCAGGGTATCCAGGGTGTCCGTGGGGATATTGGCCCAAAAGGCGACCCAGGCTGCGAAGGCCCTAAGGGAGAGATTGGCCCGCAGGGGCCTGTAGGGCCAACAGGGCCAACAGGGCCGATAGGGCCACAGGGAGACATCGGGCTTCAAGGCCCAAGGGGTGTTCCAGGGCCAGCCGGCCCGACGGGTCCGACCGGCCCGATGGGGCCGCAGGGCGTAACTGGCCCGCAAGGTATCCAAGGTGTGACTGGCCCAATTGGAATCCAGGGCCCGAAAGGATGCCCAGGAGATGAAGGCCCGACGGGTCCGACGGGAGCAACGGGAGCAACAGGAGCGGCCGGCCCAACGGGAACGACAGGAGCAACGGGAGCAGATGGAGCGGCCGGCCCGACAGGAGCGACAGGGGCAACCGGGGCAACAGGCCCGACGGGAGCAACGGGAGCAGATGGAGCAGCCGGCCCGACAGGCCCGACGGGAGCAGATGGAGCGGCCGGCCCAACGGGAACGACAGGAGCAACGGGAGCAGATGGAGCGGCTGGGGCAACAGGAGCAGATGGAGCGGCCGGCCCGACAGGCCCAACGGGAGCGACAGGGGCAACGGGAGCAGATGGAGCGGCCGGCCCGACAGGCCCAACGGGAGCGACAGGGGCAACAGGAGCAGATGGAGCGACAGGGGCAACAGGAGCAGATGGAGCAGCCGGCCCGACAGGAGCAACGGGAGCAGATGGAGCAGCCGGCCCGACAGGCCCAACGGGAGCGACGGGGGCAACAGGAGCAGATGGAGCGGCCGGCCCGACAGGAGCGACAGGGGCAACGGGAGCAGATGGAGCGGCCGGAGCGACAGGCCCAACGGGAGCGGCTGGGGCAACAGGAGCAGATGGAGCGGCCGGCCCAACAGGAGCGACAGGAGCAACGGGAGCAGATGGAGCGACAGGCCCGACAGGAGCGACAGGGGCAACCGGGGCGACGGGTCCGACGGGAGCAACAGGGATCGCAGGCACAGGAGCAATTATCCCGTTTGCATCAGGGCTTCCGGTCTCCCTGACGACAATTGCTGGAGGGCTTGCAGGGCTTCCGGCGTTTGTAGGGTTTGGAAGCAGTGCGCAGGGGATTACGCTGCTTGGTTCAACAATTGATATCACAAATGCGGGCGGGACGCTTTCTAACTTTGCATTCCAAGTTCCGCGGGATGGCATTATTACCTCGTTTAGCGCTTTCTTTAGTACTACGGTGGGGCTTTCTTTAGTAGGTTCTACGGTTACTATAAAAGCCCAGATTTACCAATCAGCAACGCCGAATAACGTATTTTCTCCAATTGCCGGGACGTCGCTAAACCTGGCGCCATCGCTTTCAGGGGCAATATCTATCGGTACGCTGTTGAATGGGGCGCTTACAGGGCTGAATATTCCAGTTACAGCACAAACCCGGCTGATGTTGGTATTTTCAGCGTCAGCAAGCGGGCTGTCTTTGCTCAATACGGTTGTAGGATACGCAAGCGCAGGCTTAAGCATCAACTGATGATATAAGGTAAAAACAGATCCCAGAGGTTCCAGATACTGAAATCTCTGGGATAATCAGGTAAATATTGGAGACAATTCCTGCTAAATTATCTAGGTATTTCAGTAGGTTTTTAGAAGTATTGCTTACTTTGGCTTCAATTTTCTTGAATTTCCATTTATCTAGGCAAATTTCCATTTCCTTTCCAGAAAAATATCTTTCCAAATCCCCCAGAAGTTGCTATAATAAATTAGGAAATAAGATTTACGGTATACAAGTTGTGGACAGTGGCAAAATAATAACACAAAGGAACAGGCATCAGGGAGGGACATATGGATTTTCAAATTTGTACCGGAAATAAGGAGAACATAGGCGTAACGAGACAGGATGGCATTATTTCATTTTCCATGCAGGCAGCAAAAGGCGCCGCTTGCTACTTGCTGTTATATCCGAAAGATAACAGTCCGGTTGTGAAAATTCCTATGAAAGAGCAGGGAAACTTGGGTACCATTTATACAGTTGGGATCTGCGGATTGGATTGGGAAAATTACGACTACAATTTCGAGGTAAATGGGAAGGAGGCCATAGATACCTACGCCAGGAAAGTATCAGGGCGGGAGGTCTGGGCAGAGGAATCCCGCAGGCAGGCGGCACAGCCGCCGGAGCCATTTGTTCCAGAAAAAGAGAAAGCTGCCTTGGATGGGCATTTGCCCGGCAGAAAAGCGCAAAAGTTAAACATGCGGGCAAAGCCAATCAGGAAGAAAATAAAAGGTTCTTTTTATTTTTCTGATTTTAAGTGGAAAGATAAGGGGTTTTTGGGGATTAAGAAAGAAGACATGGTAATTTACAAACTCCATGTCCGCGGCTTTTCCATGGGGATGAAGAAGGGTGGCAGTCATGGGACTGTGGAGGCAGTGGAGCGCAGGCTGGGCTACTTCAAGGAGCTTGGGGTCACCACATTGCTGTTTATGCCTGTCTATGAATTTGAGGAGATCCTGCTGCTGGACGCAGGCAAGGCACAGGAAAATCCCCGGGACCTTATCAATTATTGGGGCTATACGGCAGGCAGTTATTTTGCACCCAAAGCATCCTTCCTGGGGAAAGGCTGCAATCCAGATAATTTCAAGCGGTTAATCCAGAAAATGCACCAGAACCAAATGGAATGCATCCTGGAGTTTTATTTTCCTGAAAAGACAAATCCACATTTAATTATTGAAGCATTCCGCTTCTGGCATCAGGAATACCATGTGGATGGGTTCCGCTTTCTGGGCAGCCCCTTTGTGGCGGAACTATTGGCTATGGACAGGCAGCTGTGCGGGTGCAAGCTCTTGTATGACGGGTTCCGGGAGGAATTGGCAGGAAGCCGGGAGCGGTTCGGCCCGGAACTGTTTTCCTATAATGATGGCTTCCTCTATGAGGCGCGTAAGATACTGAACCATAAGGGGGGCAGCATCTTTGAGTTTGCCTGCCAGATGCGCAGGCAGCAAGAGCACCAGGGGTTTGTCAATTATATTGCAGAAAATAATGGGTTTACCCTTTGGGACTTATTTTCTTATGAGCATAAGCATAATGAGCAGAATATGGAAGGGAACCAGGATGGGAATAACTGGAATTTCAGCACGAACTGCGGGCAGGAAGGCATCAGCCGCAAACGCCAGGTGAACGAGGCTCGCAAGCGCCAGGTGAAAAACGCCCTTGCCGTTACCTTCCTTTCCCAGGGCATCCCCATGCTGTGGATGGGGGATGAGTGCGGCAACAGCCAAAAAGGCAATAACAATGCCTATTGCCAGGACAATGAGATAGGCTGGAAGGAATGGAAATCTACGGCGCCTGTACGGCAGCTTCTGGCTTTTGTGCAGCAGGTTGCCCAGCTCCGTAAGGACTTCCCTATGCTCCGCAGCCCCATGCCGTTCCAGCTCCAGGATTATGAGAACCGGGGCTGCCCGGATCTGTCATACCACAGCGACAGCGGCTGGAGGATTGATTTTGGCATGAACCGGGGGTTTGTGGGCATATTATACAGTGGAGCCTATGCAGGGATGGAAGAAAGTATTTATGTGGCCTATAATTTCCAGAATTTACCGCAGAAATTTGCATTGCCGAATGGGATGGATTGGAGGGTCCTGCTGGATACCGCCAAAGAGCCTTCCGTTCTGGAAGGGGCAGGCAGCCTTGGGGACATCAAGGAAATCCAAGTGGAGGAACAGTCCGTCTGCCTCTTATGCGGGAAGCCCCTGCCAACCCCAAAAGCGTTGAAAAGGGCCAAAAGAGTAAGGAGGGCTTCATGACGGAAGGACAGAGATTCGGTATTAATGGCTTTACCCTGAAGTGGATTGCCATCATTTCCATGCTAATAGACCATACGGGGGCTGTTCTGTTTCCCCAGTACATACAGCTGCGGATAGTGGGGAGGCTGGCCTTCCCCATTTTCTGCTTCCTGCTGGCGGAGGGCGCGGCCCATACTGGCAATATCCGCAGATATGAAACGCGGCTCCTGGTTTTTGCATGCCTTTCAGAAGTGCCTTTCGATCTGGTATTTTGGGGCGGGCTTACACTGGAGCATCAGAATGTATTCTTTACCTTGTTTTTGGGTGTTCTGGTGATTGAGCAGTTCCAAGGGCATAAAGAAAAATGGTATGGGATAACGGCATTCCTCCTGGCCTGCCTGCTGGCGGAATATATGGGCACGGATTATGGGGCGAAAGGGGTGCTGTTCATCCTCTGCTTTTATTTGCTGGGCCAGTATATGGTTGTAAAGCACGCGGTTTTTGCATCTGCGAATTACTTGCTGGCCAAGGGAGGGGTGCAGGTTTATGCAGGCCTTGCAGTCCTGCCCATGTTGCTTTACAATGGCAGGAGAGGGCCCAGGATGAAATATTTCTTTTATATCTTTTACCCGGCACATTTATTAATTCTTTATTTTATAAAGTATTTTAAGCTTGTGCAGTAACGGATTCGGGGAAGGGCGTATGGGTGCTTGGAGGGGAGGGTGCAGATGGAGATAAGCAAGGTATGGAACCATTTTAAGACAATTAGCCACCATAAGCTGCTGGTGATGAAGGGGTGCTTCCAGGTGGGCCTGTATAAGCAGGGCCTGCTCCATGACTTGTCTAAATATGGGCCTACGGAATTTTGGGTAGGGTGCAGGTATTACCAGGGGGATAAGAGCCCGAATAATGCAGAACGGGAAGAAAGAGGCTATTCTTCCGCCTGGCTCCACCACAAGGGCAGGAACCGCCACCATCTGGAATATTGGATTGACTATGGGTTAGGGAAGGAAAAGGGCATGGCAGGCATGAAGATGCCGCTGGAATATGTGGTAGAAATGTTTGTTGACCGTATGTCTGCTGCCAAGAATTACCAAAAGGGTGCGTACACAGACCGGAGCCCGTTGGAATACTATGAAAAGGGGAAGGACTACTGTATCCTCCATGAAGATACCCGGGCGCTGTTGGAGCGCCTTTTGCATATGCTGGCAGAGCAGGGGGAAGAGGCTACCCTCCGGTATATCAGGGGGAAGCTGCTGAAGCAGGGGGGGTATGGCCGGGGATAGGGGCTGGCATAGGGCAGCCGCCGGCCGGTTCCCAGGCTTTTATGCCTACAGGAAGCAGTTTTTTTCTTTGTCATAGTGGTAATCAATCGCTTCTAGGGAGGAAACAAGGCTTTCCTGGGAAATATCATGGCTCTTGCAGAAATCCTCCAGGGAAGGATGCCGGTCCCTCAGATAAGTATTGACAAAGCTTAGCAGCATTATGGGGTCTTTTGGCAGGTTCATCATGGCGTGCCTCCTATCGTATGGTTTGTGTGCCTGCCAGCCATTATATAGCAGCCTGCCCTGCCTGTCAATATGCTGCGCCTGCCAATCCGCTTGCCAGCCTAGGGGCATTTAGGCAAAGCACTGTTTCAGCTTTTCCAAAGCCCTCTTTTCAATACGGCTTACATAAGATCTTGAAATCCCCAGCTTATCGGCAATCTCCCTTTGGGTGATAGGCTTCTGGTTATAAAGCCCATACCTCCATTCGATGATTTCCTGTTCCCGCCTGTTCAGTACCTTAGGGATTATCTCATAGACCTTTTTGGCATTCCCTTTTAACTCGATGATTTCAAAAATATCCCGATCCGTGCTTTCTACTACATCCATCAGATTGATCTGGTTCCCTTCCTTATCTGTGCCGATGGGCTCATACAGCGACACCTCCCGGGAGGTTTTTTTCTTTCCCCGGAAGTACATCAGCAGTTCATTGTCGATGCAGCGGGCAGCATAAGTTGCAAGCCGGTTCCCGCGCTCATAATTAAAGGTAGAAATTGCTTTGATTAGGCCTATGGTACCGATGGAAATCAAGTCTTCCATATCCTCATCGCCGTTCTGGTATTTCTTGGAAATATGTGCTACCAGCCTTAAATTCCGCTCAATTAAGGTATGCCTGGCGTCATGGTCCCCCTCTTTCATTTTTTTTAGGTAATGCTTTTCTTCCTCTGCGTTCAGCGGCAATAAAAACGTCTTCACGGTGCGCACCTCTAAGCGGATTTATTATATTCTATGAAAAATCAAGCCTCAGAGTGCCTTTCCACCTGCCAATCCTTTCAGTATTTTTTGTATTCACAATCCCTTGAGGCTGTGTTATAATAGCATTATCTTTTTTTCAAGGCGTATCAGCCGATATTTCCCAAACCAGCATAAAGGGAGGTAATTTTGTATAGTATAGTATCGACAGGCACCGTCTGCGGCGTTGGGAGCCTCTTAATCCAGGTAGAGGCCGATGTCTGCGACGGGATGCCTACATTTGAAATGGTAGGTGCGCTTTCTTCTGAGGTGAAGGAAGCAAAGGAACGCATAAAGGCAGCGATCCGCAACAGCGGCATCCGCCTTGCGCCTAAAAAAGTAACCGTGAACCTCTACCCAGCCGATGTCCGTAAGGCTGGGACGGGTTTTGACCTGCCCATCGCCCTTGCTGTGCTCGCTGCATATGGGAGGGTTCCCCAGGCTTGCCTGGAAGGGATTTTATTTGCAGGGGAGGTTAGCCTGCATGGGGAAATCCTGCCTGCCGCAGGGATCCTGCCCATGGTGCTTGCAGCTAAGGAGGCCGGGAAGGAAGCAGTCTGCGTCCCTAGGGCTAATTTGGCGGAGGCTCAGGTTGTAAAGGGCATGAAAATCCTGCCGGCAGACAGCCTGACGCAGGCCATTGCGCAGGTGGAAGGGTTCCGCAAGGATCCGAAGGCCGTGGGGGAGGAAGGGCCGGCGGGGTATCCTGGGGGAACAGCGGCGCCGCCAGAATGTGATTTTGCTGACATCCGCGGGCAGAAGGCATTGAAGCGCGCCTGTGAGGTGGCGGCGGCGGGAAGGCATAATATGCTGATGCTTGGGGCGCCAGGCTCCGGGAAGACCATGGCGGCGAAAGCCATTGCCGGCATATTGCCGCCGCTGGCAGAGGAAGAGGCCTTAGAACTGGCAAAGATTTATAGTGTCAGCGGCATGTTCGGCCAGAGGGAGGCAGGGCGGTTTTGGACAAGGCCTTTCCGGAGCCCCCACCATACGGTTACGGCTGCCGGCTTGGCAGGTGGCGGCCTGGTGCCAAAGCCTGGCGAAATCAGCCTGGCACATAAAGGCGTTCTGTTTTTAGATGAACTGACAGAGTTCCAAAAGCCGGTGCTGGAGATCCTGCGCCAGCCCCTGGAGGAACGGTCCATCCGCCTGGTGCGCAGCAGCGGCACCTATTCCTATCCGGCAGACGTCATGCTGGTAGCGGCCATGAACCCCTGCAGCTGCGGCTATTTCCCAGACAGGGATAAATGCACCTGCAGCCTGCCCGTGATTGAGCGGCACCTTAAGAAGGCCAGCCGCCCCTTTTTAGACCGCATGGATTTATGTGTGGAAGTCCAAAGGCTGCCCCTGAGGGAATTGGCCAAGAGGGAACCGGGGGAAAATTCCGCTTCCATCCGGGAGCGGGTGGGAAAAGCCCTGGGCATCCAAAGAGGACGGTTCGCAAGGGAGGGGATCCTATATAACAGCCAGATCCCTAACGCAGCCATGGAAAGATACTGCCCGATGGAGCCCCAGGCAGAAAAGCTGCTGCAGGATTCTTTTGAACGGTTGGGTCTGACTGTCCGGGGCTATTACCGGGTGATACGGGTAGCCCGTACGATTGCGGATTTGGACGGCTCAGCACAGATTCGCCGGCTCCATGTGATGGAAGCCTTGCTGTACCGGGGCATAGACCGGAAGATGTGGGGGCTGCCATGAATTTATATGAATATTGGCTGGCAGGGAGCCTGGCAATCCCAGGGAAGAAGAAAATCAAGTTAAAAGCCATGTTTCCTGAAGTAGGAGAACTGTACCGCCTAAAGCCCAGCCAGGTGGAGGGGATCTCTTTCCTGACTGGGCTGGAACAAGAAAAGTTAAAGGAGCGCCAGGCAGTGCCGGAAGAAGAACTGGGGCGGCAGGCTTCCTATTGCCGGGCGCATAACATAGGCCTTGTATTATGGGGGGATAAGGATTACCCGGTGCGGCTGCGTGACATCTATAACCCGCCGTATGGCCTGTTTTACCGCGGCAGGCTGCCGGTGGAAGCCCAGGCGTCTGTCGCTGTTGTAGGGGCCAGGAACTGCTCCCCTTACGGAAGGGCAGCAGCAGAGGATATTGGGTACCGCCTTGCCCAGGCGGGCATAGCAGTTATCAGCGGCATGGCCGCAGGGATTGACGGGGCCGGGCACCAGGGCGCCCTGCGCGCAGGCGGGCAGACCTATGGGGTGCTGGGGTGCGGCATAGACGTCTGCTACCCTCCAGGGCATCGGAAGCTGTATGGGGCCTTGGCAGCACAAGGCGGCGTCATTTCTGAATACCCGCCCCATACCAAGCCCTATGCCATGCTGTTCCCCCAGCGGAACCGGCTGATCAGCGGCATGGCAGACGCAGTCCTGGTGGTGGAGGCCAAGGAGAAAAGCGGGTCTTTGATTACGGCAGATTTTGCTCTGGAACAGGGCAAGGAAGTCTATGCCGTGCCGGGCAGGGCCAGCGATGCATTAAGCAGGGGGACAAACCGCCTCATCCGCCAGGGGGCAGGCATCTTCCTGTCTGTGGGAGATTTCCTGGAAGAAATGGGGGTTTTTAAAAAGGAACCTGGGCCTTCTACTGAAAAACAAAAAATTTCTCTTGAAAAAATGGAAAGAGTGTTGTATAGTTGTCTGGGTTTCCATGCAAAGAACTTGGATAGGATTATGGAAGAGACAGGATTTAGCCTGGGGGAGCTTTTGCCTTACTTGGCCTCCCTGCAGGAAAAAGGCTGCATTTTGGAAGTTTATAAGAATTATTATGCCAGGGCGGGGGATCCCGTCTGACATCATTCTGTATATGGAATAGAAGCGGGGATACAAGGAGGAGCAGTCAAATGGCGAAATATTTAGTGATTGTAGAGTCGCCGGCGAAAGTAAAGACAATCAAGAAATTTTTGGGGAAAAATTATGAAGTGGCGGCGTCGAACGGACATGTAAGGGATTTGCCGAAGAGCCAGCTGGGGATAGATCTGGAGCACGGTTATGAGCCAAAATACATTACCATCCGCGGAAAGGGGGAAATCCTGGCCAACCTTAGGAAAGAAGTGAAGAAGGCAGACAAAGTTTACCTAGCGACTGACCCTGACCGGGAGGGAGAAGCGATTTCCTGGCATCTGACCAAGGCGCTGAAATTAGACGATAAGCATATATTCCGCATCAGCTTTAATGAGATAACAAAAAATGCCGTAAAAACTTCGCTGAAGCAAGCCAGGGGCATTGACATGAACCTGGTGGACGCCCAGCAGGCCCGCCGGATGCTGGACCGTATGGTAGGGTATCGGATCAGCCCCCTCTTATGGGCAAAGGTGAAGCGTGGGCTGAGCGCCGGCCGGGTACAGTCGGTAGCGCTGCGCATTATCTGTGACCGGGAAGAGGAAATCAATGCCTTTATCCCAGAAGAATACTGGACCTTAGAGGCACAGCTTGCCATCCCAGGGGAGAAAAAGCCCCTGCTGGCCAAATTTTATGGGGACGGGGATGGGAAGCTGGTTATCCGTTCCAGAAAAGAAATGGAAGGCGTCTTAAAGGAACTGGAGGAGGAAAGCTATCAGGTACTGGAGGTGAAGAAGGGGGAACGTTCCAAGAAGCCCCCCCTTCCATTTACCACCAGCACCTTGCAGCAGGAGGCTTCCAAATCCTTGAATTTTTCCACACAGAAAACCATGCGGCTGGCACAGCAGCTCTATGAGGGCGTGGATATCAAGGGTCAGGGGACAGTGGGCATCATCACCTACCTGAGGACGGATTCTGTCAGGATTTCCGAAGAAGCAGACGTGGCGGCCAGGGAGTATATCAAGAATGCCTATGGGGAGAAATATGTGGCCAAAGAGAGCCAGGCAAAGAAAGGGAATGGCAAGATCCAGGATGCCCATGAGGCAATCCGCCCTTCCGATATTACCCGGACGCCGGCTATGGTCAAGGAATCCTTGGGCAGGGATCAGTTCCGCCTGTACCGCTTGATTTGGAACCGTTTTGTGGCGAGCCGGATGGGCAGCGCAGTCTATGAGACCACTTCTGTGCAGATTGGCGCAGGGAAATACCGGTTCCACGTGTCCGCCTCTAAAATCTTATTTGAAGGATTCCTGTCCGTCTATGCAGGAGAGGAGGATGAAAAGCCAGGGAATAATGTGCTCTTAAAGTCCCTGGGCGAGGATACACAGCTTAAGCTGGAAGGGCTGGAGGAAAAGCAGCATTTCACCCAGCCGCCTGCGCATTTTACAGAAGCTTCCCTGGTAAAGGCTTTGGAGGAGCTTGGGATAGGCAGGCCAAGCACGTATGCGCCCACCATTACTACCCTTCTGGGCCGCCGGTACGTGGTGAAGGAAAATAAGAACCTGTACATTACGGAACTTGGCGAGGTGGTCAATTCCATTATGCTGGACGCCTTCCCAACCATTGTGGACGACCGTTTTACAGCGAATATGGAGTCCCTTTTAGATAAGGTTGCAGAAGGGACGGTGGACTGGAAAGCCGTTGTCAGCAATTTCTACCCAGATTTAGAAGAAGCCGTGAAGACGGCTGAAAAGGAATTAGAGAAAATTGACATTGAGGATGAGGTTACGGATGTGGCTTGTGACTTGTGCGGCAGGAATATGGTGGTAAAATACGGCCCCCACGGAAAGTTCCTGGCATGCCCTGGGTTCCCGGACTGCCGGAACACGAAGCCATATTTGGAGAAAATCGGCGTGCAGTGCCCAGAGTGCGGCAAGGAAGTTGTCCTGAAAAAAACCAAAAAAGGCCGCAAATACTATGGGTGCGAAGATAACCCAGAATGCGGCTTTATGTCCTGGCAGAGGCCGTCCAAGGAAAAATGCCCGGACTGCGGGGGATATATGGTAGAGAAAGGCCATAAGCTGGCCTGCGCAGACCCCCAATGCGGCTATATCGCGCCCCAGGAGAAAAATCCTGCGGCAGAAGCCGGCGCGTGAAAGCCAAGGTGCGGGAAATAGGGAAAATAGTCCGAAAAGTAGGAATTTCCAGAGAAAAAGCACAAATAGAATAGAAAGTTGTTGAATTTTCAGGAAAAATGTGATAAAATGCTAAACAGCTACAGAAGAGTGGAGTCGGAAGGAACCATTCATAGCCGGCATCAGTTGCTGCTGCAGGCAGCAGGGCTGCAACAGGGCATCTGGGGAGGAGGTATATTATGAGTGTCCAACTATTAGACAAGACTAGGAAGATAAACAAGTTGCTGCATAATAACAACTCCTCAAAGGTAGTCTTTAATGACATATGTGAGGTTTTGACTGAGATCCTGGATTCCAATATTCTGGTAATCAGCAAAAAGGGGAAAGTGCTGGGCACCAGCAGGGAAAGCAGTACAGAGGAAATCCGGGAACTGATTGCCGATGAGGTAGGAGGGTTTATTGACCAGCTGCTGAACGAGCGCCTTTTGGGGATTTTGTCCACGAAGGAGAATGTCAACCTGGAGACGCTGGGGTTTGTCTCTGAGGATGTGAAGGATTACCGGGCTATCATTACCCCGATTGACATTGCAGGCGAACGGCTGGGCACCCTGTTTGTATACCGCATGGAACGGGAGTACAATATCGACGATATCATATTAAGCGAGTACGGCACGACCGTTGTAGGCTTGGAGATGATGCGTTCTGTGAATGAGGAGAATGCGGAGGAGAACCGGAAGCTGCAGATTGTAAAATCCGCTATCAGTACCTTGTCTTTCTCAGAACTTGAAGCAATCACCCACATCTTTGACGAGATGGATGGGAAGGAAGGCATCTTGGTGGCAAGCAAGATTGCCGACCGGGTAGGGATTACCCGGAGCGTGATAGTCAATGCGCTGCGGAAATTTGAAAGTGCGGGAGTCATTGAGTCCAGGTCTTCAGGAATGAAGGGGACATACATCAAGGTCTTGAATGATGTGGTGTTTGAAGAGTTGGATAAAGTGAAGAAGCAGAATACAAAATAGGCAATAACCAAACGGATTTGGTTATATTTAGAAAAAAAGGGAATTTATAGAGCAATGTTATCTATGGGTTCCCTTTTTGCGTGTAAAAGCCATGTTGAGGGAGCGGTAAGCGCTGGAAAGGGCGGCAGGCCTTGCAGCAGGGTATCGGGCAGCATACAGGAAACCGAAAAAATGAAAAAACGCTAAAAAAATACTTGCATTATTAGGAAGATAAATTATAATATAGTAGAGTAGGTTTTTAAGCGGATGCCCCAAAGGGCATGATCCATTCGGGATTGTATGGTGAAATCAGCAAGATAGAGAGATAGATGGAAGGAGCGGTTTCATGTTAACCAGCGGAATTTATGATTATGTCAATGTACTGGATAAGGCAGCAGATGCGGCATGGCAGAGAAACACAGCGATTAGCAATAACATTGCCAACCAGAGCACACCGGGCTATAAGCGCCAGGAAGTGGATTTTGAAGGTACCCTGCGCAGGGAGCTTTCTAAGTTCAAGTATGTCTCGTTGGATGAGAAGGTCAGTGATTTGCACCTAGACCATTTGAATGCGGCGGTTTACACGGATGCAGAGGATTATTCTTACCGTATTGATAAGAATAATGTGGATCCGGAGCAGGAATACGGGGAATTGATTTCCAACCGGATCAAATACAATGCCCTGGTGGACTGCATGACAAAGGAATTTCAGAGGACGAAGAGCGTGATTAAATAATAAGCGCAATATCTAGAAATGGGAGGCAAGAGCATGTCATTATTTCAGTCATTTAACATTAATACGTCCGGCATGACGGCGCAGCGGTTCCGCATGGATGTGATTTCGCAGAATGTGGCAAATGTGACCACCACCAGGACAGAAGACGGCACGCCTTATAGGCGCAGGATTGTAACATTTAGTGAGAAGCAGGTTACCCCATTCAGCAAAGTTTTGCACAATGCCCGGCAGGGCTATCTGGGGAATGGAGTGAAGGTGTCTGAGGTGAAGGAGGATACCAGCACAGATTTTGTAATGAAGTACGACCCGTCCCATCCGGATGCGGATGAAAACGGGTATGTTTCCTACCCGAATGTGAATATAATAACAGAAATGACGAACATGATTGACGCCAGCAGGTCCTATGAAGCGAATATTACTGCTTTTGAGACCACCAAGGCTATGGCGATGAAGGGATTGGAACTCGGAAAATAGGGTGTGAGATAAGAGGAGGCTTTGGAAAATGGATATAGCGGCACTGCACAATGTGACGTCAGAATACCTTAAGAATGCAGTTGAGGCCAGCAGCCAGGTGCGTGTGGAAGGGGAAGAATTCAACAGCGTGCTCCAGTCTGCCATGGATATGATTAATGAGGCCAATTACCTGCAGAATAAGGGAGAAGAGGCGGAAATGGAGTTTATGCTGGGGTATATGACCAATCCGCATGACTTAATGGCGATCCAAGAGAAGGCAGATATTGCATTAAATTATACCATGACAGTTAGGGACAAGGTTTTGGATGCTTATAAGGAACTTATCAATATGCAGATTTAAAGATTGTCTGCAGCGCATAGGACGGAGAATCCGAGATTTGTAAAGAACGGGTGGAGAGACACATGCAGGAAAGAATACAGGGCATCCCCAAAAGGGTGCTAGAGTGGTGGGGCAAGTTTTCAGTTAAGCAGAAGACGCTGATAGCGAGTATCGCGGTTTTCTTTGCCGTGGCGATGGCGGTGGTCATCCAGATATTGACTACGCCGACCATGGTGCCGATTAGGAACTGCGAGGACACAAAGGAGGCGGCAGAGGTAAAAGAACTGCTGCAGGGAGAGGGCATTGATTTTGAAGTGTCCAGTGATGGGCTGAATTTCCAAGTCCGCACGGAAGATGAAGCAGATGCGGCTATTTTGCTGGGAAAGAATGGAATCCCGGCTTCTTCGTATGGTTTGGAGAATGTGTTCGAAGGAGGGTTCAGCAATACAGAGGCTGATAAGGGCAAGCGTTACCAGCTTTATTTGGAGAAGCAGCTGGAGGAGCAGCTGTCCAACCTGGATATGGTCAAAGGGGCTACCGTGAAGCTGAACCTGCCAGTGGATGACGGCACCGTGCTGGCATTGAATGAGGATTCCTATGCGGCGGTGACATTGACTTTGTCCGGCGAGATGGACGAAGACATGGCGGGAGGCTTGGCGAAGTGGATTTCTACTGCCATTGGGAACGACAGCACGGATGATATCTCCATTATGGATACGGCCGGGAACGTACTGTTTACCGGCGGGGATTCGGCAACAGCCATTAATGGCGCAAGTTCCCAGCTCTCATATAAGACGAAGGCAGAGAGCATGGTGAAGAGCCAGGTGAAGGATGTGGTGCTTGGCACCAATGTATACGACACGGTTTCTGTCGGCCTCAATCTGAACGTTAGCTTCAGCGAGACGAAGCAGACCAACCACAGATGGTATGTGGAAGGGGATGAGGATCATGGGCCGGTTGCGGAACGGCGGCAATTTGAGTCGGAGACCACTGGCGGCGTGGACGGGACGCCGGGCACGGACACCAACGGCGAGGATAACACTACATATGTAATGCCGGACGGGGCGGCCAGCAGCCAGAGCACTACGGAACTTAATGAGAAATACAATACCAGCGAGGAGATTACAGAGAGCAACGGGGGCTTAGGGGATGTGGATTATACCACGTCTTCTATCGCAGTGGTTGCTAACCAGCATCGGTATTATTATGAGGATACCCTGCGGGCAAGCGGTGAACTGGACGATATGACCTTTGATGAATTTGTGTCCCAGAACCGTGAGCGGGTTAAGCTGGATGTGGATCAGGATTTGGTGCAGATGGTGGCCAGGGCAACTGGTTTCCAGGAAGATAACATTAAAGTAGTTGTCTATGAGATACCGTTCTTTGAATATTCGGACGGCAGCGGCCAGGATATCTTCGATTACCTCCCAGTGGCGATTGCGCTGCTGATTATGGTAATGCTGGGATATGTGGTTTTCCGCAGCACCAGGAAAGAAGAGCAGGTGGTGGAGCCGGAGCCGGAACTTTCAGTGGAGTCCCTGCTGGCCACGACCAAGGAAGCGGAGGAAGAATCCCTGGAGGATATTGGATTCTCTGAGAAGTCCGAAACCCGTGTGATGATAGAGAAATTTGTAGATGAAAATCCGGAGGCGGTGGCTTCATTGCTCCGGAATTGGCTGAATGAGGAGTGGAATTAGAGTTATGGCAAGCGAAGAGTATAATGGCGTTCAAAAAGCGGCAATTTTGCTGATTGCATTAGGGCCGGAGAAATCTGCTTCTATCTTTAAGCATTTAAAGGAAGAGGAGATAGAGGAGCTGACATTGGAGATTGCCAATACCAGAAGCATATCTCCTCAGATTAAAGAAGACGTCCTGAATGAGTTTTACCAGGTCTGCCTGGCACAGCAATACATAGCAGAAGGCGGCATTGGGTATGCCAAGGAGCTTTTGGAGAAGGCATTGGGCGAAGAGAAAGCCCAGGGCGTTATCTCCAAGCTGACAGCGTCCCTGCAGGTGCGCCCCTTCGAGTTTGTGCGTAAGACAGATCCTGCCCAGTTACTGAACTTTATACAGGATGAGCACCCGCAGACGATTGCGATGATCCTGTCTTATCTTTCTGCAAACCAGGCATCTATGATTATGAGCGCATTGCTCCCGGAGAAGCAGGCGGATGTGGCAAAGCGTATTGCGCTGATGGATAGGACGTCGCCAGATGTGATAAAGGAAGTGGAGAGGGTATTGGAACGGAAGCTTTCAACTTTAGTAAACCAGGATTACACGATTGTGGGCGGCGTGGATGCGATTGTATCTATTTTGAATACAGTAGACCGCTCTACCGAGAAGCATATTATGGAATCCCTTGAAATTGAAGAGCCTGAATTGGCTGATGAAATCCGCAAGAAGATGTTTGTATTTGAGGATATCCTCCTGTTGGATGACAGGGCAATCCAGCGCGTACTCCGGGATGTGGATAACAACGACCTGGGCGTAGCTTTGAAGGCTGCCAATGAGGATGTACAGAATGCTATCTTCAAGAACCTGTCCAAACGTCTGGCTGCCATGATTAAAGAGGATATGGAGTTTATGGGGCCAGTCCGTATGAAGGACGTAGAGGAAGCACAGCAGAAGATTGTCGGCATTATACGTAAGCTGGAAGACTCGGCAGAAATCGTAATCTCCAGAGGCGGAGGTGACGAGATCGTTGTCTAATTTATATAAACAAAGGCGTATCCTGCCTGGGAACGGCGGTACTAGGATTATCAATTCCAACAGTAAGGTAGAAGCACGGATCCAGGAACTGGCGAGGCTGGCAGCCCCGGTTCCGGCAGATGGCTTTGTGGAAGGCCTGCAGGCAGAAGCGGTGGAGGTGGCTCCCCCAGAGGAGGAAATTTCCCCGGAGGCTCTTCTGCAGCAGGCAAGGGAAGAGGCGGATGCGGCCATAGAGGCGGCAAAGGCACAGGCAGAATCCATAGGAGCCGAGGCAAAGCGGCAGGCCGAGGCCATACGGGCAGAAGCCAGGCAGGAAGGGTATGAATCCGGCCTTTCCGAAGGCACCGCCAAGGCCGAGGAGGCCCTGGCACAGGGGCAGCGCCAGTTAGAAGAACAGCGCCAGGCCCTGGAGGCAGAGTACAGGCAGAAGACGGAAGAATTGGAGCCTTATTTAGTAGGCGCCGTCGCTGATGTCTTTGAAAAGGTTTTCCATGTACAGTTTGATGATAAAAAAGAGATATTGGTGCATCTGATTGAGAAAGTGGTGTTAAATGCAGAGGGGACAAAAGAATTTCACGTAAGGGTAGGGCTGAAGGATTATGAGTTTGTAGAAAGCCATAAGGATGAGATTACAGAACGGGTTGGCGGGGCTGTCAAGGTGGATGTGATGGCAGATGCGTCTTTACAGGAAAGGCAGTGTATGATAGAGACGGATTCTGGCATCTTTGACTGTGGCGTGGATGTCCAGCTCGGTAATCTCATAAAGGCACTGCGGTCATTAAGTTTGTGAGGAATGAGTAGACGTGACGTATAATTTAGAGAAGTATTACCAATTGGCAGAACAGAATTATTACAGACACCTGGGGAAAGTGGTGAAGATCGTAGGCCTTACGATTGAGTCTGTGGGCCCTAACGCAAAGCTGAATGACTTGTGCCGTATTATAATTGACCAGAGCAAAGATATTTCGATTATGGCAGAAGTAGTGGGGTTTCGGGATAAGAGACTGCTTCTTATGCCTTATGAAAGTGTGGAAGGACTGGGCGTAGGGTGTATCGTAGAGAATACGGGACATCCTTTATCTGTTTATGTAGGGGATGAACTCCTGGGGCATACGTTAGACGGCATGGGGCGGCCTACGGATATTGCCTCCCTGCCCCTGCACCAGGAATACCCTGTGGATGCGCCGCCTCCAGACCCGATGGAACGTATGATTATCAATGAGGTGCTTCCCTTGGGCGTGAAGGCGGTGGATGGCCTGATTACCGTGGGAAAGGGGCAGAGGATTGGTATTTTCGCAGGTTCTGGCGTAGGGAAGAGCACCCTGCTTGGGATGTTCGCCAGGAATACGAAGGCGGATATCAATGTGATAGCCTTGATTGGCGAACGAGGCAGGGAGGTGCGGGAATTTATTGAGCGGGACATGGGGGAGGAAGGGATGCGGCGTTCCGTGGTGATTGTCGCTACTTCTGACCGGCCGGCGCTTCTCCGCCGGAATGCCGCCAAGACAGCCACGGCCATTGCGGAATATTTCCGGGATCAGGGGAAGGATGTGCTTCTGATGATGGACTCCCTGACACGTTTTTCCATGGCGCAGCGGGAGATTGGCCTTGCTTCTGGGGAGCCCCCGGTGACCAGGGGTTACCCGCCCAGCGTATATTCCGAGATGCCTAAGCTCCTGGAGCGGGCAGGGAATTCGGATAAGGGATCGATTACCGGGCTTTATACCGTGCTGGTGGATGGGGATGATTTTAACGAGCCAATCACGGACACTGCCAGGAGTATCCTGGATGGGCACATCATGCTGGACAGGAAGCTGGCCCATAAGAACCATTACCCGGCGATTGACGTGCTCCAGAGCATATCCCGTGTCATGAGTTCGATAGCGGACGGCCGCCACAAAGAAGCGGCAGGGAGCTTGAAGAATGTGCTGGCGACTTACCAAGAGGCGGAGGATTTGATTAATATTGGGGCATACAAAAAGGGGTCGAATAAGAATATTGATTATGCGATTGAGAAAATAGATGCCGTAAATGAATTTCTGCTGCAGGAGACCCATGATAAGTTTTCCTTTGAAGAAATTTTAGAGGCTCTGGAGGGATTGTGGTGAGAAGGGATGGAAGGACATTATTATGGTGAAGTTCGCTTATAAAATGCAGAATATCCTGGATGTGAAATCAAAACTGGAAGGCCAGGCAAAGACGGCATTTTCTGCCGCGGCAGCCAAGCTGGATAAGGAAGAGGAAAAACTGGCGGGGCTGAACCGCAGGAAAGCGGATTATGAGCGGCGTGCGAAGGAATTGGTGGCGGATCGCCTGGATATCCGGGAGATAAAGGTAAACCGGACCGCCATTGACGTGATGAAAGGGGCAATCCGCAACCAGACCCTTGCCGTCCACGTGGCTGAGCGTAATGTGGAAAGCGCCAGGACGCGCCTGCAGGAAGTAATGATTGAGCGCAAGACCCATGAAATCCTAAAGGAAAAAGCCTTTGATGGGTTTAAGAAGGAATTGCAGAAAGAAGAGAGTAAGGAAGTGGATGAGCTTGTGAGCTTTACCCACAATCATATAGAAGAGTAAGGTGGTGGACCATATGCCAGAGGAAGCTTTAGAACAAGCCCAGGAAGAGAATGAGGCTTTGGATAAGAAAGCCAGGAAAAAGGCTGAGAAGGCCCGGAAGAAGGAAGAGAAAAAAGAAAAGAAGGAAAAGAAGGCACAGGAGGATTCGCCAGAGGAGGAAGAAAGCGGCGGCAGCAAAATCGCAGTTGCGGCGGCAACAGTAGTATTTATTGCAATCTGGCTTGCAATCCTGGCTTTGATTGTCAAAATGGATGTGGGCGGCTTTGGGTCTACCGTGCTCCATCCCATATTGAAGGATGTCCCATACCTGAATAAGATATTGCCTGAAACCGTCCAGGAAGAAGAGGATCCGGTGGTGGATGCACAGTATCCTTATAGCACATTGGATGAAGCCATTGCCAGGATTAAGGAACTGGAAGTGGAGGTAGCCAATGAACAGTCTAAGACAGAGGGGGATTCCGATAAGGTATCCCAGCTGGAGGCTGAGGTAGAGCGCCTGCGTGAATTTGAGAATAAGCAGTCTGCCTTTGAGGAAGAAAAGACGAAGTTCTACAAAGAGGTTGTATTCAACGAAAAGGCGCCGGATATATCAGAATATAAAGCTTATTATGAGAGCATCGACCCTGCCAACGCAGAGGTATTATATAAACAGGTAGTGCAGCAGCAGGAGGCAGATGCAAAGGTCAGCGAGTATGCTACCACTTATGCGGAGATGAAGCCCAAGCAGGCAGCAGCCATTATGGAGAAGATGACAGACGACCTGCAGTTAGTGGTGAAAATCTTACAGAACATGGATACCAATCCCAGGAGCCAAATCCTGGCGGCCATGGATGCGGAAGTGGCTGCGCGCATTACGAAGCTGATGGAGCCGTAAGGGCCAGATACTTCGGTTATAGGGTTCCGCAAGGAATCATATAATAAAAAATCTATCAGGAAAGGAGGATCAGGGATGACAGCCAGTAAAATATCCCAAATTGCCGCTATATTAAAGGCATCAGAGCTGATGGAAACGCAGAATAAGCCGCAGGGCACGGACGTGGCTTTCGGTACGCTGCTGAGCCAGACGCCAGGCGGCGGGAACCAGAGCCAAGATTCTATGGCACAAGGCCTGAAAGATGCCGTAAAGCCTGCCGGCGCCAGCCATACTGCTTATGAAAAAGGAGTGGCACAGTTAGGTTACCGTGAAAATTCTGTGAGCCAGAAGGAGAACCCGGCAGCCCAAAATGAACTGCCTGAGGATACGCCGGAGAAACTCAAGGAATTTGGGGAAAAGGTTACAGAGGCAGTGGCAGAGGAACTGGGTGTTACAGAAGAAGAAGTCGTAAAGCAGATGGAAGCCATGGGGCTTACCGTGCTGGATCTGATGGATCCTTCAAAGCTTGCAGGGCTGGTATTGGGACTGACAGGCAGTGAGGATGTGGGCGGACTGCTATTAAGCGGGGGCTTCCAACAGCTGTTAGGGGAAATCGGGGAATTAGCACAGGATTTCCTGGCAGGGTTAGGCCTTACCCCACAGGATTTGCCGCAAGTGATGGAGCAGTTAGAGGCATTGCTGCCAGAAGGGCTTGGGAACCAGGAGATGGATGCTGCCGGAAAGGAAGCAGATATCATAGTAGGGCAGCTGCAGGAGCCTGCAGATCCTAAGGAGCCTATGGGTTTTCCAGAAAGCAGCATAAAGGCTCAGCAGCCAGGGGAAGGCCCAGAAATCCTGCAGGCAGCAGAGCAAGGGCAGGAGCCTGCCTTACAGGAGCCCGCAGAAGAGGGGGCAAATGCCACCCAGCAAGCGGCTTCTTTAGAAGAGGGGCAGCCAGAAGAGGAAATGCAGCAATCTTATGAAGAAGGGCAGGAAGGCGGCGCAGCCCAGAAGGAATTTGCCAATGAAGCTGAGAAAGCCAAACCCCAGCAGGGGCAGGTAACTTACCAGACAACAGCCCAGACGGTCAACCAGGGGCAGGCTGTGGAATTTACACAGACTATTACCCAGGCCAAGGTAGATGTGGAAGGCATTATGCGCCAGATCAGCCAGATGACCAGGATTGTAGTCAGCCAGGCAGAGACTTCCATTGAAATGCAGCTTAACCCGGAAAACCTTGGGAAAGTCTACCTGCAGGTTGTATCCCGGCAGGGAGCCATTACAGCCCAGCTTGCAGCCCAGGATGAGGCAGTGAAACAGGCTTTAGAGAGCCAGATTGCCATTTTGAAAGAGAACATGAACCAACAGGGGCTGAAGGTAGAGGCGGTGGAAGTGACCATTGCCAGCCATGAATTTGAGCGCAACCTGGAGGAAAACCAGAAGAACCCCTCCCAGGAGCAGCAAGAAGCAGAAATGGGCCGGCAAGCCAGGAGGAATATCAATTTAAACAGCTTAGATGATTTGGAAGGCCTGATGTCCGAGGAAGAGAGCCTGGTAGCAAGGATGATGTCCGACCAGGGCAACAGCGTAGACCTGACGGCATGATGGGCCAGGCAGCAATTTTATGCGGCAGGCATAAAATAAGATTAAGGCGATTTTTGTAGGAAGGAGAATAGACATGGCAGTTATGATACCGGTAGAAGACGGTAAGATTGTGGATAGTTCCGCGTCTTCCAATTCTTTGTCAACTGAATCAAAACGGAGTAACAGCTCTTTGGATAAAGAAGCGTTCCTGCAGTTATTGGTAGCGCAGATGAAATACCAAGATCCCTTAGAGCCCACCTCCAATACGGAGTACATCTCCCAGCTGGCAACCTTCTCCACATTAGAGGAGATGCAGAACCTAAACAGCACCATGCAGGCAAACCAAGCCAGCAGCCTGGTAGGCCGTACGGTTATTATGAAGGTGACCAGCAGCGTTGGGGAAACCAGCTTTATCTCTGGAAGGGTGGACTTCATACGGAGGGAGAATAATAAGACCTTCTTATCCATTGAAGGCAATCTCTATAACCTGGATGATTTGGACAGCGTTGTGGATGATGAATATATGACGGCAGTCGGCATTACGGAAGAATTTGAGGAAGCTGTAGCAACCATGCCGTCCCTAAGCAAGCTGACCCTGGAATATAAGGATAAACTGGCAGCGATTGCAAAGGCATATGACAGCTTGAGCAATTACCAGAAGACGCATATCGCAAACTATGCCCCAGACGCATTGAAGACGCTGAAGGAACTGGTAAAGAAAATGAATGAGCTGGTAGAAGCTGCCGGCGGCAGTTCGGATGACAAAGACCCTGATACGGATGATAAGACCGAAGGGACGGAAGGCACAGATAAGCCGGACAGCGAAGGGGAAGGCACAGAAAGCGCTGGGAAGTAAGCATAAGGGGCGGAAAAGACACGGAGGACACCTCAATACAACTAAGAGGACAGCAGGGAAGCTGGGAACGGAGAGATAAATATGAATCAGATTTCAAAACAATTCTCTTCTATTGAACAAGTCACAGGCAAATACCTAAAGAAAAGCAGCCAGGGCCAGATGGCTCCAGGGGCGGAAGTCTCCTTTGGCGAAATCTTAAGGCAGAAACAGTCTGTAAATGACAGCCCGTACTTAAAGTTTTCTAAGCATGCGTCCATGCGGCTAGAGAGCAGGAACATAGAACTTTCCACAGAGCAGCAGGAACGTTTGGAGACAGGGGCGCAGAAAGCCGAGGCGAAGGGAATGAAAGAATCCCTTGTAATCGTCGATTCCTACTCGTTTATTGTGAACCTTCCTAATAAGACAGTAGTGACGGCGATGGACCATACAGAGTCCAAAGAGAACATATATACTAATATTGATGGAGCCGTAATTATATAGCCGGACCCAAGTAGGAGGCAGTTGGCCTTTGAATGACAGAGGAGGCCATACGGCAAATAGAATCAGGAGGTCATTTCGTTATGATGAGAGCATTGTATTCTGGCGTGTCAGGATTGAAGACACACCAGACAAAGATGGATGTAATTGGTAATAATATTGCAAACGTAAATACGGCTGGGTTTAAATCTTCCAGCACAGTGTTCAGTGAGATTATGTACCAGAACCTGTCAGGCGCGTCAGGGGCAACCGCTACCAAGGGCGGTGTCAATGCCAAGCAGGTCGGGCTTGGGGTTTCCATGAGTTCCACGTCTGTGAATATCTCGTCACCAGGAGCTCCCCAGACGACTGGGGACGGATGGGATTTGAGGATTACAGGGGACAGCTTCTTTATCGTCAACAATGGGACGGAGAACCTGTTCACTAAGGCAGGGGCATTTTATGTGGACGGCGCAGGATACCTTTCCACAAAGGGTACTGGCTACAATGTAATGGGCTGGCAGGTAGACCCCACCACTGGGGATATCCGCAAGGACGTCGTTTCCAGGCTGCCGATTATGACAGCGCAGAACCAGACCTCGAATCCGGAGGCTACGACAGAATCTTTCTGTTCCGGCGTATTGGATGCCAATAATACCCAGGTAAATTCTGATGCAGGGTACACGATGAACCTGAACTTTTATGATGCGTTAGGATATAAGTATTCTGCTAAGTTTGCAGTGAAAACAGTGAATGCGGATACCAAGACCTATACGGTGGAACTTTCAGATATCTTGGATTCCAATAACCATTCAATCCTGCAGGATTACCTGGCCGCAGACCCGAACAATACGATGACGAATGTGTTTGGCGAGCCTACGACGGTAGACAGGAGCTATAACCTGTCCGCTGACTTTACTTATCGGAACAATACGTTTTATGATGCAGATGGGAATGCCCTGACATACGATGCGGACAATATGAAATATGTAGCGGACGCTACAGGCAAGGAATATGCGGTCAGCTCTATGTTCGGTGTATCTGAGGCACAGGTACAGGAATATTTTGACCCAGCCACAACCGTGACAGCCAATGGGGATTCCGCTGTGTTTGGCTACACAGAGACCGTATATGGATATACCCTGGATTACAATGAAGGGCAGCCCAATGCCGGTGCATTTAATTTTATCGGCCAGGAAGGCGTAGAATCTGTTATGCTGAAAATGTCCGCCCTTGGGACGCAGTTCCAGAATATTAATATGGATTTCACGGAGTCAAAAAACCTTGACAATGGCGGCCAGAATACGATTGAGCTGAAAAAAGGTATGGTAGATAGCCCAGAGCAGGGCACAGGTAGGCGGTTAGGGGCATTGATTGGCCTGCAGGTACAGGAAGACGGCAGGATTTTTGCTTCCTATGATAACGGCAATACGGAATTGCTGGGGCAGATTGCAGTGGCAATCTTTGCAAACCCCTCCGGTTTGGAAAAGGTAGGGGACAACTGCTACAGGACCACGCTGAACTCCGGCGAGTTTGACGGGATAGGGCGTGACATTACTGCAGATAACGGCAAGATGACCAGCGGCGTCTTAGAGATGTCCAATGTAGACCTTGCCACGGAATTTACGGAAATGATTACCACCCAGAGGGGCTTCCAGGCCAACTCCAGGATTATCACGACATCTGATACGCTGCTGGAAGAACTGGTGAACCTGAAGAGGTAATCCCATAAATTAGGATAATCCCCATACCCTGCATATAGCTGTAAGGCATGGGGCGGTGAAGGCATCCGCATTAATGATAAAACATTTCCTGGGGGCCCATGGTACAGCATTTTTTGGAATTAATAAATGCTGTACTAGTCCCCCAAGATATGTTATAATAGAAAAAATTGCAAGAGGTGAGGCTCCATGATTGAGGTGACAAAGCTGAATGGCTCGACAGTCCTGGTAAATTCAGATTTAATCGAAAGCGTGGCTGAGACGCCGGATACTGTCATATCTCTTGTGACAGGGAAAAAAATAATTGTAAAAGAAAGTAGACAAGAGGTCAAAAATCTAGTAGTATTATACAAGAAAGAGATTTCAGCAACCGGTCTTCCCTGGTTGAATAAAGAGTGAGGATCTACGGATAGGAACATATTTCATGGATGAAAAGGGTAGGTGGCAAAATTGGATATAGCATCTTTAGCGGGAGTTATACTAGGTATTGTATTATTTGTTTTTGGTGTTATAAATGGAGGCGGGAATTTAAATGATTTCGTAGATGGGCCTTCCATCATTATTACAATTGGAGGCTCGTTGGCAAGTACGCTCGGCGCCCATAAGCTTCCGGACTTTATCAACGGCTTAAAGTCCATTCTGCTGACGTTCAAATCCCCGAAGGCAGATGTGGGGGAAGTCATCAGGCATATTATTGATTTATCGAATATAGCAAGGAAGGAAGGGCTTCTGGCACTGGAAGAAGCAGCCAATGGAATTGAAGATGAATTCCTGAAAAAAGGTGTTATGTTGGTAGTTGATGGTACAGACCCTGAGTTAGTCAGAGGCATTATGGAGGCGGACCTGATTAGCGTGGAAGAGCGCCACAAGGTAAATATCGGGTTCTGGCAGAGATGGGGCAGCTTAGGCCCTGCCTGGGGTATGATTGGTACCCTGATTGGGTTGATTAACATGTTGGCGAAGTTAGATGACCCGACCACAATCGGGCCGAGTATGGCGGTTGCTTTGATTACCACACTGTATGGTTCCTTGATTGCCAACTGGCTCTGTACGCCGACAGCAGCAAAGCTGCAGGTTAATAATGACGAAGAAATGAGGATTAAGGAAATTACAGTAGAAGGGCTTTTATCCATACAGGCTGGGGAGAATCCCCGTGTCATTGAGGAAAAATTGAAATCCTTCCTGTCTCCGAAGATGCGCGAGAGCGTAATGGATTCGGCCGGAGGTGAAGAATAGTGGCAAAGAGGAAAAAAGAGGACAGTGGAGCCGCAGGTGGATCTTGGATTGACACCTTTGCAGACTTGATGAACCTTTTGCTTTGTTTCTTTGTGTTGCTGTTTTCCATGTCTTCGGTGGATGCAGATAAATTTGAAGCCCTGGTCCAGTCATTGGAACACAGCTTCAGTATCCTGCCGGCAGGCGGGGCATCTGTAGGGGATGGGCAAATGGTATCCGCAGGGATCAGCCATCTGATGCTGCTGGATGAGTATTATAAGCCAGAGGCCAATTCTCCCAGCTTGGAGAATGCAGGGCAGGAGAAGGAACAGGAAGAAGTAAAAGACGAAAAAGATTCAGAGGAAGAGCTGAAGGAAGAGTACCTGGAGGCCGCTTTGGAGGAATCAGAGGAGATGGCGGAGGACATTGAAAAGACGCTGGCAGAGAAGATGATTGCCGACTATGTGGATTTGGATGTCAATGCCCAATATGTGCTGCTCACCCTGAACGGGGCGCTGCTCTTTGATTCCGGGGAATCACAGATCCGTGAGGATGCGCTTCCTTTGGTAAATAAGCTGGCATTGCTCCTGGAAAGTTATGACAGCAATCTGATTGATATAGAGGGGCATACGGATAATGTCCCAATCCACAATGCAAGGTTTGAGAGCAATGATGTGCTGTCTGCCTATCGGGCCATTGCAGTGAAGGATTATATACTGGGGAATTCATCCCTGGAGGCAGGCAAGATACACGCAACTGGGTGCGGGGAATACAATCCCATTGCAGACAATGCAACGCCGGAGGGCCGGGCTAGGAACCGAAGGGTAGAGATAAAAATTTACAATTCGTATAATTCGAATTAGAAAGGAAAGTGTAATTGTAATGAAGAAAAATCTAATGAGTGTTTTAATTCTGGTGCTGGTGCTTGCAAATCTGGTGTTGACGGCAATCCTGATGATTTCCGTGGTACCCCAGTCCCAAAAGGCCAATGAACTGATTACAAAAGTGTGTTCCGCAATTGACTTGGAATTAGAGGGCGGCAAAGACAACGCTACGATTAATGTCCCTATGGAGCAGCTTGAGATGGTGGACCTTGCAGAGGGGCAGAGCCTTACGATCAATCTGCAGGAGACTTCCGATGGGAGGAAGGGGTTTGCAGTAATTTCCATGTCGTTTGCCCTAGATAAGGAAAGTGAAGGGTATGAGACCTTTGGGGCAGCAGGGATTGCAGAGAAAGAATCCCTGATTAAGGATGAGATTAACAGGATTGTCTCCAGGCATACGATTGACGATTTACGGGATAGCAAGGAAGAACTGAAGGACGAAATCGTAAAAAGCCTTCGGAAGATGTTTGACTCTGATTTCATTGTAAGCGTGACCTTCCCAATTTATAATTACGAACAGTCCAAATAATAATAGAATAGTACATATGTCAGGTGGTGAGAGAGAATGGGCGAGGTCTTGTCGCAAAGTGAGATAGACAGCCTGCTAAACGCTTTAAGCAACGGGGAACTCGATGCAGACGAAATTAAAGACAACAAAGAAAAGCCAGTGAAAAGTTATGATTTTGCAAGGCCTGCGAAGTTTTCCAAGGAACATCTCAGGACACTGGAGATTATCTTTGAGCATTATGGGCGGCTGCTGTCTACCAATCTTCCCGGATATCTGAGGAAGAATATCCAGGTGGAGGTGATGAGTTCAGAGGCGGTTATTTATTCAGAGTTTTCTAATGCAATGTCCAATCCGGTGCTTCTTGGAATTGTAAATTTTGCGCCTTTGCCAGGTAATATCGTCATAGAACTGGCGTCAAATATCGGGTATGCAATTGTAGACCGTATGCTGGGCGGTATGGGCGTCCCGCTGGAGCGGACCAGGGAATTTTCAGAGATTGAGCTATTAATCATTGAGCGGATTATGAATGTATGCATCAACCTTCTGCGTGAGCCCTGGAAGAACGTTTTGGAAATACACCCAAGGTTGGAGAGGATAGAGACAAACTCCCAATTTGCACAGTTTATATCCCCAAGCGAGATGATTGCGGTTGTCACAATCAACATTAAGATTGGGGATGTGGAAGGCAGGATGAATGTCTGCCTGCCCTATATAACGCTGGAAGACGTTATGGATAAGCTGAATACCAAGTATTGGTTCTCTACCATGCAGGAACAGGATGCCGCAGAATATGCGGAGCTTATGGAGGCTTTGCTGAATAAGGCTCCGATGCCGATTAAGGCGGTCCTGGGCAAGAGCGCCATTACGGTAAGCGATTTTATTAACCTTCAGGTTGGAGATATTATCCGTGTGGATAGAAAAATAGAAGATGAGCTGAATGTATATGTTGGAAACATCAAGAAATTTACTGCTTTGCCCGGCGCGTCCGGGGATCATTACGCAGTAAGAGTTACATCAGTGATCAGAGAGGAGCAGTGAAACTATGGATGGAGTTTTGTCACAGGAAGAAATCAGCGCCCTGTTAAGCGGCGAAGCTGACGGTGGCATGGACAATGATGATAGGCTGACACCGGACGAGATTGATATAATTGGGGAAGTCTCCAATATCAGTATGGGGACGGCAGCCACCACCCTGTTTTCCTTGGTAAACAGAAAGGTGGATATATCTACGCCGGTGGTAAGCATTGCCAATTGGGAAGACATTGTGGATGCTTATGAAAGGCCCTGTGTCTTCATCAGGATTGCTTATACCGTAGGCTTGGATGGGAGCAACCTCTTAGTCTTGCGGGAAAATGACGTAAAGATTATTACGGATTTGATGATGGGCGGGGATGGGACCAATACAGATGTGGAATTGGGCGAGCTGCATTTAAGCGCTATCAGCGAGGCGATGAACCAGATGATGGGGAGCGCAGCTACGTCGCTGTCTTCCATGCTGGATAAGATGATTGACATTAGCCCGCCTTCCGCAGATTTGATTGATTTGAAGGATACGCTGGATGGCAGGGACATTGATGAGTTTTTGGCCAGTGAGTTTGTGAAGATTTCCTTTAAGATGGAAATTGGGGATTTGGTCAATAGCGAGATTATGCAGCTGTATCCGTTTTCATTTGCTAAGGAGATGTGTACTGGGCTGTCGCAGAAGGCGGAAAGCGCCCCTGTGGCTGCTCCTGAGCCGCAGCCGGAACCACCGCAGCCGCAGCCGCAGCCGCAGGGGGCAATGCCCCAGGGAACACCGCAGCCAGGGATGATGCAGCCAGGGATGATGCAGCCGGGTATGATGCCGCAGCAGATGCCTCAGATGCAGCCAATGATGGGAATGCCTATGAATAACAATATGCCGCAAATGTATGCACAGCAGCCGGTCAATGTACAGCCGGCGCAGTTCCAGGCCTTTACTGGAGATTATGACCCAATCGCACAGCAGGAGAATATTGGGCTGATTATGGATGTCCCGCTGGATGTCACGGTGGAGCTGGGCAGGACCAGCAAGCTTATCCATGATATTTTGGAGTTTGCCCCAGGGACAATTATAGAACTGAATAAGATTGCAGGGGAGCCGATTGACGTGTTAGTAAATGGTAAATACGTGGCCAAAGGAGAAGTGGTAGTCATTGAAGAATGTTTTGGCGTGCGTATTACCGAGATTATAAATAACCAATAATAATGAAGAGTGATATCAAGGAGAAAAAGATATGGCGAAAAAGGTTTTAATTTGCGATGACGCAGCGTTTATGAGGATGATGATTAAAGACATTCTTACCAAGAATGGCTATGAAGTCGCAGGCGAGGCTGAAAATGGCAAGAAGGCAGTGGAGAAGTACAATGAGACAAAGCCTGATTTGGTGCTGATGGACATTACCATGCCAGAGATGGACGGCATCCAGGCATTAAAGGCAATTAAAGGCGCCGATCCTTCTGCAAGCGTTATCATGTGTTCTGCTATGGGGCAGCAAGCTATGGTTATTGAGGCAATCCAGTCCGGTGCAAAAGACTTTATCGTGAAGCCTTTCCAGGCAGAGCGTGTGCTGGAAGCTGTAAAAAAAGTAGTTGGGTAGTATGGTATTTTTAAGTGTTTCATCAGGATTGGCAAGTTTTTTCCGGCTGATTGGCGTATTATTGGTATTCCTGTTTGTACTTGCAATTACATATGCCACGACCAAGTGGATTGCGCATTACCAGCAGGGGATTGCGGCGAACAGGAATATCCAGGTCATTGAGACATTCCGGGTAAGCAATAATAAGTTTATCCAGATTATCAAGGCCGGAAAGAAGTATCTGGTGATTTCCGTCTGCAAGGACACCATAAATGTCCTGACAGAATTGGCGGAAGAGGAGCTGGCTTATCTGCCATCCCAGGAGGAAGTTGGGAATCAGGCCAGCATAAATGGAAATTTTCAGGAAATATTGGAAAACCTGAAGAAAAAACTTCCCAGGAAGTAGGCAAGGCACTATGAATAAGCTGAAAAAAAAATATTGCAGGGTTTCCCTTGCCTTTGGCATGGCTGCATTGGTTCTTATGCTATGCCTGTGTTTTGGGCAGAATGTATATGCGACAGGTACTGCAAGAGATGCCAATAGCCAGCTGACGGATGAGAGGACGCAGGAGATTGGGCAGTTAGGCTCGATGGATACGGATCAGGACCGGACCAGCACCAGGACTACCGATACGAATGGGCTGCACATTGAATACAATAACGATGAGGGCGGCCTGTCGGGAAATATCAAGATTTTGCTGGTGCTTACCATCATTGCGCTGGCGCCGTCCATTCTGATTATGCTCACATCTTTTACCAGGATTGTGATTGTGCTGCATTTCATCAGGACTGCAGTTGGGACCCAGACGGTTCCCCCCAATCAGGTCATGGTGGGGCTGTCCCTGTTTTTGACATTGTTTATTATGAATCCGGTATTTTCGGAACTGAATGAAAATGTCCTAAAGCCCCTGGACGCCAACGAGATTACCCAAGAGGAGGCGTTGGAACGGGCAGAAGACCCTATCCGGGAGTTCATGTATAAGGAGATGCAGCGTAAGGACTTGAAGCTTTTTTGCGACATTGCGGAAATTGACATGGAAGGCATGGACTTGAGCAAGCCAGAAACACTGTCTGATATCCCAATGCATGTGGTTATCCCAAGTTTTATATTAAGTGAATTGCGGACGGCATTTATCATTGGTTTTTTAATTTATATCCCGTTTATCGTAATTGACATGGTTGTGGCTTCCGTGCTGATGTCCATGGGTATGATGATGCTGCCGCCAACGACGATTTCTATGCCGTTTAAGATCCTGCTGTTTGTCTTGGCTGACGGATGGGATTTGATTATAGGCAATTTAGTAAAGACTTTTTATTGAGTGAAAGATGGAGTGCCCGGTTGGGCGCAGGCTCCATGTGGCAGCCTCAGGCAGGAACGGCGGGCTGCCAAGGTGTCAGATGGTGAGGTGAAGATATGATTACAGAAGGGCAGGTTATGGATATCGCGCGGGAAGCGCTGTACTTGGTGATTAAGGTATCGGCGCCGCTGCTGCTGATTTCCCTGGTTATAGGCTTGATTATCAGTATTTTCCAGACGGTAACATCCATCCAGGAACAGACGCTGACCTTTGTGCCTAAAATCATAGCTGTATTTTTGGGCATGATGCTGGTAGGGGGCTGGGTATTGGAGAATATTGTAAGTTTTATGACGGAATTATGGAGTAATTTCGGCCTATACCTGCGTTAGGTTAAGAACAGTATGGTAAACTATGGGTTTTCATTATTTACATTTGAATATTTTCTGATGATATTGGTAAGAGTTGCCGCATTTGTGTTTATTGCTCCGTTTTATGGTATGAGCAATACGCCGAGGCGCACAAAAGCCGGGTTTTCGGTATGTGTTGCGATTATTTTGTACCAGGCTGTGCTGCCCAGGGAAGTGCTGGAATATTCTGGAGTAATCGAATTTGCTATCATCATTCTGAAGGAAGGAATTACAGGATTGCTCATTGGTTTTGCGGCAAATATTTGTAATTCCATTATTGTATTTTCAGGGAAAGTAATTGACATGGAGATTGGGCTGGCTATGGCGAATATGTATGACCCTACGACCCAGACCCAGTCGGGCTTAACGGGCACCATGTACAATTATTTTATCATGCTGCTGTTGATCGGGACGGATATGCACCACTATATCTTAAGGGCTTTGATTGACACATACCAGCTTATCCCGGTGAATGGCGCCGTATTTGACTGGGACCATCTGATGGGGTCTATGGCTATGTTTGTATCAGATTTGATGGTCCTGGGGTTCCGGATTGTGCTCCCAATTTTTGCTTGCAGCATGATTCTGAACTGCATCTTAGGGATAATGGCGAAAGTGGCGCCCCAGATGAATATGTTTGCCGTAGGGATCCAGTTAAAGATTTTGCTGGGGTTTGGGATTATGTTTTTGACAGTTACCCTGCTCCCCAGTATTGCAAATATGATTTTTACGGAGATGAAGCGTATGATTGTTTCCGTGGTGGAAGGAATGTTCTGAATTGAGAGAAGAACCGCAATTTTTTATGGAATACCAGCTACAGTGGTTCGCAAAGGATGGGAATGGCGGGGAAAAGACGGAACCTGCCACTGCCAAGAAACTGCAGGAAGCCCGGAAGGAAGGCCAGGTGGCCAAAAGCCAGGAACTGAACCATGCTTTGGGATTGATTGCATTGTTCTTAATCCTGAAATTATTCATATCCTATGTTGGGGAAAGCCTGTTTAACTCCTTTGCCATGTTTTTCAACAAGATCCCAGAAGTGGTGGACGAGAGCATCGGCGGCCTGGGTGTATTTACGGTTACCAGGGTAATCAATAATACGCTGCTGCTGATCTTAAAGATACTGGCTCCGTTCTTCCTGGTGGGGTTTTCCATGTCCGTGCTGATAAATGTCGTCCAGGTAGGCTGGAAGGTAACCTCAAAGCCTATGCGGCCCAAATTCAGCAAGCTGAACCCCCTGAATGGGTTCAAGCGGATATTTTCCAAGGATTCCATGTTTGAGCTGGTAAAATCCATAGCGAAAATAGCGTTAATTATATATGTAGCTTATTCTTCCATTAAAGGCCATCAGAATGAGCTGTTCCTGGTATATGAAATCCCGCTGCTGCAGGTCATCCTGCTGGTAGGGACTATTGTCATCGACACGGGCCTTCGGATTAGCCTGATTTACCTGTTTATCGGGATTGCAGACTGGTTCTACCAGAAGCACAAGTTCAAGGAAGACATGAAGATGACCAAGCAGGAAGTGAAGGATGAGTATAAAAATACCGAAGGGAACCCTGAGATTAAGGGGCGGCAGCGTTCCAAGATGCGGGAAGCTTCCCAGCGGCGTATGATGCAGAGCCTCCCTACGGCAGATGTGGTCATTACCAACCCGACCCATTATGCCGTGGCCATTAAGTATGATGCCGACCATTATTCGGCGCCCGTCGTGGTGGCGAAGGGGGAGGATTTCCTGGCCATGAAGATTAAGGAGAAGGCAAAGGAGCATCAAGTAGAGATTGTAGAAAATAAGCCTTTGGCACGGATGCTGTATGCCAACGTAGACGTGGGGGAGGAAGTCCCGCCAGAACTGTACCAGGCAGTGGCTGAAGTGCTTGCATTCGTATATAATATGAGGGGGAATAAATAAGATGAAGCCAGAGAACACAGATGAAAGGAGAAAAACAGCATGAAGAAGGCAGATATGGGGATTGCGCTATATTTGTTGGCAGCGGTCATTTTCTTTATCATTCCAATCCCTTCCTTTTTATTGGATGTCATGCTGACAATTAATATAGCTATAGCGTTGATTGTATTGATGAATGCCTTATTTGTAACAGAAGTGCTGGATATGTCCTTTTTTCCAACTTTGCTTTTGTTCACCACGATTTTCCGTATTTCATTGAATGTTTCCTCTACCCGCCTGATTTTAAATACAGGCGACCCAGGCAATGTGGTACGCACCTTTGGGCAGTTCGTAGGCGGGAATGATTTGATTATCGGCGCAATTATCTTTGTGGTAATGATATTGATCCAGTTAATCGTGATTAACAAAGGTTCTGAGCGTGTGTCAGAGGTTACAGCCAGGTTTACGCTGGACGCTATGCCAGGTAAGCAGATGGCCATTGATGCGGACCTGAACACAGGGGTAATCAGCGAGAAGCAGGCCAGGGAGCGGCGTGATAAGATACAGCAGGAATCCAGCTTCTTTGGGGCCATGGACGGTGCCACGAAGTATGTAAAGGGAGATGCCACGGTAGGTATTATTATTACGTTGATTAACTTGGTGGGCGGCCTTGCAATGGGAATGACACGGCAGGGGCTTACCATCGGGGATGCTGTCAACCAATATGGGATCCTTACCATCGGCGACGGCCTGGTCAGCCAGATCCCGTCCCTTCTGATTTCCCTGGCAACAGGTATCCTGGTGACGAAGGCTTCCAAGGAAGCGGATTTTGGGGATACCTTGATCCGGCAGCTTTTTGGGATACCCAAAGTGCTGTACATTGTAGGCACGGTATTAATCTTTTTGGGGATTACCACGCCCTTGGAGACGGTACTGTTCATCCTGATGGGGAGCGTCTTTTTGGTAGTCGGCAGGAGTGTGGACGGGAACCTCAGTATGGAGGCTATAGAGGAAGAGGTAGATATGGCCGAGGAGCAGGCGGAGGAAATCCGGCGCCCGGAGAATGTGGTTTCCTTGCTGCAGGTTGACCCCATTGAGCTGGAGTTTGGCTATGGGATCATCCCCCTTGCAGACGTGAACCAGGGCGGTGATTTATTGGACCGTGTGGTTATGATCCGGCGGCAGATTGCATTGGAGCTTGGTACGGTGGTGCCGATTATCCGCCTTCGGGATAATATCCAGCTGAACCCGAACCAATATATTATTAAGATTAAAGGCATACAGGTAACAGAGGGGGAAATCCTTTTTGACCATTATATGGCCATGAACCCAGGGTTTGTGGAAGAGGAGATTTCCGGTATCCCCACTTTTGAGCCGTCCTTCCACCTGCCGGCGCTGTGGATTACAGAAGGGCAGCGGGAACGGGCTGAGAGCCTGGGGTATACGGTGGTTGACCCGCCGTCTATTATTGCCACCCATCTGACGGAGGTAATCAGGATCCATATTGACGAGCTGCTTTCCAGGCAGGACGTGCAGAACCTTATCAACAATATCAAGGAGTCCCAGCCAACCCTTGTGGACGATTTGATTCCCAAGCTGCTGGGCGTAGGGGAGGTGCAGAAAATCCTGCAGAACCTGCTGCGTGAGGGCATTTCCATCCGGGACTTGCTTACTGTTTTTGAAGCCCTTGCAGACCATGCGGCTACAACCCGCGATACGGATGTGCTGACGGAGTACGCAAGGCAGAGCCTAAAGAGGGCAATCTCCAGCAAATACTTCCCGGCCAATGAGGTCACCAGCGTTATCACCTTAGACCCGAAGATTGAGCAGGACATCATGGGGTCGGTAAAGCAGACCGAGCAAGGGGCATACCTGACGTTAGACCCGGAGAAGACAAAAGCGATTGTGGCTTCCTTGGAAACAGAAGTAGCAAAGCTGGAGAATCTGGGGAAGAATGCAATTATTATAACTTCGCCCATTGTGCGTATGTATTTTAAGAAACTTACGGAAGACTATTTGAAAGACTTAATCGTTGTGTCATACAATGAGGTTGAGTCTAATGTAGAATTACAATCAGTAGGGATGGTGAGCCTTTCATGACAATAAAGAAATTTCAGGGTAGAACAGAAGAAGAAGCCACTGCAAAGGCATGGGAGGAACTTGGCGCACAGACTGTCATTATGAATGTGAAAGAGGTCAAGCCCAAGGGCGTGATGCGCTTTTTTAAAAGCCCTACTTATGAGGTGACGGCAGCAGTGGAGGAGGCTGAGCCTGCGGCTCCTTCCAAGCCAGGGGTTTCCGTGGCTGCCCCAGGAAATATAAATCTAGCTGCAGATGAGCAGATTCCCATACCCAAGCCTGAGCCTCTGAAAGAGGTTTTTGCCACGGTAGAGAATACCTGGGCTTCAGCGTCTGCCAGGGAAGCGCAGGAGAAAACGGCAAGGAGTGCTTCGGCATCCGCCAGGGAGCTTCCGGAAGATGCCCTGGGAGGCCGTCCAGTGTCCGCTAGGGAAGCGAAGGAGAGGACAGGGGAAAGGAGGAGGGAGGCTGCTGTAGAGAATCACCTGGAAGAGAGGCTTGAGAGCCTCCAGTCCCTATTAGAGGAAAAACTGGCGCCCCAGCCTGGTTCCAAGGCAGATTTGCCCAAGGAAGGCCCGATGGATGACAATTTTAAATTTATGAAGATGATTTATGGCATCTTACTGGAAAATGAAGTAGAGGAAAAGTACGTCAACCAGATTATGGATGAAGTAGAGAAGGTAATGAAAGGCGGGGCAAGCCTGGATCTGATCCTGTCCAGCATCTATCAGAAGATGATTTTGAAGTTTGGCCAGCCCCAGCCGATTGAGCTGTCGGAATCCAAGCCGAAGGTGGTGTTTTTTATCGGCCCTACCGGCGTAGGAAAGACCACCACCATTGCCAAGATTGCTTCCCAGTTCAAGCTGGACAGGGGCAAGAAGGTGGTGCTTTTTACGGCAGATACCTATCGGATTGCAGCAGTGGAGCAGCTGCGTACCTATGCCAATATCCTGGATACAGATATCAGCATTATCTATTCTTCCAAGGAGATGAACGAGCAGCTGCGGGAAGCAGGGGATTGCGACCTGGTGCTGGTGGACACGGCTGGTTTTTCCCACAAAAACCAGGAGCAGCTCATGGACACAAGGGATCTGGTGAACCAGGTGCCGGAAGAATATGAGAAAGAGACCTGCCTTGTCCTTAGCGCCACTACAAAATATAAAGACTTAATTGACATCGCGGATGTTTATAAAGAGAATTTCCAGTTTAAGATGATATTCACTAAGATGGATGAGACCAGTTGCTATGGGAATATTTTAAATATGAAGATGTATACAGGAGCTGATTTGTCCTACTCCACGTATGGGCAGAATGTACCCGAGGATATTGAGATTTTTAATACGCAGAAAATTGTTAAGCTTCTGCTTGGAGGCAAGTAGATTATGGATCAGGCAGAACAGTTGAGGAATATCGTGAAGAAGAGCCAGCAGTCTTTCCCCAAAGCCCGTATTTTCACGGTGACCAGCGGTAAAGGCGGGGTTGGGAAATCAAATACAGTAGTGAATCTGGCCGTCCAGATGCAGAAAAGAGGGAAAAGGGTTATTATTTTTGATGCGGATTTTGGCCTGGCGAACGTGGAAATCATGTTTGGGGCCATCCCGCGCTATAATTTAAGCGACCTGATCTACCGGGGAAGGCCCCTTAGGGAGATTATCACGCCGGGCCCCATGGACGTCGGGTTTATATCCGGGGGCTCCGGCATTACGGGCGTGAACAACCTTACCAGGGACCAGCTGAGGTTTCTGGTCCAGAGCCTGTCAGAATTGGACGCCCTTGCTGACATTATTATTATCGACACAGGTGCGGGAATATCTGATAGTGTTTTAGAATTTGTTACGGCGAGCCCGGAAGTGCTCTTAGTGGTCACGCCGGAGCCAAGCTCCCTGACGGATGCTTATTCCCTGCTGAAGGCCCTGCATCGGAACGAGGAGTTCCTGCAGTCGCAGACCAGGGTGAAGGTGATTGCCAACCGCGTGATGTCCGAAGATGAGGGAACGGGCATATTCGGTAAGCTGAGCGCCGTAGTGGGGCAGTTCCTAAAGGGGGACTTGGAGTTCCTGGGGCTGGTCCCCCAGGATACGGCTTTGGAAAAGGCAGTGCGCCAGCAGAAGCCTGTGAGTATCCTGTACCCGGAGGCAAAGTCAACGAAGTCATATGAGATGATTGCAAGCCGCCTGCTGGGCATGGAGGGTGCATCCCAGCCAGAGAAAAAGGGGATTTTGCAGATGTTGTCAAGGTTTATTTATCGAAAAAATTAGAGCAGAGGTGCGTCAATGAGTTCTAACATGATAAGAATCGGAGATAAAGTGGATATTCGGGTACGGCAGCAGGCTGAAAAGGGGAAGGGGGACGGCCAGCATCCCAAAGTGTTTTTCAGTAAGGTACTGAATACCCGGGACAATGGGTCCATAGAAGTTACCATCCCTATGGAAAACGGGGAATATGTGATGCTTCCCATGAATGTCCGGATTGAATTTTGGTTTTACACTTCCCATGGCGTGTACCGCTGCATGGCGCATATTAAGGACAGGTACAAAAAGGAGGGGCTCTATACCTTCCTGATAGAGCCGAAGACGCGCCTGGAGAAACACCAGCGGAGGCAGTTTTACCGCCTGGAATGCCTGCTGGACCTGCACTATCTTCCTATTACGGAGGAAGAGGCGCAGATGGAAGATATTGCACAGATAAAACAGCACCATAAGTCAGGATATCCTGAGGATGCCCCGCTGGAAGGGGTTGCCGTGGATTTGAGCGGCGGCGGGATGCGTTTTATGGGATACACAAAGAGGGAAGCCGGGGGCAGCCTATTGATTTCCGTTAGGCTGAAGAATGAAGGGATAGACTGTTTCCTGGAGCTTATAGGGAATATTGTAAGCTGTAAGCAGATAGAAGGGGGAAGCACGAAAAAGAGGTATGAGTACCGGATCAATTTCAAGCTGAAAGGGAAAAAAGAGCAGGAAATGATTGTCAAGTATATTTTCGAGCAGGAGCGCATAAATAGGCAGAGGCAGGTATAACCCCTTTTTAAGCTTAAGGAAGAAATGGAGTGAAGGACAGTTATGGCAAAATTTAGTTTAGAGCAAGTAAACGACATGTATTATGATGTGCTAAAAGAACTCGGCAACATTGGGGCCGGAAATGCCACCACTGCAATTTCCAATATGTTAAACCTGAAGGTGGACATGAAAGTCCCGAAGGTGCAGTTTTTGGATTTCCAGGAGTTGCCAAGCGCAATTTCTGCTGAGGAGGATACGGTCGCGGGGATTTACCTGGAAGTGGAAACTGATATTGGAGGGAGCATGATGTTTCTGCTCAAAATGGAATCGGCGCATTACCTGGTCAACCGCCTGATGGGGAGGCCGGATGATTATATGGTGGAATTTAACGAGATGGATCTGTCTGCGCTTAAGGAAATTGGGAATATCATTTCCGGTTCCTACCTGTCCGCGCTGTCGACGATTACAAATATGGTGATTACAGCGTCAGTACCATACCTTGCAATTGATATGGCGGCAGCCATTTTAAGCGTGCCGGCAATCCAGTTTGGGCAGTACGGGGATAAGGCTCTTTTAATAGCGACAGAATTTGGGGATGATATCACGATTGAAGGTTTTTTTATCTTAATGCCGGATATTGACTCCTATGATAAAATATTAACTTCATTGGGGGTCGCACTATAAGAGGAGCATGGTGATATGGCTACAATTAAAGTTGGTATGGCAGATTTGAAGGTTTGCAAGGCGCCGGATATGGTCACCACGTTGGGGCTGGGGTCCTGTATTGGGATTGCAATGTACGATCCGGTCCTGAAAATCGGGGGATTGGCGCATATAATGCTCCCTGACAGCACGCAGATGCGGAACCATTCAAATATTGCCAAGTTTGCAGATACAGGGATTGAAGAATTAGTGAGGCAGATAACGAGGGCAGGGGCGAATAAGAGGCGCCTGGTTGCCAAGATTGCCGGAGGGGCCAAGATGTTTGAGGTGAGCGGCGCGTCGGCGATTGGGAATGTGGGGCTGCGCAATGCACAGGCCTCTAAGGCCAAGCTTAAGCAGCTGGGGATTCCCCTGCTGGCAGAGGATACAGGCCTGAATTATGGGCGCACCGTTGAGCTATACCCGGCCACAGGAGAATTTTACATTAAGGCAGTAGGGAAAAAATTAAAGATTATTTAAAAGGTGATGGGATATGAAGACAAAACAGGTGCCAATTATAATTACATTGGCTGCAGGGCTTATTACCTGCATTATCGGGGTTGTTATGCATATGGAAACAGGTCAGTTTGTGAAGACATGGGGCATCGTTTTGATATCCTTCTATATCCTGGGATGCGTTGCAAAACTGGTACTGGACCATAATTTCAAGGAAGAAGCAGAAGAAGCCACGGAAGAGGCAGCGGAAGGCACAGAAGCTGAGGCCGGCCAAGGCGCAGAGGCCGAAGGCGAAGAAGCCGTGTCCGCAGAAGAGGTAGAATGATGGCATCGCCAATTGGGCATGCTGGCAAACAACAATTAAGTCTTGGGGGCTTTGGATGAACACAGCAGGAAAAGAACAATTATGGGCAGAATTTTTAAAGAAGCCTACAGCAGAGTTAAGGGAACAGATTATTTTGGAATATGCGCCGCTGGTAAAAATCGTGGCAGGGCGCTTAAGCATGTACCTGGGGTACAATGTGGAATACGATGATTTAGTAGGATATGGCATTTTCGGGCTGATTGATGCCATTGATAAGTTTGATATAAATAAAGACGTAAAATTTGAGACTTATGCCAGCCTCCGGATCCGCGGATCCATCCTGGACCAAATCCGGAAGATGGACTGGATCCCAAGGACGGTCAGGCAGAAACAGAAGAAGATTGACGAGGCTATCCGCAAGATAGAGACCGCCACGGGAAGGACAGCCAAAGACGAGGAAATCGCCCGGGAGCTGCAGGTGAGCAGCGAAGAGCTCCTGAACTGGCAGTCCCAGCTTAAGGTGACCAATGTAGTTTCCTTGAATGAATATGTGGAACAGGGGATGGAGCCTGTAATGGACGCAAAGGGGAACTCCCATTTCATCCAGCCAGAGGACGCCATAGCCCAGGAGGAACTGAAGAAGGTATTGGAGCAGTCACTGGAAATCCTGACAGAGAAGGAGCGCAAAGTCATCACCCTCTATTACTATGAGGATTTAACCCTGAAAGAAATCAGTAATATCCTGGAAGTGTCAGAATCCAGGATTTCACAGCTCCATACTAAGGCATTGGCAAAAATGAAGAAGACGATGGGCCCTTATATGAATATATTAAAGGATTAGCGGAGGGATGCGTATGGGGAATAAGAATGGCTATTTTAAACTGGATGTAGGCGACATGGGCGTAGTTCTTTATATTTACCCCCCAGAGGACGGAGGGAAGCCGCTGGAGGCAAAGGAAGTCCTTGTATACCTAGAGAGAAGGGGTTATGGCAGCTTTGACAGGGGGGAACTGAACCGGGCGCTGTCTGCCAAAGAGGGGGAGCAGCGGCTCTATGTGGGGGAATGGAATGGATATGAGGAGAATGAGTCCATGGAAGTCAATGTGTCCATGGATAAGATGCTGGCATTCTGCCGTTTCTACCCTCCGTCAAATAAGGGGAAGCAGATGACGGAGGAGGCCATCGTCATGGGGCTGGAATCCCATAAGGTCATAATGGGCATCCGGAAAGAGGAAATCCTCAAATTCTTAAAGGAACGCCAATATTGTACGGATTATGTGCTGGCAAAAGGCACTCCGCCGGTCAATGGCAAGGATGCCAAGATAGAATATTTCTTTAATACCAACCTAAACCTACGCCCGAAGAAAAACCCCGACGGGACAGTGGATTACCATGACTTGAATACCATCAGCCATGTGGAGGAAGGGCAGATGCTGGCAAAACTCCATCCAGCCGTGCCGGGGAAGCCAGGCATAGACGTGTATGGGGGGGATGTCAACGGGAGGCAGGAAAAGAACCTGAAGCTGGAATTTGGGAATAATATTACCCTTTCCGAGGATCAGACGGAGATTTACTCCGATGTGACAGGCCATGCCAGCCTGGTAAACCGCAAGGTATTTGTGGCAAATGTGTTCGAAGTCCCAGCAGATGTGGACAATACCACAGGGGATGTGTCCTATGACGGGAATGTGAATATCAAGGGGAATGTAAAGAGCGGTTTTTCCGTCAGGGCAAAAGGCGATATTGTGATTGACGGCGTGGTGGAGGCCGCTTACCTGTCTGCCGGCGGGCAGATTATTGTAAAACGGGGCATTAATGGCATGGGCAAGGGGAAGGTGGAATCCAAGAGCAATATCATCACGAAATTCATTGAAAATTCCATTGTCGTGGCCGGCGGGTTTATTGAGACAGGTTCCATCCTGCACAGCCGGGTATCCGCCGGCATGGATATACGGGTCAGCGGCAAGCGGGGCTTTGTGAATGGCGGGGTTATCCGGGCAGGCAGCCTGGTGGAGGCCCAGACCATTGGCTCTGCCATGGGGGGCGCCAATACTTCCGTTGAGGTAGGGGTGGACCCTAAGGTAAAGGAACGGTATGAATCCCTGCAAGAGAGGGTTGCCCAGCTCCAGAAGGAAATTTCCCAGCTGCGCCCAGCCCTTGTGAACTTCCAGGAGAGGCTCCAGAGGAAAGAGCAAATCAGCCCCGAGCGGATGAAGCAGGTACAAGGGATTGCCAAATCCTTTAAGGAAAAACAGCAGGAACTGGCAGCCAGCCGGCTGGAATACCAGGAACTGCATGAGCAGCTGCAGATGTCCCATAGCGCAAAGGTGGCCGTGAAAGGCAGTATTTACCCAGGTGTATCCATTACGATTTCAGATGTAAGCATGAATATTAAAAGCGAAAGGTCTTTTTCCAAGTTTGTAAAAGACCGGGGCGAGATTGTAGTACGTTCCTTGTAGGAAATGGCAGGGCAGCAGCGTGTTTTTAGGGATGGCAGGGCTGCGGCGCCTCCTCCGTAAGGAAATGGCGAGGCAGCAGCAGTTTCTGTAAGAAAAGGGAGTGTGGAAGATGTCAATACGGCCAGTAGAATTTAGCGGCGTGGTCCAAAGGAGCCAAGATATGAGCACGGTGAAGCAGAATGAGGACAATAAGCCGATGCTCCAACAGCAGAATGTGCAGACACAGTTTGCAAAAGAAACCATACACCATATGCAGCAGGTCAACCATGCCAACGATTCTGACAACCCCGAGCAGAAGTTCGACGCCCGTGAAAAGGGCAGCAACGAGTATGAGGACCGCCGGAATAAGAAAAAGAAACCAGAGGGAAAGAACAGCGGAAAGGTAATGCCGAAAGCCGTCCGGGGCGGTTTCGACATGAAAATCTAGGCAGGTAGGGGAAATGGCGACGATAGAGATTGTATTATTGGTAATTGGCGTGATTATGATGGTGGCCAGCTTTTTCATTGCAGAGAAACTGTCCAATGGAGATTTGGATAAGATTGCAGAGCTGAGCACGGAAGAAATGCAGCGCATTTTAGAGCGGAACCTGAACGAGGCACAGACAAAGGTCAACGCCATGGTAGACCAGGTAATCGACCAGTCGATTGAAAAATCCATGGAAGTGGTGGACCGTGCCCTGGATAAAGAAACCAATGAAAAAATGAAAGCAATTACGGAATATTCCGATACCGTATTAGAGGCAATCCATAAGACCCACAATGAAGTGATGTTCTTGTACAGCATGCTGAATGACAAGCATGCAGAGCTGACAAACTATGCCGGGAACCTAGCGCAGCTTGCAATCCATTTGGAGGAGTTACAGGATAATATCCAGAAAACAGTGCAGAATTCAGATGAGATATTAAGGCAGGTACAGGATGCCCCAGCGCCTGCCCCAGAGCCAGCCGCCAATGAAGGCGCAGGCAAAGGGCAGGATACAGGGGATTTTGCCCCGCTTTTTGGGGATGGGCAGGAACGTACAGGCAACAATAACCAGAGGATCCTTGCCATGTACCAGGATGGCAAGGACGCTGTGGAGATTGCAAGGGAACTAGGGCTTGGAGTAGGGGAAGTGCGGCTTGTAATCGGGTTGTTCAGGGAGGAAGAAGTGTAACCTATGAAGCTTAAATATTATTTGAGAGGATTGGGGGTCGGCATCATATGCACCGCAATCCTAATGGGGATTGCCCTATCTGGGAATAAGAAAGAAAAACTGACAGATACGGAGATTATAGAGCGTGCCAGGCTTTTAGGCATGGTAATGGCAGAGGAAGCCCCAGAGGAAGAAGGGGATCCCTCCCAAGAAGACGGCAGCACAGGAAGCCCAGAGGGGCAAGGCGGCCAGAAGGAAAGCCCAGAGGGGAAGGGGAAGGAGCCTGGTGCAGGCAGCCAAGAAGGAAAGGGCCAGGCAAGCCAGGACGGCAGCAAGGGGAAGGAACCCAAAAGCCAGGATGGCAGCAAAGCAGAGGAAGGCCCTGCAAGCGGGAATACAGAGGATCCGGCAGAAGAGCCGGAAGAACCAGGAAATAACACGCCGGCATCCGCTTCCCAAGAAGAGGGCCAGGCGGGGGAGGCGCCTGCCAACCAGCCTTCTGGCATGGTCGAATTTGAAATATCGGAACGGGATCATTCAGAGGATGTAAGCCAGAAGCTTTTCCAGGCAGGGCTGATCCAGGACGCAGCCAGCTTCAACCAGCATATGACGGAAGAAGGCATGGACGAGCACCTGCAGACTGGGAAATACCAGATTCCTGCGGGGGCAACCGAAGAGGAGATTTTAGAAATGATTGTAAGGCTCCCGTAACAGGGAGGATGGGATAGGGGCAGGAAAGGCAGCCCATCTTAAAATATTTTATCAGATTCATAAGAATAGGTCTTGCAAGCAATATTTTCCTGTGATATAATTGGCAAAGCGGTGGGGACGCTGCTGTTTTTTGTGGACAAGATGGCCTGTCTATCAGGCATCCGTTCCGCAATGCCACATATTTTAACAATCACATGCGTGGACCAAAAAGCTGGTGCCCAATCGGTAGCTTTGCGGAAGGAAGCGCATGGAAGGAATCAACCAAATGGAGGTAAGGAAAATGGGCGTTATTTCAATGAAGCAATTATTAGAGGCAGGTGTCCATTTCGGGCATCAGACAAGAAGATGGAACCCTAAAATGGCTCCCTACATCTACACAGAGAGGAACGGCATTTACATCATTGACCTGCAGAAGTCAGTCGGGAAAGTGGATGAGGCCTACAAGGCAGTTTCCGACATTACGGCAGAAGGCGGGCATATCCTTTTTGTAGGGACGAAGAAGCAGGCACAGGACGCCATTAAGGCAGAGGCAGAACGCTGCGGGATGTTCTATGTAAATGAGAGATGGTTAGGCGGTATGCTGACGAACTTTAAGACCATCCAGAGCCGTATCGCAAGGCTGAAGTCTATCGAAGCAATGGCAGAGGACGGGACCTTTGACGTGCTCCCGAAGAAAGAAGTTATCGCACTGCGGAAAGAGTGGGAGAAATTAGAGAAGAACCTAGGCGGCATCAAAGAGATGAAGAGGCTTCCAGATGTGATTTTCGTTGTTGACCCCAAGAAGGAGAGGATCTGCGTACAGGAGGCCCATACATTGGGGATCCCGTTAATCGGTATCTGTGATACAAACTGCGATCCGGAAGAATTGGACTATGTAATTCCTGGCAATGACGATGCAATCCGTGCAGTGAAGCTGATTGTATCCAAGATGGCGGATGCAGTCGTAGAGGCAAACCAGGGCATGATGGAAGACGAGGCAGGAGAAGCAGAGGTAAGCGAAGAGGCATAAGCCGTCTTCTGATAGGAGCCGTACCAATGGTTGGCGCCGGAATTACTGTTTTAATATAGAAAGTACGAGGACAGACAAGGTTGCCTGTCCTCGATTACGGCATAATGATAGATGGAGGGAATGAGAATGGCAATTACAGCAGCAATGGTAAAAGAGCTGAGGGAAATGACTGGCGCAGGCATGATGGACTGCAAGAAGGCATTGAACGAGACAGACGGCGATATGGACGCCGCCATTGAATTTTTAAGGAAAAACGGGCAGGCAAAGGCAGAGAAGAAAGCTGGCAGGATTGCGGCAGAGGGCCTTTGCGCCGTTGTGGTAAAAGAGGACAAGACAGCCGCTGTGGTAGAGGTTAACTCTGAGACAGATTTCGTGGCTAAGAATGATATGTTCAAGGCTTTTGTGCAGGCTGTTGCAGCACAGGCAGTAGAATCTAGCGCAGAAGGCATGGATGCATTTATGGCAGAGCCTTGGAAAGAGGACAGCAGCAAGACAGTGAAGGATGCATTGGTAGAGAAAGTAGCGGTGATTGGGGAGAACCTGAATATCCGCAGGTTTGAGAAGGTAACGGCAGAAAATGGCTGCGTGGTTTCCTATGTACATGGAGGCGGCAGGATTGGCGTTATTGTGGAAGCAGCTGCAGATGTGGTAAACGACACGGTGAAAGAAGCCATGACGAATATTGCAATGCAGATTGCAGCCCTTTCCCCCAAGTATGTATCCAGGGATGAGATTAGCGCGGAATATATTGCACATGAAAAAGAAATCCTCCGCGCCCAGATTATGAATGACCCGAAGGAATCCCAGAAGCCGGAGAAGGTAATCAATGGCATGATTGAAGGCCGTGTGAATAAAGAACTGAAAGAAATCTGCCTGGTAGACCAGGTATACGTGAAGGCAGAAGATGGGAAGCAGAGCGTAGGGCAATATTTACAGGCCGTTTCCAAAGAAGTTGGCGGGAATGTTTCTGTGAAGAGGTTTGTACGTTTTGAGACAGGGGAAGGCCTGGAGAAGAAGCAGGAAGATTTTGCAGCTGAGGTGGCTGCACAGTTATAGGCATAGGAGCATGTAACAAGGGAACCTATGGGCAGATGCCTGTGGGTTCTTTTTCTCTTATTAGAAGCGCCGTATTGCGGTGGAACCTTAAGCCTAGGGCGTTCCCAGGATAAGGGGGCGTGTTTGAACTCATTATGGATATTTATGGTGGATTGTGATACAATATTCAAGGAGATAGGATATGGGAATCATTTTGGAGGGAAAGAAGTGGATAAGGTAAATTTTACGGTTTGTCTTGCAGGGGTGCCGGTTGGCATTACTGCAATGTACCATTCTACGAAAGGATTTTGCCAGGATTACCTGACAGAGGAGGAGCCGCTGTTCTCACTGGAGGTTATGCCCGGGGACATTGCGTTTGAACGGGAAAAGTCCGCCAGGGAGGATGAATATGAAGGCTTCCCTATCCGCCAATTTTCTGATCGATATTTAGAGACGCTGGCCGTTTACCGGAAGATTGTTGATAAGATGCTGGATTTTGGCATTTTGCTGTTCCATGGCTCTGTGGTAGCAGTGGACGGCGCAGCCTATCTTTTTACCGCCAAAAGCGGGACGGGCAAGAGTACCCATACGCGCCTATGGCGTGAGCTGCTTGGGGACCGGGCAGTCATGGTCAATGATGACAAGCCGCTGCTATGCGTAGCAGAGGAGGGCGTGACGGTTTTTGGGACGCCTTGGGATGGGAAGCACCACTTAAGCAGCAATATTGCAGTTCCTTTGCGGGCAATCTGTATATTGGAAAGAGGGGAGGGGAACAGGATTTGGGAGGTATCCCCCAGGGATGCGTGGCCGATGCTGATGCAGCAGTCCTACCGTTCCGGCAATCCCGAAAAATTGGCAAGGACGATGGATTTCATAGACCAGCTGGCCGCAAAGGTCCATTTGTACCGCATGGCCTGTAATATGGACCTGTCAGCGGCGGAGATGTCCTACCATAAGATGCGGGAATCCCATTGACTTCCCCTGGCGGACAGATTATACTTAACCATAAGATTAGGAGGTTATTCCATATGAAGCTGAGAGCAGAATTTATTACGCATGGAAGTGAGGACGAGCAGGTGATGGTCTCTACAGACACAAAGCTCTTTTCTGGGTTAGTGCGCAGCAACAGCACGGCATCTTTTATCATTGGCTGCCTGAAGGAGGAGACTACCCTGGAAGAGATTGTGGATGCCATGGCGTCGGAATATGACGCCCCCAGGGACAAGATTGCGCAGGATGTGGCAAAAGTAATCGAGACATTGAGAGGCATTGGTGCGATTGATGGGTAACAGCACGTTTGAAGAAGAAATCCAGCGCACGGGCGAGTTAGTGTATACGAATGTCGGGTATAGCATGATGCCTTTGATCCGCCAGCATAGGGATTTGGTGGTGATCAAGAAGCCGCAGGGGCGCTGCAGGAAATACGATGTGCCGTTGTATAAGAGAGCGGATGGGAAATATATCCTGCATCGGATATTGGCAGTGCGTCCGCAGGATTACGTGATCCGCGGGGATAATTGCTGGAAAAAGGAATACGGCATTACAGACAGCCAGATTGTCGGTGTGCTGTCCGCAGTGGTACGGGATGGGAAGACTATCCCTGTGACAGATTGGCGCTATCAGGCCTATGCCCGCCTATGGCATGCGTCCTTCCCAGCTAGGGCTGCCTTCTTGCCGTGCAGGGTCTTGTTGGGGCGTATCAGGAGGAAGCTTAGGAAATGACACGGGAAAGGAATGCCCGCCCCGTGCTGCTTTGGATGAGCGGTGTGGCGGGAAAAGCCAAGGGATACATCGGGGTGCTTCTTTTTGTCCAGGCATTGCACGGCATCAGCGGCGTGGCCTATGCCATGCTCCTGAGGGAAATGGTGAATGCTGCTGTGGATGGGGAAAAGGAGCGCTTTTTTACAATGTCTGCAGCCTTTGCGGGGCTGGTGGCGCTGCAGATTGCCTTGCGGGCAATCAACCGTTTTTTTGAGGAGCGCACGCGCGCTGCCATGGAAAACCGTTTTAAGGGGAAGCTGTTCCATGCCCTGTTGAGGAAAGATTATGCCCCAGTCACCCAGGTCAATTCTGGGGAATGGATGAACCGGCTGACTTCGGACACAGTTGTAGTGGCCGACGGGCTGGCGCAGATCCTGCCCGGCGTGGCAGGGATGGCTGTAAAGATGGTTGGGGCTTTAACAGCCATCCTGTTCTTGGAGCCAGGGTTTATTTATATCCTGCTTCCTGGCGGGCTGCTTTTGATTTGTTTTACCTATGGGTTCCGGAAGGTACTGAAAAAACTCCATAAGAAGATACAGGAGGCGGATGGGCGTTTGCGGGTATTCCTCCAGGAGCGTCTGGGATCCCTGCTGATTGTACGTGCATTTGCCCAGGAGGAAGCGGTCTATAGGCGGGCATGGGAATTGATGGAAGGCCACAAGGCAGCCAGGATGCAGCGGAACCATTTTTCCAATATCTGCAACATTGGGTTTGGCACGGCAATGCATGGGGCTTATGTCTTGGGCGCCGTGTTCTGCGGCTATGGGATATTGGTAGGCACAATGAGCTATGGGAACCTGATGGCAATCCTGCAATTGATTAGCCAGATCCAGAACCCGTTTGCCAATATTACAGGGTATCTGCCGAAGTATTACGCTATGGTGGCCAGTGCAGAGCGCCTGATGGAAGCGGAAGGGTTTGGGGAAGATGCTGGGGGGCAGGAGGCCCCGGAGGCGGAAAGGCGCAGGTTTTACCAGGAAGATTTCCTTGGCTTCGGCCTTAGGGCGGCTTCTTTCACGTACCTGCCGCCGGTCACGGCCGAAGGCTGCGCCCCTTCTCTGCCTGCCGTGCTTTCTGGTTTTAACCTGGAAATCCGCAAAGGGGAATATGTGGCTTTTACGGGGCCGTCAGGCTGCGGCAAAAGCACGGTGCTCAAGCTTTTGATGTGCCTGTATCCTTTGGATAGCGGGTCATATTATGTGATTGGCCGGCACGGGGAACAGGCATTTGCGCCCCGTTGGCGCAGCCTGTTTGCCTATGTCCCCCAAGGGAACCAGCTTATGTCAGGGACTATCCGGGAGATTATTGCTTTTGGCGACCCAGAGAGGATGAGGCAGGAGGCAGAATTGGGCCAGGCCCTTCAGATTGCCTGTGCAGACGGGTTTGTAGGGGAATTGGAGCAAGGGATAGACACCCTGCTGGGGGAACGGGGGACAGGCTTATCCGAAGGGCAGATGCAGCGTATCGCCATTGCCAGGGCAGTCTTTTCCAACCGCCCCATCTTACTGTTAGACGAAGCCACCAGTTCCCTGGATGAGGAGACAGAGGCAAAGCTTTTAGGGAACCTCAGGGCTATGACGGACAAGACGGTCATCATTATTACCCATAGGCTAGCCGTGCTGTCTATCTGTGACAAGAATATTGCGTTTGGCCAGCAGGGCATAGCAGGATGTGTATAGAAAGGGAAGCAATCAGTCAATATGAAGAAGGAAAAAAGTAATAGGGCGGTTTGGGACATGCTTTATCTGGCTGCCTGTGCATTGCACCAGGCGGTCCCGGATGGCGCCCAAGCAGCGGGGATGGATTTGGAGCGGGTGTACCAGGCCAGCAGGTTCCATGGGATGGCTTCCATAACCTGTATGGGGGCGGAACGGACAGAAGCGTTTGCCCACGCAGCCCCTGCCCTTGTAAAGAGCTGGAAAGAGGCCAAAGAAAAGGCCATCCGTAAAAATATGCTGCTGGATGCGGAGCGGGGGCAGGTCCTAAAGGAAATGGAGGACATGGGCATTTGGTATGCGCCGCTGAAAGGGATCCTGCTGCAGGATATGTACCCTAAATACGGCATGCGCCAGATGTCAGACAACGATATCCTCTATGATGCCCGCGGCCAGAAAAAGCTGATGGCCATGATGAAGAAACGGGGATATAAGGTAGAGAGCTATCCGGGGGCTGCCCATGATACCTTTACCAAGCCGCCGGTTTACAATTATGAGATGCACAAAACTTTGTTCAGCAGGTCAGACGGGACGGGGGGGTATCCCTATTACCAAGAGATTGGCAAGAAGCTGGTCCCAGATGGGCCAGGGCTGTATTCCCGCCATTTTTCAGATGAAGATTTCTACCTTTACCAGACGGCACATGCCTATAAGCATTATGTGAACGGCGGGATAGGGCTCCGCTCTTTGATGGACGTATATGTGTATCTCCAGAAGAAGGGCAGTTCCCTGGATTGGGATTATTTGGGGAAGGAACTGGCAAAGCTTGGGATGGCAGGCTTTGAAAAGAAAAGCAGGGCGCTTGCCCAGAAGCTTTTCACAGAGCCTAAGCTGCCGGCGGATATCCGCCTGACGGCAAAAGAAGAAGAAATGTTTCAGTTCTTAGCCGGTTCTGGGACATATGGGACAATCCAGAACCGGGTGGAGAAAACCCTGCAGGACATGGGGCAAATGGATGGTTCATCTGCCAAAAGCAGAAAGCGGAAATACTTGCTCCGGCGTTTGTTCCCAGATATGGAATGGTTCCAAGACAGCTACCCCTTCTTGGCAAAGCATCGGGTATTCATCCCCTTTTTCCTGCTTTACCGTATGGCGCGGGGGGTAATCTTCAGCAGGAAAAAGATCCAAAGTGAATACCATGCAGTGAGGGAAGCGGGGAAAAAGCCTGCGGGGAACGCCCATAAGGAAAGCCCAGGTCGACGCCGCAAATAGGCGTATGCTGCCATTTTCGGCTTAACGCCTACTATGCCTTGCAATGGGCTGGCAACCGGGGTATAATGGGCAGGCATAGGGCATACTGCAACCAGATGATTTGATTTACGACTATAACACTTGAGGAAAACAAAAGCCATGATTGATTTAAAATTTTTAAGGGAGAACCCAGAGATTGTAAAACAGAATATTCGGAACAAATTCCAGGACAGCAAGCTGCCATTGGTAGACGAGGTCATAGAACTGGATATCCAGGCCAGGAAAGCGCAGCAGGAAGCGGACGCCTTAAGGGCCAGCCGCAAGAAGCTGTCCAAGCAGATTGGCGCATTGATGGGCCAGGGGAAGAAGGAAGAGGCAGAGGCGGTAAAGGCGCAGGTAAACGCCGGGGCCGAGCGCCTTTCGGAATTAGAGAAGCAGGAAGGGGAACTGCAGGAGAAGGTCACAAAGATTATGATGTCCATCCCCAATATCATTGACCCCTCCGTGCCGGTTGGGAAAGATGACAGCGAAAATGTGGAGGTGCAGAGGTATGGCGAGCCCGTGACGCCGGATTTTGAAATCCCATACCATGCGGAGATTATGGAGCGGTTCCAGGGGCTGGATTTAGACAGCGCCAGGAAGGTGGCGGGAAATGGGTTCTATTACCTGATGGGGGATATTGCCAGGCTCCATTCCGCTGTGATAGCTTATGCCAGGGACTTTATGGTGAACCGTGGGTTTACCTATTGCGTGCCGCCCTTTATGATCCGCAGCAGCGTCGTGACAGGCGTGATGAGCTTTGCGGAAATGGACGCCATGATGTACAAGATCGAAGGGGAGGACCTCTACCTGATCGGCACCAGCGAGCATTCCATGATTGGGAAGTTCATTGATACCATCCTGAAGGAAGAGCAGCTCCCGCAGACCCTGACCAGCTATTCCCCCTGCTTCCGCAAGGAGAAGGGCGCCCATGGCATTGAGGAGCGGGGCGTGTACCGTATCCATCAGTTTGAGAAGCAGGAGATGATTGTCGTCTGCAAGCCAGAGGAATCCCCCGTTTGGTTTGACAGGCTGTGGCAGAATACGGTGGATCTGTTCCGCTCCATGGATATCCCGGTGCGTACCTTGGAGTGCTGCTCCGGTGATCTGGCGGACTTGAAGGTGAAGTCCGTGGATGTGGAGGCATGGTCCCCCAGGCAGCAGAAGTACTTTGAGGTAGGCAGCTGCTCCAATTTAGGGGACGCCCAGGCGCGCAGGCTTAAGATCCGCGTAACCGGGAAGGGAGGGAAGTATTTTGCCCATACCCTGAACAATACGGTAGTGGCGCCGCCCCGGATGCTGATTGCGTTCTTGGAAAATAACCTGTGCGAAGACGGGAGCGTGCGCATCCCCGAGGCATTGCGCCCATACATGGGCGGGCAGGAAAGGATTGTGCCCCCGGGAAAATAAGGCGTGCGGGGACATCGGATGTGCCATGCAGCCGCGCCAAGATTGCGGCCAGGCCTGGCTGGGAGGCAGGAGCCTTCCCGGCAGGCCTGGCAGGTTTGCATCTGTTTTCCCCATGGCCGCAGCCCCCAAGAAATTGTTAAAATTTCCGATTCTCTCTTGTAAAAGCGCCCCATATGTGTTAAATTGTTGACGAACGGTATTCTGGACAGAAACTGTATCATTTGATAATGGAACATGGAGGCGGATATGCAGATAGGGATTATAGGCGCCGGGAAGGTGGGGACTACCCTGGGGAAATATGTGGCCCTCCACGGCGGGAATGTAAGCGGCTACTATAGCAGGACAGGGCAGAGCGCCCAGGAAGCGGCGCAGTTTACAGGCACCAAGTATTTTCAGTCATTAGGCACATTGGCAGAAGCAAGCGATACCCTTTTTATCACCACGACGGACGGCGAGATTCCCAAGGTGTGGGATTGCATTGCAGCAAAGGATGTGCAGGGGAAGGTTATCTGCCACTTTAGTGGCTCGTTATCAAGTGATGTGTTTTCGAATTGGGAAGAAACAGGCGCCTTTGCCTGTTCTGTCCATCCAATTTACGCGTTCAGCGACAAATTCACAGCTTATCTCAATTTAAAGGATGCGGTATTTTCCGTGGAAGGCAGCAGGGAGGCCTTAGATAGGATGCAAGGGCTATTTTGCCTGCTTCCCAATCCCATTGTGGAAATCCCTACGGGGCAGAAGGCAAAATACCATGCCGCTACGAGCATTGCCAGCAATTTCGTGGTAGGGATGGTCTCTATGGCCGTGGGGCTCTTAGAGGAGGCCGGAATCCCAGGGCAGGCGGCTTACGGCATGCTCAAGCCCTTAGTGGAAAACAATGTGGCCTCTATTTTTGCAGAGCCGGCAGCCGCGGCAGAAGGCAAAGCCGCCGGAGGGAGACAGAAGGCTTACCAGGGATGCCAACAGGCGCTGACAGGCCCCATTGAGCGGGGCGACCTGCAGACAGTCCAAAAACACCTGCAGAGTTTCTGCGACCCCAAATGGGAAAGGGCTTACCAGGCGGTAGGGATGCTGGTGGCAGAACTGGCGGAGCAGAAGCACCCAGGACGGGATTATGGGGATATCAAGAAGCTATTGGAGTATGGCCGCACCTGAGAAAGCGAGTGGGAAAGGCACAGGCCTTTGGGAATTGGAGGGAAAGAGGAATGGAGAACACAGTTATTACAATCCAAAAAGCCAAGGAAAACAAGGAAAAAGTCACCATGCTTACTGCCTATGATTATTCCATGGCGAGACTGATTGACGAAGCTGGCATTAATATGATCCTGGTAGGGGATTCCTTAGGGATGGTGATGCTTGGGTATGAAGACACCCTGTCTGTCACGATGGAAGATATGATCCATCATACCAGGGCAGTTGCAAGGGGCACCAAAAACGCAATGGTCGTGGCGGACATGCCGTTCATGTCGTACCAGGCCTCTGTTTACGACGCCGTATGCAATGCCGGGCGCCTGATGAAGGAAGGCAGGGCCCAGGCAGTGAAGCTGGAAGGCGGCAGGGAGTTTGCGGAGCATATCCGTGCCATTACGAACGCTTCTATCCCGGTTGTGGCCCATTTGGGGCTGACCCCGCAGTCCTTGAATGCTTTCGGGGGCTTTAAAGTGCAGGGGAAATCGGAAGAGGCAGCCAGGAAGCTTTTGGAGGATGCCAGGATTGTGGAAGAGGCAGGGGCCGTAGCCCTGGTGCTGGAATGCGTCCCAGCTAAGCTGGCAGCCCTGATTACAGAAAGGATCCATATCCCCACCATTGGGATTGGCGCTGGGGCAGGATGCGACGGCCAAGTGCTGGTGTACCAGGATATGCTATCCATGTTCGGGGGGTTCAAACCTAAATTCGTGAAGCAGTTCGGCGGGATTGGCGCACAGATGAAGGAAGCGTTCCAGAAATATATAGAAGAAGTAAAGACAGGGGCGTTCCCGGCAGAGGAACACACCTTTAAAATAGATGACGACGTAATTGGGAAATTGTATTAGACCTACCAGATAGAAACCAGCCAAAATGCCCTTGCAGCGCCTCTTTGCGGTTGGGCGCCGCAAGGGCCCATGAGGAAGGAAGAAAGATGCAGATTGTAAAAACCATACAGGAACTGCGCCCCATTATCCAGGGGTGGCGTAAGGAAGGCCTTTCCGTAGGCCTGGTGCCCACCATGGGGTATCTCCATGATGGGCATAAAAGCCTGATTGTAAAGGCAGTAGGTGAAAATGACAGGGTGGTGGTCAGTGATTTTGTGAACCCGACACAGTTTGGCGTAAATGAAGATTTATCCACCTACCCCAGGGACTTGGAACGGGACGCTGCCGTCTGCAAAGAAGCCGGCGCAGCGTTGGTTTTCCATCCAGAGCCGGAGGAAATGTATTTTCCGGACAGCTGCACTTTTGTGGATATGGACAGCCTGACCAAAGGCCTTTGCGGGAAAGCCAGGCCCACCCATTTCCGCGGCGTATGCACCGTAGTATCCAAGCTATTCCATATTGTGGCGCCGGACCGGGCATATTTTGGCCAGAAGGACGCCCAGCAGCTGGCTGTTATCCGCCGCATGGTGCGGGATTTGGATTTTGGCATTACCATTGTGGGATGCCCCATTGTCCGGGAAGCGGACGGGCTTGCCATGAGTTCCAGGAATGCTTATTTGAATGAGGAAGAGCGCAAGGCGGCTATTATCCTCCACGAATCCCTGGCCCTGGGCGAAAAGATGCTGGAGGACGGGGAACGGGACGGGGCAAAGATCCGTGAGGCCATCCTGGGAAGCCTTGATAGGGAACCCCTTGCCAAGGTGGATTATGTGGAAGTTGTGGACGCTGAGACCTTGGAGCCTGTGGAGGATATACATAGGCCAATCTTAGCGGCGCTTGCCGTGTACATTGGGAAGACCAGGCTGATAGATAATTTTACATTTGATGCTTTCAAATAGCAGGTTAAGGAGAGACAGGATGTATCTGAAAATGTTAAAGGGAAAAATCCACCGGGCTGTGGTAAAGCAGGCAGAGCTCCATTATGTGGGCAGCATTACAATAGACCCAAAGCTGATGGAGGCGGCGGGGATTTTGGAATATGAAAATGTGCAGATTGTGGATATTGAGAATGGGAACCGTTTCGAGACCTATACCATAGCAGGGGAGCCAGGCAGCGGCATGATTTGCCTGAACGGCGCGGCAGCCAGGCAGGTACTGGCAGGGGACCATATCATTATCATGGCCTATGCGCAGATGACGCCGGAAGAGGCAAAGGAGTACCGCCCCCAGGTGGTTTTTGTAGATGATAAGAACCAGATTTCCAAGGTTACAGCCTATGAAAAGCATGGGCAGATAGGACCATAGGGGATGCGGGGGATAAAACGGGAGAGCCTATTAGGGAGGAAAGAGTATGCTACAGGGAAAGACGGTACTGCTGGGGGTTACTGGCGGGATTGCCGCATATAAGATGCCGAATGTGGCCAGGATGCTGAAAAAGCTGCACTGCAATGTGCATGTGCTGATGACGGAGAACGCCACGAATTTCATTACGGCCACTACTTTTGAGAGCCTTACAGGGCATAAATGCCTGATTGACACCTTCGACCGGAATTTTGAGTTTTCCGTGGAGCATGTGGCCTTGGCCAAGCAGGCAGACTTGGTTTTGCTGGCGCCGGCTACGGCCAATGTAATCGGCAAGATAGCTGGCGGGATTGCAGACGACATGCTGACGACTACCGTGATGGCATGCACCTGCAGGACAATCGTTGCCCCGGCTATGAACCACAACATGTACCATAACCCGATTGTACAGGAGAACTTACAGAAGCTGCAGAGGTTTGGATATGGGATTATCCCCCCGGATACCGGGATGCTGGCGAATGGGGATTTGGGGGACGGCCGGCTGCCGGCAGAGGATGTCCTGGTGGAATATGTGCTGCGGGAACTGGCTTTCCCCAAGGACTGGCAGGGCAAGAAAGTGCTGGTAACGGCAGGCGCCACCCAGGAGCCGATAGACCCGGTACGTTTTATCACGAACCATTCTACAGGTAAAATGGGATATGCCATCGCCAAGATGGCTATGCTGCGCGGGGCCGAGGTAACGCTTGTGACAGGCGCAGCCACCGTAGAGCCGCCCCTGTTTGTGGAGGTAGATAAAGTAACTACTGCGGAAGAAATGCATCAGGCAGCCATAAGCTACGCGCCGGCCATGGATGTGGTGATTAAGGCAGCGGCAGTGGCAGATTACCGCTCAGCCCAGGCAGCGGAGGATAAGATTAAGAAATCCGAAGGGGCAGGGAGCATCCAGTTAGAGCGGACCTGCGATATCCTGGCGGAACTGGGGAGGAAGAAGCAGGAAGGGGAGATTACAGCCTTTCTCTGTGGGTTTTCCATGGAGACCCGGGATTTGGAAGAAAATTCCAGGAAAAAGCTGGAAGAGAAGCACATTGACATGATTGCAGCCAATAGCCTAAAGGTGCCGGGCGCCGGGTTTGGCGCCGATACCAATGTCATTACCCTTTTAACGGAAGATGGAGCCAAAGAACTTGGGAAGATGAGCAAGGAAGCGGCCGCCAATGAGATTTTAGATGAAATAAAAAAGCGCCTTTCATAGAAAAACACGTTTACAGAATGTTTACGGAATAGTCATTTTTTCTTAATGCTGAATCTAAGATTCGTGGGTATACTAACCTTAAGGATTTTTGCATACGGCTGCGGAAGGGATTGTGCAGCCGGTGGGAATGTGTTTCTACAGGGGGCAGCATATGAGAGGACGGAAGAAGGATAGAAGGGCGATAGCGTTAAAAGCGTGTGTTTTGTTTTTTATGATAGCGGCGGCATGGCATTTCCTGTTAGAAGGAGGTGGGTTCCATGCGGCCTTTTCTTTTTTCCAGGATGTGGAAGGGGAGGGAGAGGTCCTTCCTATCACCAGCACGGATTACCGTTACGACAAAAAATTCAAGAACACTTTGAACCAATACCGTTTTTTTGGATCGTTGTACAAAGAGGAGTATTCCACGGCAATCCCAGGGCTGGAGTCTACAGATATTTTAGGCCGGGGGTGTAACCGGATGGTGCCCCAGGGAATCTGCATTGCCAGGGACTACATGCTGGTGACCGCTTATGACAATGTCAAGCATATGGCAGGAAAGAAGGGGGCGGGGGGCGCCGCAGCCAACCGTTCGGTCCTGTATGTGCTGTCCAATGAGGACCCTACTGCGCGTAAGCTCCTTTCTACCATAGTGCTCCCGGATGTGAACCATGTGGGGGGCATCGCCTTTGATGGGGAAAATATATGGATTGCCAAAAGCACCGACAGGGAATGCAGCGTCATTTCTTATGGCGTTATTGAGCAGGCCGTACGGGAAGGGGCAGGCAGCTACGCCCTTGAGGCATATGGCCAGAACGTCCCCTGCGGCGCGGTGGCTTCCTTTTTGGCATGGCATGAGGGGAAGCTGTGGGTAGGCACTTATATTAATAGGAAAAATGGGGAAGGGAAGCTGCGGAGCTACCAAGTGGTAAAAGAGGAGGCGGAAGGCGGCCAGGCATATAGGCTGGAACTGCAGGATGAAATGGGGATACCAGGCTATGCCAATGGGGTTGCATTTACAGAGATCGGCAGGGAGTCCTATATGGCCGTCACCACATCCAAGGGGCGTTATTTCCATTCCTGGATATACCTTTACCAGCTGGGGGAGGATGAAAAGACAGGGGAAAAACGTTATGAGTGTTATGATTCCCGGAAATTCCCGCCGATGGCGGAGGAATTGGTATGTGATGGGAGGACGGTGTATGTCCTTTTTGAGTCTTCCGCCACTTGCTACAGCACGTTGGCTTACCGGAAATGCAGCTATCCGGTGGATCGGATCTGCGCACTTTCTACACTAGGGCTGTTCTGGCAGCAGGAAGCCTACGGCAATGGCTTTGGGGCTGGCAGCGGGCATATCAGGATTACGCAGGAGGAGAAGTACCAGGAGAAGCGGTACTGGTGGGAATATTGGTGTGGCACAGATTGTTGATGTATCCCTGCGGGCAGCGCCAGGGTCTTGTGTGCAAGATTTGCGCCTGCCTGGGGAATAGCCTAAGGGAGAAACCCCACGGGCACAAAACCCCATAAGCGGGCGCAGCAGGGGTAGCTTTCTTGCGCCTGCAGTCAGCAGGGAAAGCTTTCTTGCGCCCGCAGGCAGTAGGGTAGCTTTCTTGCGCCTGCAGTCAGCAGGGGTAGCTTTCTTGCGCCTGCAGTCAGCAGGGGAGCGGGCAGATGGGAGAAAGCTTTTGTGGAAAGGCGCACCCTTGTCAGGGTTGGGAGGATGGTTTATATGGGAAAGGATACAAGGCTTGTAAATATTTATATTAAAATACATAACAAGCGGAATTTGACGGTTGAGGATTTGCAGTATCTGTCAAAATATGACCCAGAGTGCTTTGAGAAGACTTGTAAGAATGTGGTGTATAATGTGCCGGATGCAAAGGAAGTCCTGCAGCCGCAATTGCGGCAGGGGCAGATGGGGGAACCCTATGCACAAAGGCAGCAAGGGCCAGGAGTTGGGGAGGCACAAGCTGGTACACAAAGGCAGCGAGGGGCTGGAGGCTATCTGCCAGGGCAGCAAGGGACAGGAGCCGGTGTGTCAGGGCAGCAGGGCTTGGAAGCCGGTCTGCGAGGGCAGCACGGGTCAGAGATTGTGGGGGCCGGTGTATCAGGGCAGCAGGGCTTGGAAGCCGGTCTGCCAGGGCAGCAAGGGATAGGAGGCAATCCGGTAGGGCAGCAAGGGATGGAAGCCGATATGCGAGGGCAGCAAGGATCAGAGATTGTGGGAGCCGGTGTGTCAGGGCAGCAAGGGATGGGAAGGCAAGAAGGGAGCCCGCACCAGGGGCAGGCTGGCAGCCGGGATTTGTTTGCACCAGAGCAGCCGGATAAGGAGCAGATTGCGCAGGCATTGTCTAACCTGAAACAGATGGAACAGGAAGGCCTGCCGGTTGGCGAGATGGATGTGGATACGGTGAAAAACCTTCTGGGGAACCTGTATATGGAAATGCTGTTCCCGCATAATGGGAGGGCAAAATTTTTCAGTATGGAGGATCAGGAGTACCTTTCTGTGTTTAATAAGAAGGCATAGGGCGCCATGCACAAACCTGTGCGGCAAAGGAAAGGCTTGGGGAGGAAGGATAAGGGAAGAGGGTTGTGGAATTGCTTCGTTTGTAGGAAGGAGAAAGGATATGGCAGTGATAGGGGCAGTTTTGGGGGATATTTCAGGCTCCCAGTATGAATTTTCCAGGCCAAAGGAACTTGATTGGAGGTGCTGTGGGCTGTTTACAGGAAAATGCCGTTTTACAGATGACAGCGTTATGTCTTTAGCAGCAAAACAGGCAGTGCAGCAGGGAATCCCGTTTGAGGATTCCTACCGGGAGATGGGCAGGAAATATCCCAAAGCTGGATATGGGGGTATGTTCCGCAAGTGGCTGAAGGATGGCAGCATGGGCCCATACAATAGCTTTGGGAACGGATCTGCCATGCGCTGCTCTTATATCGGAGAGCATTTCCAGACGGAAAAAGAGGTAATGGAGTGGGCAGCCAAGTCAGCGGAATGCACCCATAACCACCCAGAGGGCATAAAGGGCGCGGTGGTTACGGCTATGTGCATCTATATGGCAAGGACAGGTGCGCAGAAGCCGGATATCCTTGGGTATGCAGCCAGGAATTATCCCAAGGATTCTTATCAATACAGCACTGCCTATGAACTTAGCCAGTACAGGGATACCTACCGCTGGGATGTCACTTGCCAGGGAAGCGTGCCGGTGGCAATCCGATGCTTTTTGGAAAGCGAAAGCTATGAAAGCTTTTTGAGGAATGTCTATTCCCTGACTTGTGATATGGATACTTTGTGCGCTATCGGCGGCGGCATTGCGGAAGAATACTACCATGGCACAGGATTGGATGAGGATATGCTGCTGAGAAAATATCTGAGCACGGAACTGTACCAGATTGTGCGGGAGTAGGAAAAGGCAGCAGTGTGCGTTCAAAGGTTGATATGGAAAAACACTTGGTCCATGTCGTCCTGGTCAATCCCCAGGTAGCGTTTCGTCACCTGGAAAGAAGAATGGTTGAAAATATTCATCAGTATGGCGGGCTGCACGCCCATTTTCCATGCGTGGTAGCCAAAGGTTTTCCGCAGGGTGTGGCAGCTGATTTCCGTTTCTAAGTGCAGGGCCTGGCCGGCAGCATTTAAAATACGGAAGGCCTGGGAACGGCTGAGGGCGCTTTTCCTGCCCTGCCCTGGAAAAAGGGCGTCAGACCCTTTCACATCCGGGAGGCTGTTCTTATAAAGAGCCAGCGCTTTGGCTGCGTTCTGGTTTAGGGCAGTATGCGCCTGCTTCTTTGTTTTCTTTTCAATGATTGGGATGTGCTTTAGGAAGCGGCCATTGGTGAAATCATAGATATCCGCCCAGGTTAGGGACAGTAAATCGCCAATCCGGAGGGCTGAGTTTATGCCCAGGCATAAAAGGGCGTAGTTGCGTAGGTTCGGTTTGTCGTGAAGGAAATAATGTTTCAGTGCCTCAATGTCTTCGGTTTTGCGGATTGGCTGTGTTGTGCTCATATTGGACCCCCTGTTCTTGTCAGATGTATTTTTCTTCTCAAGAAGCCTCCTGCTTCTTTCCTGCTTTCCTGGCAGGATATGTGTTTAGAGTAGCTGCATTGCTGGGAAGGGATAAGGCAGCAGATTAGCCTGGTATGCGGCAGTCCAGGCAGGTTCAGCAGCCAGGGCCGGAAGATAACGGTATAGGTTCCCTATCCCTTTACGCATCCAGTATAGCATAGCAGTATTTTGGATGCAAGCGGTTATCCCTGGGGCAGCACGGCGGGAGCCGTACCTGCTGCAGTGCATGGCCAGCCTTAAAGCGCAGGAACTCGTACCTGCTGCAGTGCATGGCCAGCCTTAAGGCGCAGGATCTTGCAAAGATGGAAAGGGGCTGCCGCAAAATAACCGCTCTATACAAAATAGGGTGCCTGGATCTTGCTGGTTACATCCGTATATTGTATTTATGCTGCATTTTGCGACAACCCCTCCAAATGTATCAGTGGATTACTGGAGCAGTGACAGTACGCCCTGTGTTGCCTGGTTTGCCTGTGCAAGCATGGACTGGCCTGCCTGTGCAAGGATATTGTTCTTGCTGTACTCTACCATCATTTCAGCCATATCCGTATCGCGGATGCGTGATTCAGCGGCTGTGGTGTTCTCAACAATATTATCCAGGTTTGCAATGGTATGCTCTAAACGGTTCTGGACGGCGCCCAGGGCAGAACGCTGTGCAGATACCTTGGAGATAGCGTCTGCAATGGCGTCGATAGCGTAGGTTGCGGAGGTTCCTGTAACGTCTGATACGTCCAGGCCTTTTACGCCTAACCCAGATGCGCTCATGGAACTGATATCCACGGTAATCTTATTGGTCATATCGGCATCTGCCCCTACATGGAGGTTGAAGGAAAGCGGGTCTGTAATTTCCACGGAACCCTGTGTGATTTCGAACTTTCCATTGCCTTTGTGCGTAACGGAAGCAGCGGTATCTGTGCCGATGGAGCTTGCCTTCGTCAGTTCCTCTGTCATCATGCGGTAAGCTTCTTCCTTGGTAATGGAGTTTTCGTCGGCAGTATCGGATACGCCATAAATATAATATGTGTTCGTACCGCCATCCATAGATACCCTGTCGCCTTCTTGGATCATAGCAATAACATCTTCTCTTGTATAAACCCCTGCAGCTTCATCTGTCTTTGTGCCAAGCGTATATGCGGTGCCATTGATTGTGACAGCAGCAGTGCCATCTATCTCCATTTCTTTAATAGATTCGGAAATATCATGGAAGGATTCAACACCAGTAGCAGCTACACCTGCCGCTGAAGCAGCCGTGGCATCATAAAGAGTTTTTGTAACGCCGCTTGTGGTATAACTGTCCCCCTCTTTTAGGTTATTCCTGACAGCAGTAATATTTGCGGCAAGATCCTTTGTAGACAATTCGCCTTTCTCTAATTCTTCTACCACAGAAATGGATGTAGCAGCGCCGTTTGCCATAGTGATTAAAGAACCTGCTGTTAAATATTTAGATAAGTCAGCCAGTGCAACTTCAAAGGCAGCCTCTGATGTGGCGTTAGCTATTTTCCAGGTATTCCCGTCCTTATCTACAAACGTATCATTCGCTTTTAAATTTAACGTATTTGAAGCAGCAACCGTCGCCGCTGAGGCGGAAATCTTGTTTACTAATGTGGTGGTTTCGCCGTCTATCGTAACACTGTCCCCAGCGTTTACCAATGAGTTAGCAACAAGTTTCCCGTTTGCAAGTGTATCAAAACTATTGTCATTCTTCGGCGTACTTCCAATCGTATACTCTTTCCCAGCAATGGTAACCTTACTCCCATCTTTTAATTCACTCCCGTACTGGAAAATGGAAGTCCCTTTCCCGTCTGCGGTTAATGTCCCCTTAAGGCCTGCATCATGGGCTGCGGCTAGCTGGGTGGAAGTGCTTCCTTCCCTTGCGCCCTTTAATAAGTAGATTTCATTGAATTTTGTGGTTTCTGCAACGCGGTCGATTTCTGTAACCAGCTGGTCAATCTCATCCTGGATGGCTTGCCTGTCAGTCTCGGAATTCGTACCGTTGGAAGCCTGTGTTGCCAGCTCATTCATACGCTGCAGCATGGAATGCACTTCTGTCAATGCGCCTTCTGCTGTCTGCACGGCAGAAACGCCGTCCTGTGCGTTGGTGGAAGCACGGTCTAAGCCGCGGATCTGTTTCCTCATTTTTTCGGAGATGGACAGCCCAGCAGCGTCATCTGCTGCCCGGTTAATCTTATAGCCGGATGCCAGCTTTTCCGTTGTCTTTGACTGTGAGCTTGTGATAACCCCAAGCATCCTGTTTGCGTTCATTGCCTGCATGTTGTGTTGTACTACCATAATTTTTTCCTCCTTGATTTCTATGGTGTTGTATTGCCTGTACCCTGGCGCATTGCGCTTTTTAGGATTGGGGGACAGGCTGGATCTGCCGCCTATCTTAGGCGGGGTTAGATGCCGCAAATCCGTTTGCGCACATCCGTTTCAGCTGCATCCCTTAATTCGGGATATTTATAATAAGCAAAGCCTCATTGCGTATGCTCGGAACCTCTATTTCACAGCTAGGACGGCTCTTTCCAGTATTTCCAGGCAATATTACAGCGCCTTTGGCGTGTTGCATAAGGCTGTGCATTATTATCTTTTTCTTGGCAGGAAGCGTTGTTTTCCCTATCTCTGCCCTGCCGCCCGCTCCTCACGGCGTATGCGCTTGCGCTCTGCCATAAGGATTGCTTTGATTTTTTCCTGTGCCTCAGGGGAAATTTTCTTGTCTTTATGGTGCGTCACCTGGTTTCCAGGTTCTGCCGCCATGCCATAACGTTCCAAGGCCTCGCTGCGGATGATGTTGTATGCCTTGGGTGCGTCAATCAGGATGCGCATGTGGTTGGAACCGCCCCCTGTGAACACTAGCTTGATGTCGTCCCCAATCAGCACATATTCCCCTGCCTTTACGGATAGCTTCAGCATAGTAAAACCTCCTGTTCCTTTTCCGGGATTCCCGTGGTAAAAGCTTCCTGGCTTTTGCCAAGCCATTGGCCAACAAAAAGAGCCATGAATGCAACATTTCTGCCAAAAATGTTGCATTTTTACTGGTTGGGGGTTACATCCCAGGCGGCATCGCCCCAGCGGACCAATGCCGGCGCAGGCTGTGTGGGGCAGACCATGTTATCCGGGAGTGCCGGATGGGAGGCGTACAGCAAAAAAGGCGGGTTCCGTCCTTAAGGGTTTTGGCAGGGCGTTCCCACTGCCCGTTCTGCCAAGGGCAAATTAAAAAAAATAATTGTTAGGGCTAAAGTTTTCCCAACACTCTCCGATATAGAACTTGTAAACATCCAATAAAAAATGCAACATTTTTGGCAGAAATGTTGCATTTTTTGCGTTATTTTTCCAATATTCCACATCCGGGATTTAGGGCAATATGCGGCTATTTTGGAAATGGGTTTCCCCTATGCCGGGATTTGCAGCAGCTGCCTGTCCCCGTATAAAAAAGTTCACCCGGGAATTTCCATAAAGGATAAGAAAAAATTATATCAAATATAATAAACATTGATTTTACTTATGCTATATTTTCCTTTATACTTAACCATGTCTGGGCGATGCAGTTTCCAGGCATACCCAAATATAAAGTTGAAACAGCATCCAATAAGCAAACTGCGCCTTTTTTGCGGGCGCATCCAAAGGAGGAATCTGAAAATGGTGAATGCAATTGTTGGCGCCAACTGGGGCGACGAGGGGAAAGGGAAGATTACGGATATGATGGCCAAGGAGGCGGATATTATCGTGCGTTTCCAGGGCGGCGCAAACGCAGGCCATACCATCGTAAACGATTATGGCAAATTTGCCCTGCATACCCTGCCTAGCGGCGTGTTCTATGGCCATACCACAAGCGTGATAGGGAATGGCGTGGCGCTGAACATCCCTGTACTGTTCCAGGAAATCCAGTCGATTGTGGACAGGGGCGTGCCAAAGCCCAGGATTTTGGTGTCTGACCGGGCGCAGATGGTGATGTCTTACCATATCCTGTTCGACCAGTACGAAGAAGAGCGCTTAGGCGGGAAATCCTTTGGCTCCACAAAATCAGGGATTGCCCCATTTTATTCTGATAAATATGCCAAAACCGGCTTCCAGGTCAGCGAGCTCTTTGATGAGGAAGCCCTGAAGGAGAAAACAGAGCGCATCTGCCAGACAAAGAATGTGCTGCTGGAGCACTTATACCACAAGCCCCTGCTTAAGCCGGAAGACTTGATGAAGGAACTGCTGGAGTACAGGGAAATGGTAGAGCCGTATGTATGTGATGTATCCGCTTACCTGTGGGAAGCCATACAGGAAGGCAAGAATATCCTGCTGGAGGGCCAGCTGGGTTCCCTGAAGGATCCAGATCATGGGATTTACCCGATGGTAACCTCATCCTCCACCCTGGCCGCTTACGGCGCCATCGGTGCGGGCATACCGCCCTATGAAATCCAGAAAATCATAACGGTCTGCAAGGCATATTCTTCTGCCGTAGGCGCAGGCGCCTTTGTCAGCGAGATTTTCGGGGAAGAGGCAGATGAGCTGCGGCGGCGCGGCGGGGACGGCGGCGAGTATGGCGTTACTACGGGAAGGCCTAGGCGTATGGGCTGGTTTGACGTGGTAGCCAGCAAATATGGCTGCCGCATCCAGGGCGCCACAGATGTGGCCTTTACCGTGCTGGATGTGCTGGGTTACTTGGATGAGATCCCTGTATGTACAGCTTACCGCATTGATGGGGAAGTAACATCGGAATTCCCCACCACCACGAGGCTGGAGAAGGCAGAGCCTGTCCTGGAGGTCCTTCCGGGATGGAAATGCGACATCCGGGGGATCCGCCGGTATGAGGATTTGCCGGAAAACTGCCGGAAATATGTAGAATTTATCGAAGAGAAGCTTGGCTTCCCCATTACGATGGTATCGAACGGGCCAGGCAGGGATGATATTATTTACCGCAATGGGAGATAGGGAGAAGCTATGATAAAACATGTGGTCTTTGATGTGGGCAAGGTACTGGTGGATTTTGACTGGCAGGGTTTTTTTGACATGCTGGGCTTTCCGCCGGAGGTTTTTGAAAAGGTGGCGAAGGCCACCGTACATTCTGAATTGTGGAATGAGTTTGACCGCAGCAAAATGACAGATGAGGAAATTTTAGAGGGCTTTTTGGAACGGGCGCCAGGCTGCCGGGAAGAGGTCATGCGTTTTTGGGACAATATAGGCAGCAGCATCCATCGGTATGATTATGCATTCCCATGGATCCAGGGGCTGCAGGAGAAGGGGTACGGGGTATACTTGCTCTCGAATTACCCCAGGAGGATTTATTCCCAGAGCATTGAGGAATTGGCTTTCGTGGAGATTGTGGATGGGGCGGTGTTTTCCTTTGAAGTGCAGGCCACAAAGCCGGAACCAGAGATTTACAAGGCATTGCTGGAAAAGTATGGGTTGGACCCTACAGAATGCGTATTTATAGATGATAACCGCAAGAATATCATTGCGGCGAACCAGCTGGGGATGGCGACTATCCATTTCCACACCAAAGCCCAGGCAGAAGAGGAACTTCAAAGCCTGGGGGTGGGATAGCCGGACGCATCCTTTGGTGTGTCCCTAGGCGGAGGGGAGGCAATGGGCGCCATGCGGCTTTGGCTCATCCTGGGAATCAGCGTGTATCTTGCGTATTTCCCAGCAGCAGCCCTTTGCTGTAGTCCAATACCTTCCCCAATGCCTTCTTATTTGAAATATAATAGACCCTCTTGTCAATGCGCTTTATTTTTGCCAAATCGGCATTTATCAGTGCATTCATATGGTGGGAGATGGTGGCTGTCGTCAGGCCTAAGTGCTTGGCGAGCTCGCTCCCATAGGCTTCCTTGTCGCGGATATAGGACAGGATTTCAAATTTGCTTTTATCTCCCAGCAGTTTCAGTACCTGGGAGGCATAATGGCCATACCCGGTATCCGTCTGTTCCCGGCTGGTCTGGAGGCTGAAATCTTCCCCAAAGATAATCCCAATCCGAAAGAGGCCAGCCTGCTTATAGTTCCCGCCGTCATCCAGTTCCATATAGAAAGAGCCTGTGTTTGGGCGCATAAAGTTTGGGCAGACGCGTAATCCCATAGGGTTTTCCCCAACATCGATATGCAGCTTTTCCTGTATATAGGACGAAGGGCTGGTATCCTGGAACTGGCCGGTCCAGTAACGGCAGAAATCTTCTGCTAGGGCTTCCAGTTCCTGTGAAAAATCCTGTAACAGCAAAGCGGCTTTTTCTAACAGGGCCAGCACATTTCCCTGGTGGCCTTTTTGGTCAAAGAAAATTTTCTGGAGTTTCCATTTGTCGCTGTCTGGGATATCCAGCTCCATGAGGCGGGAGATGACAGCGAAAGGTTCCTTTGTTTTCTGCGTGTCTTTTTCTTCCTCCTGGATGGCAGAAAGGATGCCCTGCAGGAAGGAGCCGAACGTTTCACAATATTCTGTTTCAGAAAGCTTGTCCAGGGAACTGGCAATGTCAGAGACATCTTTGGCTTTCAGGTAATCATGTTCATTCCATAGAAGGACGGCCTTTCCAGGGCAGCTGATTTCATTTTTTTCATACGATGTGAAATAATACTGGATTTCTTCCATATCTTTTCCGAAAACTTTTTTGGCACGTTCTTCAATCTGCTCCAGTAATTCGAATTTTTTTAGCCCTTCCCGGAAGGGGTTCCCATGGCTCTTGTCCAGATGGTTCCGCAAACCAGCAAACGTTTCCCCCATGGCCAAATGCTGCAGCAGCCCCATGCCTTCTGCTAGATAGTCTATTTCTTTGCAAATGTTTTTTGGCATATCTTTGCTCCTTTGGTTCTCTTAATCGCTGTTATCCCATGCCGGCTTTTTAGGAATGCAGCAGCTAAAAAACGCTGCCCACCGCATTTTAGGAAAACGTAAAACCTAGAATGCCCAGCATGCCGGCTTTTTGTCAGGGCAATCGTTAAAAATCTATTCTAGCCGCACTTTCAGCAAAGCAATCCCTAAATAGATTATAACACAAAATACCGCTGCAAAGCGAATGATTTCTGAAACAGTGCAGGCTGTAGTGAAGGCGCTGACGAGGAATGCCCCTATGGGGGTTGCGGCGCTTGCCCCTGCATTGAAAATGGCGGCGACCCGGGACAGGTATTCCTGCCTGACTGTTTTCATAAACTGGACACGCAGCGCTGAAGACAGGATGCTGGTGGAGAAAGCAATCAGGAAGGAATTTGCAATGGTCAGCCCATAAATGGCGGGGACGGAAAGCTGCCATTCCCCAGGCAGGACGATGGCATACATGCCAGCCCCAATCAGCACGCCGAACCCAACCACCAGCGTACGGACAGGCAGGCGGGAACTGACGAGGGGGTAAACAAAGGCGCCAGCCCCCATCCCGGCGGTAAAGGCAATGGAAAATATGCTCAGAAGTTCGCTTCCTTGGCCTAGGACTTCCTGGATGAGAGGCATCTGCAGGGAATTTAAGGGCATAAAAGCGGCATTGATAAAGGCGGCCAGCAGGCAGAAATTCCGTATGGCTGGCTGCCCTTTCAGATAGGAAAAGCCGCCTGCCAGCGTTTTAAAATATGTTTTAGCCTGCAGTGTCCCTTTGGCCAGGCTGTGTTCCTTGAGCCGCAGCAGGCTTAAAATCCATGCAGATCCGAAAAAAGAGATGCCATCGAGGGCAATGGCAGTCCCAATGCCGAAGATACCGATAATAAAACCGGCAGCGCCTAAGCCAATGAGTTCTACGGCAGCGCTTAAGGTGGAGTTTAAGGCTGTGCCGTATTCATAATATTTTTTCTCCAGTACCTGGGGCGTCACTGCCATGGCTGCAGGAAGGCGGAATGCCTCTACCGTGGAATTGATGAAGGTGAAGCCAAGGAGTATCCAGGGATTCAGGGCATCCATCAGATACAGCGCGGCAAGGCCTGCCGTTATTATGCCCCGGGTGATATCCGCCATGACCATAAGCCTCTTTTTTTTCATCCCTTCTACCAGCGCCCCGGCGAAGGGCTGTATGAGCACGGAAGGAAGCTGGTTGACGGCAGCCACGATGGCGGACCAGGCGGCGCTCCCAGTAATGGCGTAGACCAGCCAGGTGAAAGCGATGACGTCAATGGAATCCCCAAAGCGGTTGATGAGGCTTGCCAGTATGATTTTTAAGTATTCCCGTTGCCTGAAAATGTCTTTGTAGCCAATCTCTCCTATGGTTTGTGTGTTTTCTTCCATAATGTATCCCTCCATTCCAGATGATATCCGCTGTAGGCCGATGTCCTGACCTGCCAGCGGGAGGCAGGCATGCTGTGCCAAGAACGGCAAATCGGCCAACATTTTTAAGAATGTTGAATATGTATCAAGTAACAATACAAGATAATTATCTAATATAAAATGGATTATAATATATTGCATGATAAAAGTCAATATGTTATTTAGATATATGTCTAACAAAAAATGCCTTGAAAAATCTGCAATGGCATTGGGATGATGTTTATGGTTTCCTGTTTCTGCTGCGGATAAGAGGGGCTAAGAATGATAAAGGATATGGGCAGGGAATATAAGGCAGGATTTTATATGGATGTAGAATTTATAAATTCATATAAGGAAATAGCATAATCCAGACGATATTAAAACGCCAAAAGCCCGTCAAGGCGGAAACCCTTGCCTTGACGGGCTTTTGGCATTTTGGACAAGTTGATCAAGCAATTCAAAGGAAATTTTCAGGCTGCTTTCCAAACATCTTCATATATCCCTCTGCCTGTTCCAACGTAATCTGCAGCTTCTTCTGCAGCCTGGCAAGGATATCTTGCTCGGACAGACCAAAATCATATCCGCTTTCTATGATTCCCTCTGCCCTTCCCTCTGTTCTTCCCTCTTCCAGGCATTCATCCCGGATGCTTACACCCAAACCGCTCATATGCCCAACCTCCTTCCAAAGCTCTTCATTATCTGAGAAATTAATATGTTTTTTTACTGTATCCAGAAAATTCCCCCTATGGGGATACATGACAGCATGTAAAAATTCCATCATGTCATTTTTTCCTTTATCTTCAATCCCATGGAAAACCTTATCCCCGAGACGGATAATCACTAAGGTCAGCAGATCATAGTTTTCCCTTACTGGGTTGCATTTCCCAAAGTTCCTGGTATTGCTCATTTCCATAAATGATATGCTGAACCGTTCATCCTCTGGCACATTGTCCCTGCAGACCCAGATGGAATAGCATTTTTCAAGGCAGCCGTAATCGGTATGTTCCGTCACCAGGGATAACTGCGCTGAAAGTTCCCTTGCCAGGTAATAAATCCCCCTCTTTTCTATCAGATAGCCCGGCCGGTACGTCTTCTGCGCTTCTACGTCTACATGGAGGTTTACAATAACCTCGCCGTCAGACAGCCCCGGGTTAATCACCCGGAACTTCGTATCAAACAGGGACAGTTTCTCGTTGAGGGCTGCATATTCTTTATCGTCCCCGACAATCCTTGTATTGGTACGCCCTGGGGACACATCTTCCCCAGTTGTGATAGAGTCAGCCTCAATAAAACCCATAATCTCTTTATAACTGTAACCTTCAAATTCCCTTGCAACGCCTTTTAAGATAATTGCAAGCACTTCTTTATTTTTGTATAACTCTTTGCTGGCATGGTCCAACCCTTCCATCCCTTCTGTTATTTGGAAGAAATTTAGGACTTCCATGCTTCCCTGCATTTTGTCATTTCCCATTTGGCAGCCCCTCCTGTACGGATAGTATAACAGTTCTCCAGCATCTTCACAACGGCAGGCTTCCATAAATAATGTCTGGAAATTCTGTTCTTCTTCCGCATTTCAGAAACATCATGATTCACCGGGGTTTCCCTACACATGTTATCAGGAAATCATCCCAAGCCTGCCGGGATGTGATTGGGTATGTTCCAGTCTTTTTATATCATACCACATTTCTTCCCAATAAACTATATGAATGTAGCTTGGATTTCTGCAGGCCTCGTTTCAAGGGCTCTTGGCGTGGATGTGACTGGATTTTTGCAGGACTAAGGAAGGAGGAAGGCATGACAGGCAGAGAGGTATGCCGACGGATATAGGCCATATCCATTCCTTCCACATCATCCAGAAGGCAGCCCACAGCAAATGGATGAATCCATTACTTTCCACAGCCGAGAAAAGAAAAAGGAAGCTGTCTGTAAAGGCGGCTGCCTGAACAATACCGAATAAAAGGAGGAATGTGATTATGGCAATGCAGATTAATGGAAACTACGATTATTCCAGAACTGGCTATGCCGAGAAGGGAAAGGAAAAACAGGCTGCCGAGAAAGCGGAAAAGGCAAAGGAGGCAGAGAAGGCTTTCGGGGGAAAAAGCCCTGACAGGCTGCCCGGACCACAGGATGAATACATTAGTAGTGAAAAATCGGGGAAAAAGCCTACAGGGCTGTACCGGGTAGGGCAGGATGAGGACGGCAACCGGAAAATCTTTTTTGATAACCCGAAAGCGGCCCATGCGGATAAAAATGCTTCCGGGGAAGGTGCAGATGCCAAAGAGCCGAAGGTAAGCGGGAACAGCCAGGGAAAACCGGCAGAGATATGTGTCGGAAATACAGATAAGGTGGATCGGGAAATCAAGAAGCTGAAAGAGAAAAAACAGGAGCTGGAGTGGCAAATCCAGTCAGCTTCTGGGGATGAGAAGAAAATCCGGGAGCTGGAGAAAAAACTGGCGCAGGTAGAGCAGGAATTAAGCCAGAAGGACAATGATACATATCGCAAGCAGCATACGGTTTTTTCCTAGACAAAATAAGCCAGGAATATTTCGTGTAGTATAATAACCTGGGAATGGCGGTAAATGCACACGGGTTTGCCGGATAGGAATTTTAGGTGGTATATAGCCATGGAAGATATGATTGCATATTGTGGGTTGGATTGTGAAACGTGCGACGCATACCTTGCGGCAATCAATGACGGCCAATCGCTGCGTGAAAAAACGGCAAAATTATGGGCTGAGTTAAATCATGCCCCTATCCTGCCTGAACATATCAACTGCCAAGGCTTGGAAAAATGCCAGATTCTTGGAGTGGTTATCTCTAAATAATCCCAAAGCTCTGGAAAATTTAAAAGAATAAACGGCAGGATATGGCTACATGGCCGCAACGTCATCCCGTATTTGTTTGTGTGGAAGTGCAGCTTAGTATGATGCGGCAGGCCGGACGGACGGAACAGGTGCCCCCCTCTTGGGTTACGCTTTATGCAGTGGAGGAAATCAGCAGATACATGGAATAAGTACTGCATGGCTTCAAAAAAAAGCTGTTGCATAAGGATGGGAAACGTGTATAATCCTAAAGAAAATAAAAAACAAAAAGGATGCAACAATTGCTATAAAATTGTTGCATCCTTTTTA
>CAJUSO010000002.1 GCA_910588965.1 uncultured Lachnospiraceae bacterium | reverse complement strand
TCAGCAAATTATCAAACAAATTACGCAGAAAAATTGACGCTTTTTCAAGCAAAGAGGATTTCAGCGGTTCGCAAGGGAAAGTGCTGCATTTCCTTTTGGCGCAGGCAAGTGATGTTTTCCAGAAAGACATTGAAGAAGAATACAGCCTGCGCCCCTCAACGGCAACCGTACTTTTAAAGAAAATGGAGCAGAACGGTTTAATTTACCGTGAAGCTGCTGAAAATGACGCACGATGGAAAAAAATCATTGTCAGTGAAAAAGCCCTGCAATACAAGGATATTGTTATGGCTGATATACTGAACTTAGAGAAAGAATTAACACAAGGGATTTCGGAAAACGACCTTGGTATTTTTTTCAGTGTAGTTGAAAAAATGCTTGATAATATTTCCTAAAATTAGTTATCCGGCGTTTTTTACCCATATACTTAGCAAACTAAATAAATTCTATGGAGGTTATAAAAATGAACGAAAAATCGGTAGATTACTTAAACGGACGGCTGTTTCCTATGATACTGAAGTTCTCAATCCCGGCAGCGGTTTCACTTTTAATTACTGCCATTTACAACATTGTTGACCGAATGTTTGTCGGCAATTTCAACGGTACTTCCGCATTAGCCGGATTGTCTGTCTGTTTCCCTTTGTCGTATATGATGATGGCGTTTGCCCTAACGTGCAGCGCAGGCGGTTCAACTTTTTTCAGTCTGTTTTCCGGTCAGGATGAAAAAGATAAAATGAACAAGTCTTTTGGAAACGCTTTTGTTTTGGTCTGCATTTTTGAAATACTGCTGACCATTTTGCTGCTTCTGTTCCCTGATCCTGTCTTAAAAATTTTCGGGGTAACAGAAACATCTTACCCTTACGCGATTTCCTATTACAGAATTGTTGCGTTGGGTTGTCTTTTTCAAGGGTTTTCACAGTTGTTTTGTGATTTTGTCCGTGTTTCTGGCAAGCCGGTTTTGGGCATGTGTGTAACAGGGATAGGGGCTGTCACAAATATTGTGTTGGACGCTGTTTTCATCATTATTTTTGACTGGGGCGTGGTTGGTGCCGCCAGTGCAACCGTAATCGGACAGGTTTTTTCTGCCTTGTTCGGTGCATATCTTGTCTTTGGAAAGAAAACACAGGTTATGATTTCCAAAAATATATTCCGTTTGGAAAAGGTGCTTTGCCTGCAAATCATTTCCTGCGGCTTCTCATTCTTTGTTGCACAAATGGCTATGGGTTTCATCAGCCTTGTTTATAACAGCCAGTTAGGAAAGTACGGCGGAGATATTGCAATCAGTGTTTATGCCGTTGTTTCCAGTATTATGGCTTTCGTTATCATGCCCGCAAGCGGTATCAGCCAAGGCATCCAGCCTATTATCGGAAATAATTACGGTTCAAAAAATTATGGCCGGGTAATGCAGGCATTTTTTCAAGCGTCAATATTCTCCGTATCAATTACCTGTTTTATTTGGCTTATTGTACTGTTTTTCCCAAAACAGATACTTGCGGCATTTGGTGGGACAGAAGAAATGTTCCATATCGGAATTACTGGACTGCGGGTAAACTTCTGCATTACCCCGGTTTTGGGGTTTGTCATGTTGGCAACCACTTTCTTTCAATCCATCAACCGCCCCACGCCCTCTATTCTGATAACTGTATTAAGGCAAGTGGTGTTTTTAGTTCCGTTTATATTTATCTTGCCAATCTTTTTCGATATAAACGGCATATTTTTTGCACAGCCAGTCAGCGACGTAATAGCGGCAATCTTATCTATGTATCTTGTTCTGAAAGAACGCAAAAAAATGTTGTCATTGTCACAATCCTTAAAACTGCAGCATAATTGATAACTATGGAAAGAGGTGATAGCATATGGGAAATTTTAGTGCTGATATTTAATTAACGCTTTCTGGAACTGCCCTATCTCCAGATCCGCTTTCCAGTGCTGGTTATCCATGTCAGGTGCCTTGTCAAATAGGTATGCTGCGCCATTCACAATATCCACCGTGGTAATAACCAGGGCAAGATAATCTTCCCTCAGGCATATGAAGGAGATTTCCATATAATCCTCAGGCATATCTTCTGTTATTGCCAAGTGGTAATGCTTATAATATTCCGGGTTCTTCTTTGCGGCTTCCTTGTAGATAGTCCTGTGGAAGGGCTCACCATACTGCATACGGTTTTTAAGCAGCTTTTTCAAGATGCCAGCAAGGGAATTGCCAAAATCAACAATCCGCACTGTCTTCCGTTTGGTAGGACCGATTTTATCTATGGGTAGTCCCCTTTTACCGGACGTTTCTGCGGACTGTCAGCCACGTTAATGCCCAGACTGCTTTATTCCCGCGAGCAATGAGGAAAATAGCCATGTTTGCATAGATATCTGACGGATGCCGCGAGGGTAAGTGCCCTGCGGGTGCAAATACCCCGCTGCTCTGCAGCGCAGCAAGCTTGATACCCCGTTGCTTGCAGCGGGGTTTTTGGTTTTGTAGAGAAGAATAATATACATAATATCATATATGGAGCACAACAAACCGCATACAAGCACCACATAATTGGTTGATAAGATTCCCATAGTAATCGTTGGCGCCAGAGTACCGATCCATTTTGCTGCTGCAAGCAGTATGCTTTGGCCATCGGAGCTTTTTCTTTTATGCAGCATGTTAATAAAAGCAATCGACATGATCAGGTTTTGTATAAAAGCAGGATATTGCGCCGATAAATGGTTTTTCAAGCCAAATTCTGCAATGAAAGAAATCTGGACTGCTAACATACCAAGGATGCCTAATATGGACCAGGCATAAAATACCCATGCCTTTTTGCCTGGTTCCAGTTCTTTTTTCCCAAATTTCAGGTAAAAATACAGAATTACAATATCGAATAGAAACCACAAAAGATTTACAACAGGCTGTATCCCGATGCTGGCTCTGAGATCGGTAATGGCATAAATGCCTTCCCATGTAATGTTCATCGCAAGAGCCCAGAAAGGCATTGCATAATTTCCATCTTTCCACCTCCAAGTTTGACAGATGTCAATGTTTATATTATAATAATATCAGGCACGGTATAAGTCAATATCCCGCAAGCAACTTGTACAAAACGGAGGATATGTCATGTATGACGGAAACAATCCGACAGCACTGCATTCCAGGAAATGGCTGGCTGATGCTTTGCTGTCTCTGATGGAGGAACGGAGTTATTCTAAGGTAACGGTGAAGGACATCTGTAAAAAAGCTGATTTATCTCGCCAGACATTTTATAATTTTTTTGAGTGTAAAGATGACATCATCCGTTTTTGCATTCATCAGTGTTACGCTGAAATGATGACCGGGCTGGCGCAAAAGACGCCCGTGAAATTGGATGGCATTACAAGGCAGCTTACAGAGACGCTCTATAGGAACCAGAGATTAATGTGCCTCATTGTCCTCCATGGATTGGACTATCTGCTGGAAGCCGAGATGGCATCGGTCATTCAGGTTTTTGCGGAACAAATGAGTCCTGGTCCTGCAGGGGAGTTGGATCAATATGCGGCAGCTTTTCTGAGCGGAGCGATATCACATATGGTATTGCACTGGTTTAGAAGTGAGAAGCCAGTTTCGCAGGAACAATTGTCAGGGCTTTTGTATCGTATACTGGCTGGGAACTATTTTCAGATACAGAATGAATACCTGGTCAAAATCAATAACGGTTACCAAAAAACAGATCCTATCTGAGCGGCTGCGTGGTACAGAAAGGAGGATTCCATGTTTGGATACGAAGTCTTACAGTCCTATAATGAATTGGAAATGCTGGTTTACAATTATATCATGGATCATAAAGAAGAAGTCAAATTTATGACAATACGTGAACTGTCGGACGCAGTGCATGTGTCAACTTCCACAATCATTCGGTTTTGTAAGAAAACGGGTTGTGATGGTTACTCGGAATTTCGTGTGAGGTTCAAACTCTTTTTGAAAGAAGAACAAGAAAATCATAAAAAAGTCTTAAAAGATAATGTTGGGGATGAAATCATGTACTTTCTGCACAATGTAACTTCGACTGAATATGAGGAGTCCATCGTCAAAGTTACAGAGATGATTCAGAAAGCCAGACAACTGATTTTTATAGGAATTGGTACATCAGGGATTCTAGGGAAGTACGGGGCAAGATATTTTTCAAACATTGGAAAGTTCAGTCAGTATATAGAAGATCCGTATTTTCCAATCGGCAATGATATAGAGGGGACAGCGGTTATCGCATTGTCGGAATCAGGCGAGACACAGCAGACTTTGAGGCTGGCAGAGCGTTTAAAAAGGCATAACTGCAAGATTTTTAGTATTACGAACGGATTGTCCTGTACGCTCGCGAAAATGTCGGATTACAACCTGGCATATTTTGTGCCCAAACAAATGGTTCAGGGCGAATATAACATTACAACCCAAGTACCGGTAATTTACTTATTGGAAACGATAGGGAGGCGGCTTTCATAGCTGCCTTCCTGTTGTTTTACAATGTTTTTGCGGTCTTAATACAAAGAAACACTATGTTTTTTCCATAAAACAATTTCACATCCTGCGTAATAAATTCCTAACAGAGCCCAAATACTAGAAATTAAGACGAAAAAATGTATAATGAAAATTACAAAGCAACCAGTGCTTCAAAACAATTGGAAAGGGGCGGCAACTATGGCTATTGATTATCGGATTACAGCCAGGGAACTGGTAAGAGAATTAGGCGGTGACAGCAACATAACCAACGTGGCACACTGTGCAACAAGACTGAGATTTATATTAAAGGATGCATCCGTTGTGGATTCCGCTAAGGTGGCAAAGATTCCAGGAGTCATCACGACAGTCCAGGCTGGAGGGCAATATCAGGTTGTGATCGGAAACCACGTCAAGGATGCGTTTGGGTTTGTGATGGAACTGGTTACGGTGGATGAGGATGCGGCGGGCACTTCCAAGAATAAGGTGGGGATATTAAACCGGATTGTTGACATCATTTCCAGCATCTTTGCACCGTTTCTGTACACATTGGCAGCTTGCGGTATCTTACAGGGTATTTTAGGGATTTTCGTCGCGCTGAATGCGATTGATACATCGGGCGGCACGTATCAGATTTTGAACTTTATCTCGTGGACGGCATTTACATTCCTTCCCGTGCTGATTTCCATCACGGCGGCAAAAAAATTTGGCGTGAACACATATGCGGCAGTCGTGATTGCTTGTGCGCTGGTGTGCCCGGACTACATCAATATGGTAAACACTGGGGCGGATGTGTATTTCCTGGGCATGAAAGTGCAGCTCCTCAGCTATACATCATCGGTCATACCGATTATTTTGTCAATCTGGGTGGCATCTTATGTGCAGAAATTTTTTGACAAATATCTGCCGATTGTAGTGCGCAACCTGTTTTCACCGATGTTTACGATCGCCATTATGGTTCCGCTCACACTGCTTGCGTTTGGGCCGATTGGCAATGCGGTTGGCGGTGCAATCGGCGGTGTATACAATTCATTGTACGGGTTAAGCCCGATTGCTGCAGGTATTATCGTAGGCGGCCTGTGGGAAGTGCTTGTTATTTTTGGTGTACATTGGGGAATCACACCAGTCACCGTCGGAAATTATGCATCACTCGGATATGATACGTTCACCGGGATGCAGGCATCGGCAGTATTTTCACAGGCGGGTGCATCACTCGGGGTATTCCTGGAAACAAAGGATAAGGACATGAAAGGGGTGTCCGCGTCGGCGGCAGTGACTGGACTGTTCGGTATCACGGAACCTGCCATTTACGGCGTCAACCTCAGGCTGAAAAAACCGATGATCTGCGGATGCATTGCAGGTGCGGTCGGCGGCGGTATCGCGGGTGCTTTTCATGCGGTGTCGTGGGGGTATAACATGCCCGGTATTGCAACGATTCCCGCATATTTTAAGGCAGGATATGGATCAGAGTTCATCGGCTTTCTGATTTCTATTGTAGTTTCCTTTGTGTTAGGTGTGGTTCTGGCTTATATTGCCGGTTTTGAGGAAAATGTCGTGGAAGCGCAGGAAGCGATTCCAGAGACAGCAGAGAAGGCAGCAGGCAGTGTTTCCTCTAAAAACGGAGTGGTTCTTGACATCGCAAGCCCGGCAAAAGGGCTGGTGGTTCCTATCGAGGAGGTCAGGGATGAGGTATTTGCCTCAAAAGGCATGGGAGACGGTATCGGGATCGTGGCGGAGGAAGGAAAGGTACACGCTCCTTTTGATGCGAGCGTAGAGGCATTGTTCCCGACAGGCCATGCAATTGGCTTATCTGCAAACGGTGTGGAGCTGCTGGTTCACATTGGCATCAATACGGTCGAACTGGACGGAAGAGGATTCCAGGCGCATGTGGCACAGGGCGATACAGTCAGGAGGGGCGACTTGTTGGTAACATTTGATAAGGAAATGATTGAAAAAGAGGGTTATGACACGACTGTGATCTGCGTGGTTACGGAGATGGGCGACGGTGCGCAGCTTGATGTGCGTTCCGGCTGTAAGGTAAACATGTTGGAAACTGTAATGAGCGTGCGGTGACAGGAGGGGTTAAATGAACAGATTACCAGATAATTTTCTTTGGGGCGGCGCTGTTGCTGCCCATCAGGTGGAAGGCGCATGGAACGTGGGAGGAAAGGGCGTCAGCATTGTGGATGTCCTTACGGCAGGTGCAAATGGCGTTGACCGCCAGATTACGGACGGTGTGCAGGAGGGATATTATTATCCGAACCATGAGGCGGTGGATTTTTACCACCATTATAAAGAAGATGTGAGATTATTTGCCGAGATGGGTTTTAAATGTTTCCGCACATCAATTGCGTGGACGCGGATCTTCCCGAACGGAGACGAGGACACGCCAAATGAGGAAGGGCTCCGGTTTTATGACGATTTGTTTGATGAGCTCTTAAAATATGGGATTCAGCCAGTTGTCACGCTCTCCCATTTTGAGATGCCATATCATCTGGTACGGGAATACGGCGGCTGGAAAAACAGGAAACTGGTTGGCTTTTTTGTAAAATATGCAGTCACGGTGATGGAACGCTATAAGGATAAGGTCCGGTACTGGATGACTTTTAATGAGATCAACAACCAGAAGAATTATAAGTACCCGCTGTTTGGCTATACGTGTTCCGGCGTGATTTTTCCAGAACAGGAAAACCCGGAGGAGTGTATGTACCAGGTAGTGCACCATGAACTGGTGGCGAGTGCGCTGGTTGTGAAAAAGGGGCATGAGATCAACCCTGATTTCCAGATTGGCTGCATGGTGGCCTGTGTGCCGATTTATCCGTATTCCTGCCACCCTGATGACATGATGTATTCCGTCCTTGCGATGCATGACAGATACCTTTTCGGCGATGTGCATGTGAGAGGTGAGTATCCATCTTACATTTTAAAGGAGTGGGAGAGAAAAGGATTCCATATTAAGATGAAACCGGAAGATGAGCGGATTCTGCAGGAAGGAACGGTAGACTATGTGGGATTTAGTTACTATATGACCAACGCAGTAAAGGCGAATGTAGTGGTGGAGGGTAACGGACTGGACGGATATCCGGGAAGCGTGAATAATCCGTTTGTCAAGAAGAGTGACTGGGGCTGGCAGATTGATCCGGCCGGTTTAAGATATGCGCTGAACCTGCTGTATGAGAGATACCAGAAGCCATTGTTTATTGTGGAAAATGGGTTTGGTGCAGTCGATGAGATACAGCCAGACGGAACGGTTAACGACGACTACCGGATCGCATACCTGAAAGCGCATATCGAAGAGCTGAAAAAAGCGGTTCTGTTGGATGGAGTGGAGCTGATGGGCTATACGCCTTGGGGCTGTATTGACTGTGTGTCTTTCACGACGGGCGAAATGAAAAAGCGGTACGGTTTTATCTATGTGGATAAGGACAACGAGGGAAACGGGACACTGGAGCGGAGAAAGAAAAAGTCCTTTGGCTGGTATCGGAGCGTCATAGAAAGCAATGGGGAAATTTTATAAATGCAATATTTCATTTAAGAAAGGAAGAGACAATATGAAATCATTTGAGTATGTTATTAAAGACGAGTTAGGAATCCACGCGAGACCGGCGGGTATGCTGGTAAAAGAGGTAAAGAAATTTGAAAGCAAGATCACCATTCAAAAGGGCGGCAAGATAGTGGAAGCTTCCAAGCTGATGGCGCTGATGGGGATGGGTGTGAAGTGTGGTGACAGGATTACCATCACAGCAGAAGGCGCAGACGAGGATGCTGCCATAGAGCAGATGGAAGCATTCATGAAGAATAACCTGTAAGATGACCAAGTGGGGAATGCTCTGTTTCCCTGCCCCCATACAGCGAATATGCCATGTGGATGTGTATTGGCAGTGTATGAATGGAAGTCAATAATGGAGGAAGCAGGATGAAAACATATAAAGGAAAATCCGTATATAAAGGGATTACAATGGGAAACGTGATTGTCTTAAAGGACAGGGAGCTGCAGGTAAAGCGGTGCCGGATTGAGGATGCGGCGGCCGAGGCGGCGAGAGTGGAAGAGGCTGGTAAAGAAGCAAAATTACAGCTTCAGAAATTGTACGACAAGGCGTTAAAGGAAGTCGGGGAGGCCAATGCCGCCATTTTCGAGGTGCATCAGATGATGTTGGAGGACGAGGACTATCTCGAATCCATACACAAAATGATCCAGACAGAACTTGTGAATGCAGAGTACGCGGTGGCAGTGACAGGGGACAATTTTTCGGAAATGTTTGCAAGCATGGACGATGGCTACATGAAGGAAAGAGCCGCTGATGTCAAGGATATTTCCAACCGTCTTGTGAAGATTCTGCAGGGGCAGGAGGAAGTCGATTTTTCTGCCATAAATCCATCGGTTATTGTTGCGGAAGATCTGAGTCCCAGCGAAACCGTGCAGATGGATAAGGAAAAAATACTGGCTTTTGTGACGGTGCACGGCTCCACCAACTCCCACACGGCAATTCTCGCCCGCATGATGAATATACCGGCGCTGGTCGGCGTTCCGATGGATCTGCAGGAGATACACAGCGGCACGAAAGCCGTTGTGGACGGTTTTGCCGGGGAAATAACGTTTGATCCATCAGAAGGACTCTGCGGGCAGACACAGAAAAGAATGGAAGATGAGAAGGAAAAAGCGCAGTTACTGCAGACATTAAAGGGGATACAGACGATAACTTTAGATGGGAAAAAAATTCATTTGTATGCAAATATCGCAAGCGTGGGCGATGTCGGGTATGTGCTTGAAAACGATGCGGAGGGAATCGGGCTGTTCCGCAGTGAGTTTCTATATCTGGGGAGGAATGATTTTCCGACAGAGGAGGAGCAGTTTCAGGCTTATAAACAGGTGGCACAGATGATGGCGGGGAAAAAGGTCATCATCAGGACGCTTGATATCGGGGCCGACAAGCAGGTGGATTATTTTAACCTGGGACAGGAGGATAACCCAGCGATGGGATACCGGGCAATCCGAATCTGCCTGAAACAGCCGGAAATATTTAAGACGCAGCTTCGGGCGCTGCTGCGCGCGGCGGCGTTCGGGAATCTTTCCATCATGTACCCCATGATAACGTCCGTGGAGGAAGTGCAGCAGGTTTATGTGATTGTAAAAGAAGTGCAGGAGGAGTTGGACGCTTTTCAGATTCCTTACAAGATACCGGAGCAGGGGATCATGATCGAGACGCCCGCAGCAGTCATGGTAAGCGATGAGCTGGCGGAACTGGTTGACTTTTTCAGTATCGGGACAAATGACCTCACACAGTACACACTGGCAGTTGACAGGCAGAATGCGAGGCTGGACGACTTTTATAATCCGCACCACAAGGCGATACTGAAAATGATACAGATGGTGGTCGATAATGCCCACAAATGTGGCAAGTGGGCAGGCATCTGCGGGGAACTTGGGGCGGATTTGGAATTGACGGAGGCTTTTGTGAAGATGGGGATTGATGAATTGTCTGTAGCACCCTCTATGGTGTTGAAAATCAGGAAACGGATATGTGAGATAAAAGCTTAAAATTTGTAGGGGAACAGAAGGTAGGAATGTCCAAGGTATATGATACCATTTCTTAGAAAATATTTTCCATGTGGCTTAAATGGTAATGCCGTAAATGGATATTCGTTTTCGGCGAAAAGGAAGATAGCCTAAAGCTATCGTAATGTTCTGGAAGTCTGTTTGCCACTGTAAGGCAATTTTCAAGTGGCTTATCGATTTCCAAAGCATTTAGGGTACATTCAGGCCATGGCGTTGTTTTCAATCCTTCTTCCTTTTTCCACAATCTATCCGCAAAACATTTCCGTTAAAAGTGGTTACATCAATGCACTTATGGGGCGCCAATCAGAACTTCATCTATGCCTATCTTGCTGTCTGGCAGGATACGAAGTAAGCCTTTCACTGACATCCAGCCACAAGTTCCGGCTGATGGGCCGTTCCCGAGGATGCTGCGGTATCCCTGCCTTAAGTATCCCATTTTTGGATGTGTGCTGGAGGCCGTCCCTGTTGGCGCAGGGGAGGATTTTACCTTTTATAAGAAAGTGCGTCCTATGAGACAAAAATGCCCCCTCCCCCTCAAAATTGAGGGGAAAGGGGAGGCCGGTTCCCTTGCATCCCCTGTTATGGCGCATAGAAACCGGCCTGGGCTATTAGAGTAAGATTTTGCGGAAGCTTTTTTTGCCTTTTTTCAGGACCATGCCGTTGCCAAAGTCCTCTGGGCGGTAGGAAACCTTGATGTCAGCCACCTTTTCACCATTGACAGAGACGCCGCCCTGCTCCACGGCCCGGCGTGCTTCGGAACGGGAAGAGGCCAGGCCGGATTTAACCAGGAGGCCTAAGATGTCAATGGCGCCGTCTTTGAAATCATCGCCGGCCAAAGTGGCAGAGGGCATGTCAGCTGCGTTGCCGCTGGAGAAAATGGCTTTTGCAGCGTCCTGTGCTTTCTGGGCTTCTGCCTCCCCATGTACCATTTTGGTCAGTTCGAAAGCCAGGATTTCTTTTGCCTGGTTAAGCTGCGCCCCTTCCCAGGCATCCATTTTGTTGATTTCCTCTAAGGGGAGGAAGGTCAGCATCCGGATGCATTTTAATACGTCCGCATCTGCCACGTTGCGCCAGTACTGGTAGAAATCGTAGGGGGAAGTTTTCTTGGGATCCAGCCATACGGCGCCGGATTGGGTCTTGCCCATCTTCTTGCCTTCCGAATTGAGCAGCAGGGTAATGGTCATGGCATAAGCGTCCTTGCCCAGCTTGCGGCGGATAAGTTCGGTGCCGCCTAGCATATTGCTCCATTGGTCGTCGCCGCCGAACTGCATGTTGCAGCCGTATTTCTGGAACAGGGCGTAGAAATCATAACTCTGCATAATCATGTAGTTGAATTCTAAGAAGCTCAGGCCTTTTTCCATGCGCTGCTTGTAGCATTCTGCTGTCAGCATGCGGTTTACGGAGAAATGCGGGCCTACCTCCCGGAGCACGTCGATGTAGTTTAGGTCCATCAGCCAGTCCGCATTGTTTACCATTAAGGCCTTCCCCTCGGAGAAATCAATGAATTTCCCCATCTGTTCTTTAAAACAGCTGCAGTTGTGCTGGATGGTCTCCGGGGTCATCATCTGGCGCATGTCGCTGCGCCCGGAAGGGTCGCCAATCATCCCTGTGCCGCCTCCGATCAGGGCGATGGGCTTGTTGCCTGCCATCTGAAGGCGCTTCATCAGGCAGAGCGCCATAAAATGCCCTACGTGGAGGCTGTCTGCCGTTGGGTCAAAGCCAATATAAAATACGGCTTTCCCTGTGTTAATCAGTTCTTTGATTTCTTCTTCGTCTGTCACCTGGGCAATCAGGCCCCGGGCAACCAGTTCGTCATAGACTGTCATAATGATTCCTCCTTGTTTAAAATCAAAAACCCCGTCCCTGGAACGCATGGGAATACCATGGTTTGCTCCAAAAGGACGGGGGATTTACAACCCGTGTTACCACCTTTTTTCACAGGCTGCTCACACAGCCTGCCTTAGTAAGTGCCAGATAGCACTCCTGCAAAATAACGGATGCAAAACCGTCACAGCCTACTGGCGCAGGGCCAGCCGGAAGGGTTCGCCCTTCCTTGGATGGGGCCTGCCTGTTCAGTGTGCAGCTTTAGGAATGTATTCGCAAAAAGCCCTGCCTGCGCCTCTCATCGTCCGGCTGTTTTCTGTAGGGGGGTCTTCCTGCTACTTTTTCCTATCCCAGGGCCAGCCAAACAAGAGGTCTTTGGGCGGCCCTATCGCCTTTTTTCTATTGCGGGCAGCAGCCTGCCGATGGGGCAGGAACTTTGCAATTTATGCCAATTATAGAAGGGGGAGGGGGATTTGTCAAGCCCCTTTTTATAACTTCTATGGCTTAAGGCAATTTGCTGCGCCTACAGCCGGGGGGATATTCTGGGGATGGGTCCTGGCGGCCAGGGGAAGGGGCAGATAGAAGGGGCTGCTGCAAATGAAACGCCCCGTGGGTATTTCACATTGCAACAGCCCGTCTGTTACCTTGCCTTATGGAATCAATAAGCCTTAAAGGTGGAATGCCCATAATAACGTTTGCCGTTATGCTTGTGGGACTTTGTCTTGCTGCAGTTGGGGAATTTGCATTGGCTGTATACTTTGCTGCCCGTGCAGTGCCCGTAATAGTAGCTGCCGCCGTGCTTATGTTTTTTGGTCTTTTCACAGCCGTCTACCGTACATTGGCGGTAGGTAATGCAGTTGCTGGAATGCCCATAATAATATTTGCCGTTGTGTTTATGTTTTTTGGTCTTGTTGCATCCAGCTGCCGTACATTGGCTGTACCGCTTGCTGCCAGAATGCCCATAGTAGTATTTGCCATGGTGGGTGTGCCCGGCGGCCTTGGTGCAGCCGTCTACCGTGCATTGGCGGTAAGTTACGCAGTTGCCGGAATGCCCGTGGTAAGCCTGGTTTCCATGATGGTGGCCGCCAGTTATGTTGCAGCCTGCGCGGTGGCAGGAAGGGGCTTGTTCATAGGACGTATCCGGCGTAGGGACAGCGGAATAATGCCCTCCGCCGTGGCAGCCGCCGTGTCCATGTGCCAGGACAGATGCTGGCGTCTGCGTAAGGGCCAGGGCAGAGACGAGGATGAAAATAGTTTTCCTAAATTTCATAGTAGGCCTCCTGTATTTATTTCCAAAAATACTTGTTACATTGCCATTATACAATGGGTTGGAAGTTATTTCAAGAGGGATTCCCGCAAAGCGGCAGGGGCTATGGCAGAATCAGGGACCCTGGGGGAGGATGCCTGGTTAATTTTTTAAAGACATACTGTTTATTGGATGCGGAATTGGCTGATTAAATGGTTCAGCGTCTTTGCCTGGTTGGACAATTCTGTGGAAATTGCCGCGCTTTCCTTGGCGGCGGCAGAGTTTTCCTGTATTACATTAGAAACCTCTTTAATCCTGCCTTCTATGGAAACGATCATCTCCGACTGCTGGACGCTGGCGAGGGAAATGTCGTCCATCAGGGTCTTGATGGATTGGATACACTCGCTGATTACCTGCATGGCGGAAATGGCATGGTTGGTAGACTCTGTGCCGGTTGTTACATCCTGGATGGAACGGCCGATAAGCGTGCTTGTGTTTTTGGCAGCCTTGGCGGACTTAGCCGCAAGGCTTTTGACCTCTTCCGATACGACGGCGAAGCCTTTCCCAGCTTCCCCTGCCCGGGCTGCTTCCACGGAAGCGTTCAGCGCAAGGATATCTGTCTGGAAGGCAATGTCCTCAATGGTCTTTATGATACTGCCGATTTTGGCTGAGGACTGGTCGATATTCTTTGTGGCGGTAACCAGCTCATCCATCTTGGTGTCTGCTTCTGCAGCATAGCCTGTTGCCCGGTCAACCAGGTTGCTGGCGTTGCTGCAGCGGACCGTGCTGTTCTGGATTTGTTCTGTGATGTCCGCAATGTTCGATACAAGCCCATCCATCGAAGATTGCTGCTGCATGGTTCCCTGGGACAATGCCTGTGCCCCGGACGACACCTGGCTGGCGCCGTTGCCTACCTGGCTGGCGATATGGGTGATTTCCCGCATGACATCCGTAAGGTGGGTGCGGATGCTTTGGAGGCTATCGGCCAGCACCCTGAAATCACCAATATAATAGTCTTCGTTTTGGGTGACATCTACGGCAATATTGCCGTCTGCCATTTCGCCTAAAATCCGGCCGATGTCGTCAATCGTCTTGCGCAGGCAGCCGCAGACATGCTGGATGGTATGGGCGATCATGCCGATTTCGTCTTTCCTGCCAGAAAACGGCTTTAGTTCTTCTCCTGCTGAAAGCTCCAGGTTACCCAGGCGCCGGATGGCCCGTTCCATTACCATAAGTTCCCGGCCTTCCCGGTAGAGGATCAGCAGCGTAATGAGTATAACGACAGCCGCTACGCTTAGGCATAATATCCCCACGGTAAAACGTATCGTGCCGACTTTCCCATACACCTCCGTCGTGTCGTCGCGGACCATAAAGACCCAGTTCCGGTCTTTCAGGTATTTATAGACCACTAGCTGGTTAACGCCATTTTCATCCTGGTAAGAATACGTGCCGGCCTGGGTATTGCCGTCCGATTTAATCTTTTGGATGATTTCCAGGTAGCCGGCGTCAGAGGTTTCCGTATTCAGCAGGGAATCGTCCTCATGGTATAAGTAGGTGCCGGTTTCTACATTCAAAAAAACATATTCGCTATGGGGCAGGCCTTCAATGTCTAAATCCAGAAGCGCATCCATCAGGCGGCTGGCATAGACGCCGGCGCCCACATAGCCAAGGCACTCCTGGCCGTCAAACAGCGGGTAGTACATAGAGAGGATCATGCTCCCCGTCCCTGGGGACTTCATGATTCCCAGGTTGGTCAGCTCCGGTTTGGCTAGGATGGTATCTTGGAATTCTTTTAAGGATTCGTCAGACCGGGTGGTAATCCCAATGGCATCTGGGGAAGTGTGTGTGAGGACATATGTAGAAGGGGTAGCAATATACAGCCCTTCGAAAATCCCCTTGATAGCAGCAAAACTCTCTGTGTACTCCTGCCCTTTTTGCAGTAAATCCGGGTTTTCAGGGTCTGCAAGGAGGTCTTGGACCTCGCTTCCGAGGGCAAAAGCGGCCATATATTCTTCTGCAGAAGCCACATAGCTATTTATAATGGAAGCCCTGGACTCTACAGCGTCAATCATCTGGTTCGTAATATTGTCCTCTACCATAGAGGCTACGCGGCTGGATACAATGAGCCACAGCAGGAACATGCCGCCAAAAGTAATTGCTGTGGTAATGATGCCGATGCGGGTGGCAAGCTTTCGGTTTGTTAAGAATTTCATACGCTCCTCCTGAATATTTAAAATCTTTTGCTTTAACCATAATTTTATCACAATTTATTTTGGTTTTCAAGACTTGTAGAACTGTAGGGGCAAGGGAAAACAGCGGTTTCTGCTGGGATATGGCGCAGTGGGGGAAGGGGTTTTTCTGTATGGCTGCGGCAGGGAATTGCCTGGGGTTTGGGCACGCAGGAAATGTACCGGATTAGGGAAGGAATCTATTGAAAAAACAGCATGGAAATGCTAGACTATACTTTAAGTACGAGTACGGCGCCTGCAGGTCCATGGGACCGTCGCTCCAGGCGCGTCACCCATTGCTGTATGTTAGGATAACGGATGGTTTTTATGCCGTTCCGAAGGAAGGGAAGGGATTGGATACTATGAACCTGAATAAAGACAATATGAAGAAAATTTTAGGGATTATCACATTTACCCTGCTTTTAATGGCAGTCTTAATGAATATGGGGGCAGTCAGGTCTTATCTGGCATTTCTATGGGGGATCCTATTCCCCTTTGTGATGGGCGGGGCGATTGCGTTTATCCTGAACCTGCCTATGGCGGCCATTGAGAAGAAGCTGTTCCCCAAAGGGGGGAAGGCGGCAAGGCCTGTCAGTATGGCGCTTTCCATCTTGTTTGTGTTTGCTATATTGGCGGTTGTGGTGGTCGTGGTAATCCCGCAGCTGGGGAAGACGTTTGACAGTGTCAGCGCGGGCATGGCGGCATTCCTGCCGAAAGTGCAGGCTTGGGCGGAGGACGTTTTCGGCAGGCAGAAGGATATTGTGGCATTTATTGAATCGATGGAGTTTGACTGGAAGAGCTGGATAGAAGGCATTAAGGACTTTGCCTTAAGCGGCGCAGGGAGCGTGATTTCCTATACGATGTCTGCCACGATGGTGGTAATCAACGGCGTTATGACCTTTTTTATCGCAATGGTCTTTTCCCTCTATATCCTAAACCAGAAAGAGGCCTTGGGGAGGCAGTGCATCAAGGTGCTAAAGGCGTTTCTGTCCCCTAAGGCGGTGGGGAAGGCCTGCTATGTATGCAGCCTTTCCCATCGGACATTTTCCAAATTTATTACGGGGCAGTGCCTGGAGGCATTGATTTTAGGGGCGATGTTTTTCGTGAGCATGACGCTTCTGCGCCTGCCTTATGCCATGCTGGTCGGGGTGCTTATTGCGTTTACGGCATTGATCCCTATGATAGGGGCGTTTATCGGATGTGCCGTAGGGGCGTTCTTAATCCTGATGGTAAGCCCCATGCAGGCCTTGTTCTTCATAGTGCTGTTTTTGGTGCTGCAGCAGATAGAAGGGAACTTAATTTACCCCCATGTGGTAGGGAATTCCGTAGGGCTGCCCTCCATGTGGGTGCTGTTCGCCGTGACCGTGGGCGGGAAGCTGATGGGGATTGTAGGGATGCTGGTGTTCATCCCCTTTATGTCCGTGCTGTATGCCCTATTCCGGGAGTGGGTAAACCAGAGGGGGAGCAAAGGAAGGGGATAGGGCGTACCTGCCAGGGGGGGTGATATTTTGCATTATATCATGTATTACCTTTTACCAAATGGTACAAAATATCCTTAATAGAAAAAAGCCTATGGGGGAAGTTGTACCTGGCTTTGCTGCCCATTGGCGTTCAGCAGGCATAAGGCCAATGATGCCGGATTGGCAGCAGTCGGTAATAAAATATCGTTAGGAGGATTTAGTGAATGGATATCTTCGGTTTTCTGTCATTGGTGGGAGGGCTTTCCTTATTTTTGTATGGGATGCATGTGATGGGGGGCGGATTAGAAAAGCTGTCTGGCGGCAGGCTGGAACGCATATTGGAGAAGCTGACTTCAAATCCCTTAAAGGCAGTGCTTTTGGGGGCTGGCGTTACGGCGGTTATCCAGTCTTCTTCCGCTACCACTGTTATGCTGGTGGGGTTTGTCAATTCAGGGATTATGAAGCTGTCCCAGGCGGTGGGCATTATCATGGGTGCGAATATCGGTACGACCATAACTTCCTGGATTTTGAGCCTGACAGGCATTGAAAGCGGGAATTTCTTTGTACGGATGCTGAAGCCATCGTCTTTTACTCCAATCTTGGCCTTGGTGGGGATTGTATTCCTGCTGGGGGCAAAAAGCGGCAGGAGGAAAGACCTGGCGGAGATATTGCTGGGTTTTGCCGTGCTGATGTTTGGGATGGAGGCCATGAGCGGGGCCGTAAAGCCTTTGGCGGATGTGCCGGAATTTACAGGTATCCTGACAGCTTTTCGGAACCCGGTTTTGGGGGTGCTGGCAGGTGCGCTGCTGACGGCAGTCATCCAGAGTTCCTCGGCATCGGTGGGGATTCTGCAGGCTCTTTCTGTGACAGGCGCGTTTACTTATAGTTCTGTCATCCCGATTATATTGGGGCAGAATATCGGCACCTGCGTGACGGCAATGGTCTCTGCCGTGGGGGCGAACCAGGGCGCCCGCAGGACGGCTTTTGTGCATCTTTATTTTAACCTGATAGGGGCAGTGCTGTTTCTGGCGGTTTATGCCGTAATCCGGGCGTCCTTTCCCTTTGGCATTATGGATGAGGCCGTCGGGGCGGCGGGGATTGCAGCAATCCACAGCATTTTCAATATTTTTGCCACCTTGGTGCTGCTGCCTTTTACGAAATGGCTGGAAAGGCTGGCTTACCTTACGATTCCCCTTTCCCAGGAAGAGCGGGAAGCCTCAGCCGATGAGGATGTGTTCCAGATATTGGATTTGCGGTTCCTGGCCACTCCGGGGTTTGCCATAGAGCAGTGCCGTTCCCTGGCGCAGCAGATGGCGGGCATCTCCAAGGGCGCCATGGAGGCAGCCATGGGGCTTTTTGCCCAATATTCCGGGGAACAGGCGCACTTTGTGGAGACCCAGGAAGAGCTTCTTGATAAGTATGAGGATAAATTGGCGGCATACCTGACACAGCTGAACAGCCAGAACCTGACAGCCGAGGAAGGCCAGGGCATCTCTACCCTAATGCACAGCATAAATGATTTTGAACGGATTGGGGACCATGCCCTGAACCTTATGGAGATTGCCGCCAAGATGGACAGGAAAGGGATGGTGTTTTCCGGGAAGGCAAAGCAGGAATTGGAGGTCTACAGCGCCGCAATCCAAGATATATTGGAACGCTCTGCCCGGGCTTTTTCGGAAAATGACCCAGGCCTTGCCCTGTCTGTGGAGCCTTTGGAGGAAGTGATTGACGGCTTAAATAAAGAAGTGAAAAAGCGCCATATCAAACGCCTGCGGAAAGGGAAGTGCACGATTGACCTGGGGCTTGTGCTGGCGGATATTGCCATGAATTATGAGCGTGTGGCAGACCATTGTTCGAATCTGGCGGTGTATATTATCCAGATGGAGGACCAGACCATAGAAGCCCATGGTTATCTGGATAACCTATCGGAAGAGAACCGGATTTCCTTTATCCAGATGCAGGATGCATACCGTAGGAAATACCAGCTTGGGTGAGGGGAGGCTAGGTTTCAGATACATGGGGCGGAAAGAAGGGATAAGCGATGGCAAGAAGCCAAGAGGCGGTTTCAAAAAATATGAGTAAGATACGCGGCAAGGATACCTCCATTGAGCTGCGGCTGAGGAAGGCATTGTGGGCAAAAGGGTATCGCTACCGGAAGAATTATAAGCATTTACCGGGGAGCCCGGATATTGCGCTGACGAAGTACAAGATTGCTATCTTCTGCGACAGTGAGTTTTTCCATGGGAAGGACTGGGAGGTATTAAGGCTGCGCCTGGAAAAGGGAAAGAACCCGGAGTATTGGCTGAAAAAGATAGAAAGGAACCGGAACCGGGATTGGGAAACGGACCGGAAGCTGCTCTTTTTGGGGTGGACGGTAATCCATTTTTGGGGGAAGGATATTTTGAAGCATACCGAAGAATGTGTCAAAGTTGTGGAAGAGGCAATCTGGGATGCGAAGATGGGTGAGGGGGCTGTTTTTGGGGAAGATGGGTGAGGGGAGGGAAAAAGCCTTCTATTAATAAGTATATCATATGTGTATGTTTGGCCTGCTATGCCAGACGGCGTTTGTTCTGCCGTTTGGCGTGGCAGGCTTTTTTTATTCCCGCGAGCAATGAGAAAAATAGCCATGTTTGCATGGATATTTGGCGAATGCCGCGAGGGTCGAATACCCCGCTGCTCTGCAGCGCAGCAAGCTTGATACCCCGTTGCTTGCAGCGGGGTTTTTGAGTTCATAGGAAAGTGCGTCCTATGGACAGAAACGCTCCGCGGGGATTGCACTGCGGCGGTAAGGAACCATGTTGTGGAAGCTACCCGCCGCGTCAAAGCGTGCAATCCCCTCAAGATTCAGGGGGGAGGGGGCCAAAGCGGCCGCATATAAAAATACCTCATAACGGGCATTATGGGGTAAGGATTTGGAGGGGAAGCCAGGGGATTGGCATGTTGGTAAGCAGGCAAAGGGATTGCCTTTTTATCAAAATGCCAATATACGGGGAAACGAGGGAAATGAAATGGAGAAGGAACAGTCGGGCACGTTATACGTCCAGATGTTTGGGAATTTCCAGATGCGCTATAATGGGCATCCGCTGACTGGGGAGAAGATGCGGGATACGCATTTTACCAGCCTTATGCAGGTGCTGCTCCATAACGTTAAGTCTGGCGTAAGCAGGGATTACCTGGAAGACGTCCTGTTGGGCGACAGGGATGTGGAGAACAGGCATCAGGCTTTGCAGACGATTGTCTACAAGGCAAAGAAAAAGCTTGAGAAAATGGGGCTCCCAAAAGAGAATTATATTGCCCTGGAGAAGGGGATTTACCATTGGACGCCGCATATTCCTGTCAGTGAGGATGCGGCGGTTTTTGACAGGCTGTGCAGCCAGGCAGCGGGATGCCAGGAGGATGAGGCGAAGTTAAGGCTTTACCTGGAGGCTTGTTACATATATAAGGGTGAATTCCTTTCTACCTATATTGGGGTCTTATGGGCAGGAGCGGAGGCAAGGCGTTACCATAAGCAGTTTTTTGGGTGCGTGGAGGAAGCGGCGGCAATCTTAAGGGGAAAAGAGGATTGGTACCGGTTAGAAGAACTGGGGAGGTATGTGACGGAGATTGCACCCTTTTCGGATTGGGAGAGCCTGGTAATGGAGGCATTGGTGGAGAGCGGGCGTTATGAAGAAGCGCAGAAGCTTTATGCGGATACTGTAGACACTTATATCAAAGAGCGGGGCATCTACCCATCCGGGAAAATCCTGGAGGCTATGGAGCACCTAGGGAACCAGATGAAGCATTCTTATGAGGTCTTAGACCAGATCCAGAGGAAGCTGCAGGAGGATTCCAGGGATATCCTGGGCGGTTACCAATGCTCTTACCCAGTGTTCCAAGGCATTTACCATATGGTGAACCGGCTCATGGAGCGGGGAGGGCAAAGCGTTTACTTAATGCTGTGCACCTTGGTGGACGGCAAAGGCAACCCCATGAAGGAGGGGGAGCGTTTGGAAGAAATGTCCCTCAGGCTGAATGAAGCCATTAAACATTCCATCCGCCATGGGGATATTTTCAACCAGTATGGAAGCGGGCAGTTCCTGATCCTGCTGGTCAACACCACCCGGGAGAACTGCGATATCGTAGAGAAGCGCATCAGCCATAACTTTATGGTGGGAAGGCAGCGCACCAGCGTGCAGTATCATGTGAACAGCGTGATTTGCGAGACATAGGGAAATATATCTAAATCCTGCAAAAAACGCATTTTATTTTGGAATGGATAGCCATTGGGATAGTAGCAGGCTGATAAAATACAGCCAGAAGGTACGGGAGAACACGGAAAGGGAATGGTACAAATGGCAGGGACAGGGCATTATATTGGGACGCCGAACGGGATTGTGTTATGTGTCGGCCAAAGCGGCAGCGGCACGGTGGAAGGCCATCTGTACCATGCATACAGCCGGGAAGGCATCCCTTTCCGCGGGTATGAGGAAATCATAAGGATTGCAGAGGAGCTTTTCAATGCATTGGGGTTTCCCCATATGGGGACCAGCGACAGGGATATACACGGACGTACTCACAATTACCAGAGGAAGGAAGGGATGGCAAGGGTCATGAAGGACGGAGAATTATTGGAAAAACATGGTGATATGGGAACTTTTGTCATCCGTGTACAGCACCGGCAGCACAGCAGCTGGCAAGGCAGGGTCACATATCTGGAAGAGGACCGGACCGTATATTTCCGGTCGGCATTGGAACTGATTAAGATTATAGACGGCACCCTGGATGAAGTGGAAGGCACAGGCGGTGCAGGAGTCCAGGAGGGGTAGAGAGGCAATATGGCAGACAAAGAGTTACGCAAGTTAAAGCGAAGGGAACTGCTGCAGATGCTTCTGTCGCAATGCGAGGAAACCGAGAGGCTGCAGCGGGAGTTGGAAGAGATAAGAGAAGAATATGGGACGATGGCTGAAAGTTATGACCGCCTCAAGAAGAAGCTGGATATCAAGGATGAACGGCTCAACCAGAAGGATAAGAAGATTAAGGAGCTGGGCAGCCAGATGGAGGAGATGAAAGCCTCCAGGCTGATTGAGCTGGAAGAGGCTGGTTCCATTGCAGAAGCGGCAATCCGGATCAATGGGGTGTTTGAGGCGGCGCAGGAGGCTGCCGAGCAGTATCTGATGAATATCAAGCTGCTGGGTGAGAGGGCGTCAGAAGACGAGCGGGTCGCGGAACCCCCTTTCGGATCCCGGAAGATATCCAGCATCCGGAAGGTGAGGAATCCCCGCAGCGCCAGCCAGATGGTTCCGGGCGGCCTGGGCAAGGCGCCTGACAGCGCCGGCCAAGTAGTCCCCATCAGCCTGGGCAAGGCGCCTGGCAGCCAGGAAGGGCTGCAGGAAAGCAAGCCTGAGCAGTGCCGGATAGCTGCGGCTTCAGGTGGCTTCTATGGCTAGGAAGAACCAGGAACCGGCGGAGGCGCCAAAAATCCCGTCCATAGATTTGCTCCGGGAAGAACTTGCCAGGGAAGAAGGCAAGCACCAAGTCCGGAAAACCCTGATAAATATCACGGGGGTACTGATTGTGGCAGCTGCTGTGGCAGCGCTGATGGCCACAAGGTTATTTTTGTTAATCCGGGTACATGGGAACAGCATGGCGCCCACTTTGGAAAATGGGGAAGTCATACTCCTCCACCAGACCAAGCAAGTGGAAGCCGGCGATATAATAGGGTTTTATTATGGAGGAAGAATACTTCTAAAGCGCGCCATAGGCTGCGCAGGAGATGAGATAGAGATAGATGGGGAAGGCAATGTGTATGTCAATGGGGAAAAGATTGACGAACCCTACCTGGCAGGGCAGAAGCAAGGGAAATGTGAACTGGATTTCCCTTACAGGGTGCCGGAGGGGATGACCTTCGTATTGGGAGATAACAGGGCAATATCCATAGATAGCCGTATCAAGGCAATCGGATGTGTAGAAGAGAGCCAGATTGTCGGCAAAGTAGCATTCAGGGCGTGGCCGGTGGCCCGCATGGGATTTATGCGCTAGGAAGGTGAGAAGATGCAAAAACTTGTAAAAGATTATTTGGATGAGTTGAATAAACGGCAGAAGAAAAACCGCAAAGTCGGGATTGCTGTGCTGCTTCTGATTGTCATGGTAGTCACTGGCGTGGTCGGAGGGCTGACACAGTATGGCGTGGCCATGACCGGCACGGCCAGGTGCGGGGCAGAGGAGCATCAGCACAGCGGGGAATGCTATTCCAAGATGTTGGCTTGCGGCCAGGAAGAAAGCAAAGGCCATACCCACACGGCAGAATGCCAGCCGCCCCAGGAACCGTCCTGCGGGCAGGAAGAAAGTGCAGAAGGGGAAGAAGGCCACAAGCATACAGAGGAATGCTATCAGACGCCGGAAGGCTGGGCCTGCGGGCAAGAAGAAGGGGAAGGGCATACCCACACGGATGCCTGCTATACCCAAGAACTGGCTTGCGGCAAGGAAGAGCATACCCATACGGACGTCTGCTACATTGACTCACAGGCTGATGTGGAAGAACCCTCCTTATGGGATAGCCAATACGCCAATGTGCAGTGGAAAGGGAACTGGGCCGAAGACCTGGTAACCGCAGCACAGATGCAGGTGGGCTATAAAGAGAGTATCAGCAACTATACGGTTGCGGAAAATGGAAGCCATAAAGGCTATACCCGTTACGGCCAATTCGTAGGGGATCCCTTTGCAGATTGGGATGCAGCATTCGTGAATTTCTGCCTGCACTATGCAGGGATGGACGCTTCCGGCCTCTTCCCCAGCCAGGCAGATACGGCAAAATGGAGGGAAGCGTTTGGGCAGGCAAAGGAAGGCAACGCCGCTTACGTGGCTGGCAGGGAAGGCTATGAGCCAAAGGCTGGCGATATCGTATTCTTCCAGAGGGAAAATGAAGAGACGGCAAACCAGATGGGGATTGTCACTTCCTATGTAAAAGGGACAAATGAGATTACTGTAATAGAAGGCAACAGCGGGAATGAAGTTAGGGAAAACAGGTACAGCGCCGCTGATGGCCATATCATCCAGTATGTAAAGACCGCAGAGTTAGGGCAGGCCTATAAAACTGCAGGCGGGGAAGCAGGAGATGCACAGGAGCCGGAAGGGACGGCAGAGGCCCCGGCAAAAGCAGATGGCAAGAAAGCGAAGCAGAAGGCGGCAGCCGCAGATTCAATCTGGGAGGCAATGGAGCCGGACGAAGCCTATGTCAATGAGGTTAAGGTAACGAAAGTAAGCACTGGGTCCGCGCCTTTTGATGAAACAGAGGGCAGAGGCAATGATACGACGCCGGAGGATAAAATAGTCCGCACCTTTGATACCGTCAATTATGATTTCAACGTCAACATGAAATCCTGGGATATCTCGAAAAGTTACAGCCAAGCCCGGGTAAAGTTGGAATTCGTATTGCCGCTTTCCGAAAACGAAGCAGCATTTGAGCAGACGGCCATGGCTTGGATGGATCAGACAGAAGGCTATAAGCCAGTTTTGTCCAAAGAGGCCCGCATGGTTGACGGCGTAGAGAAAGAATGCCAGGTGCTGACCTGCTATAAGCTTTTACTCCCATCAGAAGGCAACCATTCCGTGGTGCCAGGTGATTTTGGGGAGAATGTGACGATTTATGTCAAAGGCATGAAGAATGGTGCGAAATTTGCCCCGATTATCAGTGCAGCCATGGAGGGCGGCGCATGGGATGGGCCGTGTAGCAACGAAGAACATAAGATTGACGGCCAGCCTGCGGTAGAAAAAAAGTCCGTTACGGCAGACGAGGTAGAGGTAACGGCAGCCCCGAAATATAACATCCAGGTAAAAGGGGATTCTTCCTATGCGGATGATTTCTGGTTCCAGGGAGATGATGCCTGGATGCAGCAATACAAGGATGTGGCGGCCAATACAGATATTGTGAAGCCCTTGCCGGGGCGTTCCATGAAGCTGGGCATTACCTTGCAGCTTTATAACGATAACGCTTCCAAAGGCCTGAAGGGCATAGAATTACCAGACGGAAGCCCCATTACCTTTGATTTGAAGCTGTCTTCCAAGTATGAAATCAATACGCCGAATGAAAATTCTGGGTATACGGCGGGCCAGGTAATAGAAGATACGGCATTTGCGCCGCTTTTGTGGAGTTATGATGAAGTACATTGGAGGGAATATGGCTCTCAGAATAAAGATGGCCGGAAGATTGACGACCGGCTGAAGGCGACCCCCTATGCGCCCTATGCAGAGGGGGAAGGGAAAAATGCCTGTTACAAAAGCGGGAATTGGACGGCGGCCCAGGAAGGGGATACCATCCATATCACCGTGGAAGGTTATGAGATTGACCCTAAAAAAATGCCTACAATGAACGGCGATGAAGGCAAATACGTTACGTATGGGCTGAATGTAGGCTGTTTCTCCTCTGGGGAGATTTGGCTGATACAGCCGTTTAATAAAAAAGAAGGCGATGGCGAGAAACCCAATTATGATATTGTAAAAACTTATGGGCAAGGCTTTTTTGCCACGACGGCAGAAGCGGGGAACCTAAGAGCTACCACAATGAGCGGGGACCGTCTGGTACAGGGGGAGAACGGTTTTCAGCAGATGGTGGCAGACGACGACAGGGAGACGCGTACGCTGGAGCTGACTTTAGGCGGATATTTGCAGAACAGGGTCCGTTACGGGGACGCTCAGGCTTTTCAGCTGGGCTGCGGCGTCAGTGACAACCAGGATGGCCGGGATTATGCGGCTGTTGGTTCGGAACTGAACCTGATGGGCGGCTTGTCCTATAACCCAAACCGGGTAGAAGAGAACAGGATGTACCTTGGGACCACGCTGCTGAAGTTTTATGGAAGCGCCCTGGAATTGGAGAAGGAGGACTGGTTCCTGCATCTGGAAGGCGGGGCCGCCTTGAATGGGCATGACGAGACAGAGACAGGTTTAGCGGAAGAAAATGTCCGTATCTACTATGCAACCAAGCCGGATGGAAGCGATTGGGCAAGCGATGATGAACTGAAACTGACTTACGAGGATCAGTTAGAATTTTATGATAGCCTGGATAAGATTCCGGCAGGCAAGACCTGCGTGGGTATGCTGATTAGCTTTATCGGCTCTGGCGGCGAAGTGCTGGCGTCAGATCCTTACTACCGCTGCTACCACAAAGCGAGGGTCAAAGATGATATGGATTTGGCAGGGAAGACCTTTATGCTGGCTTCTACCTCCCGCGTCTGGACGAAGGAAATGTTTGAGAAAGCAGGCATGGGGCTGGAAACCCTTGACCTTACCCAGAATCCAGGCCTGAATATCCCCGAACTGGTACTTAAGCCGGAAATGTGGAAGGTGGGCCATTATACGAGCGCCAACATTGATGGCAGTGTTTTCTATCAAAAGGAAGTTTACCGGGCAGATGGAAGCGGGATTGAGGGCAAGCATAATTCCGATTGGTATCACTGGGGCGATACGCTGCTGATTATCGGTTATAAGACAAAGATTACGAAGAATCTGCAGCAGGCAGACAGCAATGGGGAAGAGAAGAAGGTTTTCAATCTGGATGCAGACCAGAGGGTAGTGGATTTCAAGCTGCAGCCAGGAACCTATTATGATAAGCCAGGCGAATTTGAGCATACGGCCAGGATTACCATTGTCGATACTTTGCCGAAGCACCTGACATACAAACCAGGGAGCGCATATTTCGGCGGCGCTTATGAGCAGACATCCGTCAACGGCGGTACAAAAGGGAATATCATAAAAGACACGGAAGCGGGCGCAGCATTCCCAAATCCGGTGCTGACGGAACCGAAGGTTACAAAAAATGCAGACGGGACGCAGACACTGACATGGATCATTGAGGATGTAAAGATTGGCTCTCCTATGGCACCGATTTATTATTCTACAGATATCGGCGTTCGGGGGAACCCAGAAGAGGATGTCCCCACAGGCACGACAGATCTGAAGAATGTGGCTTATATCACCACGCCCCGGGATTTGCGGGATCCGATGGCAACAGCAGAAAAACATGCAGAAGCTGGGATTTCAGCAACACGAGGCAGCGCAAGCTCCTTCGGCAAATACACGAAGCAGAAGGTAGTGGATGAAGACGGCGCGATTGATTATGTGGTTTATTACAACAATAACGCAGATACCGGGGCTTCCTTGGCAATGATGGATACCATGCCCATGGATGGGGTAAACGGCAGCCACTTTACCGGTACTTATACATTTGCAGAATGGAAGCTGGATACCAGCAAATGCGATGCCGGCAAGATAAGGATATATTATTCCTTTGATACAAAGTATCAGGACAAAACAACGCAAAGCGTACCAAAAGAAGAAATAGAGAGTTGGAAGCAGGCTGCCATCCGTGAGGATGGGACGATTACAATACCGACAGAGGCAGATGGCGCCACAAAGGCGCAGCCTTATCCCGTAGCCTGGGGAGTAGTTGGGGCGCTGGATTCAGGCAAGAGCGTCAATATAAGCTTAAAAATCCAGCTGGATCCAGGGGCTTCAGAAAAAGACAAAGAAAATAACTATTTTGTCAACCTGCTTTCCAGCGGCGATACCACCACTACCACGGAGAACCCTACGGTGAAACGTACCCTGGAAGGCCTGGCCTGGATGGACTACAACCGGGACGGCATACAGGATGACATACAGACAGAGACCCGGATTTCTGGGATTAAGGTGGAATTGCTGAGGCTGAAAGAGGGCGGTAATCCGGAGGATGAAAATTCATACGAAAATGTATATTTTCCGGGAAAGGATAAGACGGCAGGGAATGAAATCGCAATAGAGACGGGCAAGCAGATTAGTGTAAGGGCAGGGGAAATAAGTGAGGCGGCCGCTTATGAACAGGGACGCTACAAGTTCACGGATTTGCCGGCAGGGATGTTCGCCGTGCGCTTTACAGATGGGAGCGGAGAGACAAAAATCTCCAAGCTGAATGCAACCGTCCAGGACTGCGGTGTGGACGACACACTGGATTCCGATGGTATGGCTGTATACGATGATAACGGTATCCTGCAGAAAACACTGATTTTGGGTTTGGAAATGCCTGAGGCGAAAGACATGTCCGTAGCCTTATATGAATCGAAGAACCATGACAGCGGTTTCTATCCCAATACCTTATTGGAAATCCGGAAAGTGGATGGAAGCGGGCAGAACAGCCTGCAAGGAGCTATTTTTACCATCCAGGATGCCAGCGGGAAGACGCTTTCCTTTGCCTATGAAGAAGGAAAAGGCTATCTGCCGGTCAAAGAAGAAGAAGGGGATCCTTCACTGAATGGGAAGTATTATATTGCATTTGCCAACGACCCCAGTTATGTGGTGGAAATAAACGGAAATTGGGATGGAGCCGAACCGGTACTCAAGAAGAGGAACGGCAATGAGTTACAGCTGTTTGAGGTAAGGAGCCAGGGAGGGGATCTTTACAGCTTCCTGAATGTAGGTTCCAATAAATGGCTGGATTTGGATGGGGGGGATAAATGGGAGGGGGCTAAAATCCATGTTTGGAGCAATGACATCCCGAATGATAACCAGAAATGGCATGTGACAGATGTAGACGGCGGTTCTTATATTTGGCCGTCCACAGCAGGAAATGCAAACGAATGGCGCATAGATTTAAATGGAGGCAACCCATCAGAAGGCGAGAAAATCCATCTGTGGTCGGCAAATGACAGCCCTGCACAAAAATGGATTTTGGTACACGCGGGCGTCAGCGGCAATGGAGGCGTTAAGGGAGAAACAGATCTGAGCGTAGGAAGTGACGGTGCATTAACCATCCGTGATTTGGTGCCGGGCGTTTATACCATTACAGAAATAAAGTCCCCGATTGGATATTCCCTTTTGAAAGAGCCTGCAAAGTTTACGTTGCATACAGACGGCACGGTAACATCCGGAAGCAGTATGCTAAGCGTTGCGGTGAAGGAGAATGAAAATGCTTCCAATAACCCCAAGGATCCGGATAAATTTGCTTCCGTGAGCGTCCATAACGAAAAACTCTATGCACTGCCCAGCACGGGAGGCACAGGAATCTATCTGTATATGCTCGGCGGCGTGCTGCTCATGTCAGCTGCTCTGCTGATAACATATAAAAATAAATGTAAGGGGGTGCTGAGAAGTTAATATATGAAACAGCTTTTTGGCGGTCCTTACACCGCACAAAAATAAGTGCATAACATGCACTGGCGGAAACTGTGTGCATAGCACACGCAACCTTAACATCATAATCAAAAAAGGAGAAAAAGGATGAAAAAGATGAAGAAATTATTCGCAATGTTATTAACATTGGCAATGGTACTGGGAATGTCCGTAACGGCGTTTGCAACAAGTACACCAACACCAACGAAACCTACTGAAGGAGATAAGGCAACGGCAACTGTTAGCAATGTAGAAGCAGGGGCGACGGTAACAGCTTACAGAATCGTAGAACCTACTTACAATGACAAAGGTTTTCTTGGCTATAAGGCAGCTGAAGGTGTGACGCTTGCAAATATTTTAGAGCCTACTTCTGATGAAGTAACAGGTATTGCAGCTAATAAAACTTTATTGGCTACATTAACAAAGGAAACACTTAGCGCACCAGAAGGGGCTACAGGGTTAACCACATATACGGCTCAGCTTGGCGCTGGTTACTGGGTAGTAGTAGTAGAAGGTTCTGCTATCCAGGAAGTTTATAACCCAATGCTGGTTGGTATTTATTACAGCGTGGAAGGAAGTGGTGATAATAACACATTGGTGAATGGCACTGTAGACGCAGATACTAACTGGAGCCTTAATTCAACTCCTGCATACGCAAAGTCTGAGCAGCCGACAATCGACAAGAAAATTACCGGCAGCACAGGAAAAGATACAAGCGATGGGAATGAAAGCGGAAATGACGTAGCAATCGGCGATACTGTTAACTTTGAAATTGATACAAAGATTCCTTCTTACAGCAAGAGTTATACAGAAGTAATGGTAAAAATCACAGATACAATGGGAAAAGGCCTGACATTAGCAGATCCTGTAAATCTTGTTGTAACAGTTGATGGCGTTGTAGTTGAAGCTAGTAAGGATACTTTTACCTTTACGCCAGCTGATGATAAGAAGAGTTTCGAAATTTCCTTTGCATCTGCTTATGCACTTGCTCATAGCGGGGAAGAAGTAGTTGTAACATATGACGCTGTATTAGGCGAAGATGCCGGCCTGAACTTTGATGCAAATACAAATACTGTTAAATTAGAGTACACCAACGATCCTAGCGGTGAGACCAACGAGATTGAAGACAAAACATATACTTACACATTTGGTATTGATGCAAATCTTTTCGGAAGCGATGGTTCTGCATGGAACAAGTTCACAGAGGAACTGTTAAAGACAGGTGAGGTTAGGAAGATAATATTAGATTCTGGTGAAGAAGTAGAAACTACAACACTTCCAGGCGCAGAATTTACCTTGACAAGAGCAGATGGCAAGGCATATACCACTGTTTCAGATGAAAATGGTTATCTGTCCTTTACAGGGCTTGACGCAGGCACATATACGCTCCAGGAGACAAAAGCTCCTGAAGGATATTCCTTAAATGATACTAAGATTCCTGTAGAGATAACCGCAACATATAATGAAGACGGGACATTAAATAGTTATACCATTAAGGTCAACAATGAGAATACTTCAACCTATACAGCAACCTATGATGCAAATGAGAAGGGCAAAGTAACAGATATTAACTGTACGCCAGGACATGGGGATGGTCCTTCTGATACCCATGAGATTAAGAATACAAAGCTTTCTTCCCTGCCATCAACGGGTGGTATCGGTACAACAATCTTCACTATCGGCGGATGCCTGATTATGGTAGTTGCAGCAGGGTTATTCTTTGCAAGCCGCAGGAAAGCTGCAAAATAAGAAAAGTATAAGCAAGTCTGTAGATGGATGATGTTCCGGGGCAGGGATGTACTGCCCCGGAATAACAAAAAACAGAGGTAGGTTACATAGATAGGAATGCCAGCAATACAACAACAAGGAGAGCCCGGATGAAGAAAATAGCAAGTAAAATATTAATATCCATTTTATTTTTAGCCGGCCTGTCCTTGCTGCTGTATCCATTGGTTGCAAATGAATGGAATAATTACAGGCAGAAAAGGTTAATCAGCAATTATGACCAGATAGTGGCAGAGAAAGAAGCTGCCGGAGCCATTGATTATGAGGCGGAGCGGAAGTTGGCAGAGGATTATAACCGTGCCCTCCTTCCCAGCATCCTGCCGGATTCCTTTGCCGATGTGCAGGGACCGGAAGGGGACGCGTCTTATATGTCCTGCTTGAATGTCGCTGAAAACGGTGTGATGGGGACGGTAGAGATACCAAAGATTAATATTAAAATCCCTATTTTCCACACCACAGAGGAGGAAGTGTTAGAAACGGCGGCAGGCCATCTGGAAGGGAGTTCCCTTCCTATAGGGGGCGCTGATACCCATGCGGTGATTTCCGCCCATAGGGGGCTGCCAAGCGCGGCATTATTCACCGATTTGGATAAGATGGAGGAGGGAGACCATTTCCTCCTGCATGTCCTGGAAGATACGCTTTCCTATGAGATTGATAAGATTTCTGTGGTAAAACCAGAGGACACCCAGGATTTGGCGGTGGAAGACGGGATGGATTTCGTGACCCTGCTGACCTGTACGCCCTATGGGGTAAACAGCCACCGGCTTCTGGTGCGGGGGCACAGGGTGCCTTATGAGGAAGCAGATTTTGCAGATGAAAAGATTCCGTTAAGCAATATGAGCCTCCATACCAATTATTTGCTATGGGTCGTTGTAGGGATATTGGTGACAGCAATTTTCAGTTTCTTCCTATATAGAAGGGAAAAGAAGCGAAAGGCAAAGCCTTCCCAACAGCCCGAAGGGCAAAAGCCAGGCACCCAGGAAGGTGGAAACCAGATGGAAGAGAGGCCGCCAAGTGCCCAGGAAGGTAAAAGCCAGGCAGAAGAGGAGCCGCCAAGCACCCTAGAAGGTAGAAACCAGACGGAAGAGGATCCGCCAAACATCCAGGAAGGCAGCAAAACACCAGACAGCCAAGAGGCAGGGAAAGGTGCTGCAGCAGAACACGCAGGGCAGATGTCCCTAGGCCAGGAGGCAGAAGATTGGGCGCCCAAAGGGCAGCCGTTGGAAGAAGATTGGTCATTGGAAGGGCAGCTAACAGAAGATTGGGCACAAGAAGGGGAGCAGCCATGGGAAGGAAAATAGCATCTTTTTTATTTGGGCTTTTGTTCCTCGCGGGCTTTGGGATCCTTGCATATCCCACGGTCTCTGACCAGTGGAATACTTACCGCCAGTCCAGGCTGATTTCCAGCTACGATGCAGCGGTGAGCCAGCTGACAGAGGAAGATTTCGAGGAAGTATGGGCAGCAGCCAGGGATTATAACCAGACTTTTGAAGACAACAGCATACTCTCTGATGTATTTGGCATCGGTGATGCGCAGAATATCCAGGATACAGAGTACTGGAGGGTGCTCAACATTTCCGGGGACGGCATTATGGGGTATGTGGCAATTCCAAAAATAAATATAAAGTTATCCATCTATCATGGGACATCTGAGGATGTACTGGATACAGGCGTAGGGCATATGAACGGCACCAAGCTCCCTATTGGGGGCGGGGGGAACCACACCGTGCTGTCGGCTCACCGCGGGCTGCCAAGCGCCAAGCTGTTTACAGATATTGACCAGCTGGAGCGGGGCGACAGGTTTTACCTGCATATCCTAAATGAGGATATGGCCTATGAAGTAGACCGGGTGCTCCCGATGGTGGAGAAAGATGATTTTGAGGCATTGACAGAAGCCTTGAAGATAGAAGAGGGGCAGGATCAGGTGACCTTATTCACCTGTACGCCCTATGGGGTGAACAGCCACCGCCTGCTGGTGCGCGGCCATAGAGTCCCATATGATGGCGGACTGGAAACTACGCCGGTAGATTCCATGGTGCAGGCCATCCAGAATTACTACATGCTCTACCTGCTGCTAGGCCTTGGGGTAACAATCCTGGCCATCCTAATCCTGCGGCGCTTGATTGGCGGCAAGAAAGGGAAGCAGAGGGAAAAGGATGTGGAACCAGAAGTATCAGCAGATTCACAAAACCGTAAGGAGGGAAAGAGTTGAAAATGAGTAAAAGACGGACAAAAGGATACGCATTGGCTCTGGCGGCATTGTTGGTGTTGCCTTTCCTGGGGCTTTTGCAGACGCAGGCAGCGAAAGGGATTGATGTGGGCCATGCATGCAGCCTTACGGTATCTGTGGACATTGGGGCGGAAGCCGGGGGCAATGATGCATACCTGGAAGATTTTAACAAGATGTCCATTCCGGTATCTGTATACCGGGTAGCGGACGTGGGTGTGACAGGGCAGGATTTTACGCCGGTGGAACCCTTTGGGGAAATGGATTTCGGCAAGATTTCCCAAAAACCTGCAGAAGTGACAGCCACCGACTGGCAGGAGCTGGCCCAGCAGGCAGAGGCTATCCGCAGGGACGCGGAGCCGGAAGCTGCCGGGGAAGTAGAGGTCCAGGCAGAGGCAGGCAGCGACCAGCCCGCCCAGGGAACAGTTTCCGGGCTTACGCCAGGGCTGTTCCTAGTGGTGGCCGGGGAGGTTTACAATCCGGATTATACGGTACAGTACCATTTTACCCCATACCTGACGGCGCTTCCCAGCAGTGATTATACTTTGGCTGGATCTGGGAGCGACGAATGGGTCTACGACACTACCATCGGGCTGAAAGCAGACGCTACGCCCCAGCTGGGCAGGCTGAACATTGTCAAGACCCTGCAGGATTTCAATGAGACCTTGGGGCAGGCCACTTTTGTGTTCCATATCGTAGGGGTGAACAAATTTGGCGTGACAGAATATGAAGAAGTGGAGAGCATGACGTTTTCAGTGGCAGGGAGCGAGACGGTTACTTTAGAGGATATCCCGGCTGGGTTAACCGTAACGGTCACGGAGGTCTATTCTGGCGCTAGCTATACCATAGACGGCCCAGATAAGGACACCGCATTAATTTGGTCTGAAGCGGCAGTCAGCGCGGGAGCGGCAGAAGAGGCGTCCGTGGCTTTCCGCAACCGCTATGACGGCGGGAACCGGGGCGGCTATGGCGTAACCAACCACTTTGAATCAGATGGAGAGGGCGGATGGGAGTGGGAGAACCCCACCACGCCGCTGGAGGAATAGAAAGGAGCTGCGACAGAGATGAAGAAGATGGAAAGCTATAAAAAAGTATGGATTGCATCCGCTGCGGCTCTGTGCATGGTAGGGTCTATGGCGCTGCCAGGCTCTTTGGCCTATTTTACCACCTATGTGTCCGCAGGGGGCAGCCAAGTGGTGCATATGGGTTCCCAGACGGAAATCCATGAAGATGTCAGCGCTATGACAAAGCATGTGACGATTACCAATACGTCCCAGATGAATGACTGTTATGTCAGGGTGAAGGTATTCCATGGGGGTCAGCTGAAGATATCTTATACGGATAAGAGCGAGGCAGGCAACCTGTGGTCTTATTCCGAAGAGGACGGCTATTGGTACTATGGCGCCATCCTTCCAGCCGGGGCCAGCACGGAAGTTCTGGACGTGGAGATTGGCGGCCTGCCAGAAGATTATGACAGGGACAGCTTCAATGTGGTGGTCATCCAGGAATGCACGCCTGTGATTTACGACGATGCAGGGAACCCCACGGCAGACTGGAACACGGTCTATTCAGATTACCGGGAAGCCGATGGCGGCCAGGGAGAGGAGGCCCGTGATTGATGGATAAGAAAAAGAAAGCCTCAAGGGATAGGAAAATCACATACCTGCTGCTTGCAGCGGCCGTACTGCTGCTGTTGGGGAGCACCATAGGGAGCACCCGGGCAGCGCTGAATTATTACAGTGAGAATTACACGGCTGAAATCACTGTTTCCCAGATTGGCGTAAGCCTCTTGGAAAACGGCCAGACCGTCAGCAGCCGGGATTATGATAAGGATGAATGGAAAGTAAGCACCAATAAAGGGGGCAAATCTACCAGCGGCGCACTGCTTAAAAATATGCTGGAAGAAGGCGAGAAGCTTGCCCTAAACAAGAAATATGAGGAAAAGCTCACGGTTTTAAACAGCGGGAGCATTGATGAGTATGTCAGGGTCCGTATTTACAAATATTGGGTGAAGGATGGGGCAAAGGTCACCACCCTCTCCCCGGATTTGATAGACCTGAACCTGGTGAACCAGGAAAAATGGGTGAAGAACCCGGATACCTCTGCAGAATGCATGGAACTGTATTATAAAGGGATCCTGCCTTCTGGCAAAGAATCGGCAGCCTTTGCAGATACCATACGCATCGACGGCGAAGTGGCCGCAGAGGCGAAGATAGAGACAAAAGGGAATGTCATTACCACCACATATAAGTATGACGGCGTGGAGTTCCATGTGGATGTGGAAGTGGACGCCGTGCAGACCCATAACGCCCAGGACGCCATAAAAAGCGCATGGGGCGTAGATGCGGCAAAGCTTGGGATTCTGTAAGGGGGGGAAGAGAATGGAGAGAAAAATAAAAAAACCATGTATGCGTATGCCAGGTAAAATCAAAAGGGCAGTAAGCATCGGGCTGGCGGCATTTTTGCTTTTCATCCCTCCTATGGCGGTGTCCGCCGATGACAGGCAGGGGCAGGCCGGCTGGCAGGTGTCCTTTAACGGCAGGGGCATGGACAGTAACTTCTCAACAGCCAATATTGGGGATGAGATTAATGCCATGCAGCCCGGGGATTCCGTGGAACTGACAATTACGCTGAAAAATGATTTTGACGGCCAGGCAGACTGGTACATGAAAAATAAAGTGCTTGAAACCTTGGAGGATGCAGGCAATGCGGCAGGCGGCGCCTATGACTACCTGCTGACTTATACAGACACGGCAGGAGAGACCACGACCCTGTATTCCAGCCAGAAATTCGGCGGGGATGGGAAGATTAACGGCGTAGGCCTCCATGGAGCCACTAAGACCCTTGAGAATTATTTCTATTTGGACCGTATGGGCAAAGACGCTACAGGCGTCGTGAAGCTGAAGGTGGCCTTGGACGGCGAGACTTTGGTGAATAATTACCAGAATACTTATGCGAGGCTGCAGATGGATTTTGCCACGGAATTGGTGGATACGGGTACACGTACCACGCCAGGGGGATTTGGCGGGCGTTCCGTGGTAAGGACCGGCGATGAAACGGAGATTATGCGGTATGTGGTATTGATGCTGGGCTCCGGCCTGCTGCTGTTGGTTTTTGCCGTCCTGCGGTTCCATAAGGAACAGGAGGGCGAGGCTGCCATCAGTCCTGCCGCGGCGGAAGCGTCAGGCCAGGATGCAGCGGAAAAGACAGGGAAAAGGAGGAGATAGTATGAAATGGCTGAAAAAAATACACATTAGCCTTTTGGTCCTGTCCATGGCGCTGATGATATTTGGCCAGACTGCGTATGCAGCAGAAGAAGAGTATACTTATACCGTACGGCTCTATGCCGGGAACCAGGGAGAATTGACAGAGGATGGCATCCAGGTGGATTCCCAATCCGCTACCGTTAGCCCAGGCAAAGGGGAAATAGTAGTGTCTGGATTGAAATATGGCGATACCGTATATATTACCCCCCAGGAAGCAGCAAAATCCACCAACGCCAGGTATTATGTCAGGGGCGTCCGCAGGTCAGGAAGGGATAATTCTGAATCAGAAGCCCCGGCTTTTCGGGTGGCATCCGACAGGGATTATGTAGTGGCTTATGGGATTAGCGGCGACATGGTGGCATACACCGTCAATTACCAGGATGCGTCAGGCAATGAGCTGCTGCCCAGCGACCAGTATTTTGGGAACGCAGGCGAGCGGCAGTATGTATCAGCCCGTTATCGGGACGGATACCAGGTGCAGGCATTGAATATGGTGAAGACCCTTTCCGCGAATGAAGCAGAGAATGTATTCACCTTTGTATATACCCCTGTGGTAACCGAGGCGGCGCCAACGCCAACCACACCCACGGCGCCAACAGCTCCAACCACACCCACAACGCCGGCAGCCCCAGCAGCCCCAGCAGAGCCAGAGGCGCCGGCAGAACCAGAAGAGCCAACAGAGCCAGAGGAACCAGTAGAACCAGAAGAGCCGGAAGAGGAGGAAGGACAGATTGGAGGGGAAACTATCCCGGCTCCAGATCCGGAGGTTCCGAGGTCTGGGGATTTACCAAAAGATATAGAGGATATTGATTCCCCGGATGACGAGGTGCCATTGGCCAAGATGAACGTAAGCCAGCCGGGCGGCACGGTTATGGGATACCTCCCCGTCTATATTGGGATTGGGGCAGTGGCTGCATCCGCTTTGGCAGTGACAGCAATTTACCTGACCAAGAGGCGGAAAGCATTGGCCGCCAAACCAAGCGATAAGCCAGCAAACCCGCCGTCTGGTGATGAGAAGTAGCCATGGGAGAGCAAGAAAGGAAAAGCAGGCTAGGCAGGATCTGCAGCGTGGCAGGGATTGTGCTGATATTAATTGTAATCGCCCTGTGCTCCCTGCTAGTCCTGCCAGGGATGTTCGGCTATGGCATGTACCATGTGCTCAGCGGCAGCATGGAACCGGAAATGCCCGTCGGGAGCCTGATTTACGTCCATAAGGGCGAGCCGGAGGATGTGGAAGGATCCGATATCATTGCTTTTTATGGGTCTGCGGAGGACTCAGGCATTATCACCCACCGGGTTATAAAGAATAATATTGTATCCGGTACTTTCCGGACAAAAGGGGATGCCAACGAGAATGAGGACACAACGCCGGTGCCTTATGGGAATTATATTGGCAAAGTCACATGGATTATCCCATATGTGGGAAAAGTCCTGACGGTTATGACCTCCCTGTATGGGAAGCTTGCAGCGGCATGCGCAGTCCTGCTGGGGGTAGCGCTGCATCTCATTGGATCCCGCCTGTAAGCAGTTCTTTCATAGCTGCTCTGCATAAAACCGGAGTCGGTTCCTGGGGAAATGCCGGTTCTGTTGGGCTGCGGCCCACAGCCTGGTATCCTTCCTTAAGATTTCATATTTCGCAGGAGTCCTGTTCCCAGGATTCCTGCGAAATGCTCGTATTTTCTGTTTTTCTATGATTCTGCTTACCGTATGTTGGCAGATATAAAATCCACGTCATATCCACTGGCATAAATTCTGCCAGTCATGTTTTTCCCATAATCATCTCTCCTTTGCTGCGATTGAATCATATAGCATAGAGAACCCATAGCCCCAAAATTGATTTTTAGATAATCCCATGGACTTTTTGATGTACCCTTCTTTGTTTGCGGCAAGCTTTATGATACCGGAAAGCATGCCCCAAAAGTTAAAGATGGTAGGCATAAGTTCTAAACCGTCGCGCAAATCCCCTTTTTCCATGAACAACATCAGAGGCATTTGCTTCCTGCGGCAGTCCGGGCCAGATGTGCGGTAAGATGGTATGGGCGCCTGCTTGAAGGAGCCGCCGGGCTGCGTAATAAAAAATTATTGTAATTTTAAGAAAGGATTTATGGATTGCCTTTCGGCAAAATGGTATAATCATACATGGAAAGCGGATTTTCAGTGAAATGGCACAGGCTGATGCGCATCATATGAAAGATTATGGTTTTTTCCATAGTTCCGCGGCGTGCGCAGTCCAGCGTATCCCTTGGCTATGCATCATAACATGCACACAAGGGTTTCAGCTGGAAAATATGATAACAGATTGAGTAATCCAGAAAAACGTGTTAGAATAAAAAAGAATGGAGAATGCAGATGGGACAGGTAGAAGCGGCGAATACGCCATATGATGATGTTTTCCGTACTTTGCTGAATGACTGCAGCAGCCTGATCCTCCCGGTGCTTAATGAAGTTTTTGGGGAAAGCTACACAGGGAAGGAGGCAGTTGTCCCTTCCCAGAATGAAAGCTTCTTAAACCAACAGGATGGGAAACAAGAAAAGAGGGTTACAGATAGCAGTTTTGAGGTGCATGGAGAAGGGATAAAAAAGTATCATCTGGAGTGCCAGAGCAGCCCAGACAGCAGTATGCTGGTCAGGTTTTTTGAGTATGATACGCAGATTGCCTTGGGGAAAGGGGTATTGGAAGAGGGAGTGCTCACCGTGGCATTCCCACATTCCGCAGTGCTGTTTTTGCGGTGTGTAAAATCTACCCCAGATAGGTTCGAAATCAAGATGGTTACGCCAGGCGGGGACTTGTCTTACCCTATCCCTGTGATAAAGACCCAGCGGTATCCCATGGAGGAGATTTTAAGGAAAAACCTCCTGTTTTTGATTCCGTTCCATATTTTCAGCTATGAGGGCAGGTTTGAGGATTATGAGAAGGATGCACAGAAGCTGGAACAGCTTGTGCAGGTATATGAGCAAATGAAAAACAGCCTGGAGGAATTGCTGGGGATAGGGAAGATTGATGAGTATACAAAATGCACCATAATCGATATGTCTAAGAAGGTGTTGGACCATATTGCAAGGAAATATAAAGCTGTCAGGGAAGGAGTGAGGGCTGTTATGGGTGGAAAGATTTTAGATTATGAGGCAAAGGCAATTAGGGATGAAGGGAAAAATGAAGGATATAAAGAAGGAAGGGAAGAAGGAAGGGAAGAAGGAAGGGAAGAAGGCATTAGGGGGACGGTTTCTGTGTTGAAAGAATTGCAGCTGCCGCCTCAGGTTATCCTTGCAAAAATCCAAAAACAGTACCAGCTTAGCCCGGAAGTTTCCAAGAAATATTTATAATGGATTTTAGAAAGCAGGTAAAGATGAATATTCCGATGAATAGAAAGAGCCCGGTAAGGTTGGAGGATTTGGCTGCATCTATGGGGAGGAATGTGCAAAAGCCCCGCAGGCTCCAGCCAAATTTGGGAAATGCAGCGGGCATGCCCGGGATGGGGGCGCCGGCCCAGGTATCTGGCCGGGGAACAGCTTGGCCTTCAGCCAGCAGCCCATCCCCGGAGCCGCCCCGCCAGGGGATAATCCAGCCAGGCCGCGCTGCGTCATCTGCAGTGCCGCCCCCTAAGCGCAAGGCGCTTACTGGGATGAGGCTGCAAAAAGGGCAGAAGGTTCCTCTTGCAGAACATGGGCGCCCTCTGCCCCAGGTGGAGGTATCCATTGGCTGGAATGCCAAGGCTCCGGCCTGTGATTTGGATGCTTCGGCTTTTTTATTGTCCGGCGCCAACAAGGTGGTGGGGGATGAATGGTTTGTTTTTTATGGGCAGGAAAGGAGCCCCGACGGAAGCGTCGTGCATCATGGGGACAGCGCAGGCGGCGTGGAAGAAACCCTTACGATAGATTGGAGGCGGATGGATCCCAGGGTCAAGAAAATCGTATTTACCCTTACGATTCACGAAGCCCTCAGGCAGGGGCTGCATTTTGATATGGTTTCCAATGCTTATATCATGCTGCGCAGCCCAGGGGCAGGGCAGGGGATCCTGCATTTTGAACTGGAAGAGTATTACAGCAATGTCACATCCATGATGGTGGGCGAGCTGTATGAGCGGGACGGGCAATGGAAATTCCATGCGGTAGGGAACGGGGTGGCCAGGGATTTGGCAGGCTTGTGTGGGTTATATGGCGTAAATGTATCGGGTTAAGGAATCGGAGGTATGGATGTTACAGCTAGAGGTAGTGAATGAATTGACATTAATGGTATCATCGGACGGGAGAGGCCAGGATATCCTTTTTACAAAGGCAGGCGCTTTCATTGGCGGAGAGTGCCAAGGGAGCAAGAATTTTAAGTTTGAAAAATGCCTTTTAGGGCCGGAAGGAAACCCGGTGCGCGCTTTGCTGGGGCAGATAGGGCGCCGTTTCACGGGGGAGAATATGCCCCTTATGAAGGTGATGATGAACGGCCCGAGCACCACGTATTATGCCAACGACGAACAGCATGTAGTGGTTGTGCCCCTGCGGCAGGGAGAGACCCTTTCCGTAGAGTCTGAGAACCTTTTGGCTTTTACGGATGACTGTAAATATGGCATACGCTTTCTGGCACAGGGGATTATTTCCCAGAAGGGATGGGCCACGTCTACGCTGACAGGGCAAGGGCCGAATGCCTATGTAGCTGTCTTGGTGGAAGGGAACCCCATTATCTTAAGTAATGAGCAGAACGGCGGGACACTGGAGGCAGACCCGGATGCCGTGGTATGCTGGACAGGTGCAGACCCTAGCTTTGAAATGGATATGTCCTGGAAGAACCTCCTGGGTTCCCGGGGGGCGTCTGGCGAGAGTTATATGTTCCAGTGGTCTGCCCACCAGAGGGCATGTGTCTTAATCCAGCCCAAGGAACGTAAATCAGGCATCAATATCGGCATGGACGGAGGGGACATGGGCCAGAGGGCTACAAGGCAGACCTGGGGCAGGTAAGGGATGCGGTAAGGCTTCTTTTCCAGGGAGGGGGGATAGGCTTTTGGGAAGGCAGTGTTAGCCATAGGGCATTTATAGGTAGTTTACATATCCTTTACAGAAGCCTATTTCTTTTTTTGTGCATAACCGCTATAATATTAAATGAAAAAGAGTTACGTATTCCGGTTGCATCTGCCATACCAGGGGCTTGCTTCCGGGAAATTAAAAAATAGGACAGGATTCCAGCGATGAAAAAAATTTTAGTGATTGAAGATGAGATTGCCATAAATGATTTGATTTGCCTGAATTTGGAAATAGCCGGATACCAGCCCATCCCCTTTTTGGACGGCCTGGAGGTTAGCCGCCGCCTGCAGGAGCAGGATGATTACCATTTAGCCCTTTTGGACATTATGCTCCCAGGCAAGGACGGCTTTGCGCTTTTGGAAGAACTGAAGGAACATCATATCCCTGTCATCTACCTGACGGCTAAAGGCGACCTGCCCAGTAAAGTCAAGGGCTTAAGGAGCGGTGCGGAGGACTATATTGTCAAGCCTTTTGAGATGCTGGAACTTTTAGTGCGCATTGACAACGTCCTTAAGCGTTTAGGGAAGGAAGAGGAAGAAGAAATCCATATTAAGGATGTAGTGATTAATGAGAAAAAGCGTACGGTCCATAAAGCCGGCATGGAAGTTCCCATGCAGCCGATGGAGTTTGACTGCCTCCTGGTTTTCTGGAAATACAAGAACCGCGTGATGACAAGGGAACAGATCCTAAACATCCTCTGGGGCGTGGATTTCGAGGGGGAAAGCCGGACAGTAGACGTGCATGTGGGGAATATCCGCAAGAAATTAGATTTCTCGGATGTGATTATTACGGTTCCGCGGGTGGGCTACCGCATGGAGGTTTAAGGCGCCCGCCCCATAGAGGCCTTCGGCGGGCAGGGGATCCCGGTTCTTTTGCGCCGTTTTTTTTACCGCGCCCCCTTGACGCATGCCTGCTAATTGTGTTATAGTAGACAAGTGATGGAAGTAGGTCTTTTTTTTATGCCTAAATTTAGAATTTAATGGAGGTGGAAGTTGTGCGCACAAGAATTACCTTGGCATGTACAGAATGTAAGCAACGGAATTACAACATGACAAAAGATAAGAAAACCCATCCAGACAGAATGGAGACAAAGAAATACTGCAGGTTCTGCAGGAAACACACATTGCACAAAGAAACAAAATAATGGAGGTAAGATATGGCAGAGACCAATACAGAGAAAACTCCAAAAACAGAAAAGGCCCCCAAAACGGATAAGGCGCCCAAGACTAGCTGGTTCGCCGGTTTGAAAGCAGAATTTAATAAAATCATCTGGCCGGACAAGAAGTCCCTCACCAGGCAGACTGCCGCTGTTGTGGCTGTATCCATTGCCTTGGGGCTGATTATTGCTGTGTTAGATGTGTTTATTAAGTACGGTGTGGATGCTCTGGTGAATTTATAGGAGGCAAAGGCGGTTTATGGCAGAGGCAAACTGGTATGTAGTTCATACCTATTCAGGTTATGAAAATAAGGTCAAGGAGAACATTGAGAAGACAATTGAGAACCGGCATCTGGAGGATCAGATTTTAGAGGTGCGGGTTCCCATGCAGAGCGTTGTGGAAATGAAGAACGGCGTCAAGAAGACGGTTGAGAAGAAAATGTTTCCCGGATATGTTCTGCTTAACATGGTCATGAATGATGACATATGGTATGTAGTCAGAAATACCAGAGGCGTCACCGGATTTGTCGGCCCGGGATCCAAGCCCGTGCCCCTCACGGAAGAAGAGATGAGGCCATTGGGCATCCAGCTGGAAAATGTGGTCGTGGACTTTGAGGAAGGGGATTCCATCCGGGTAACGGACGGCGTCTGGAAAGATACGGTTGGCGTAATCCAGTCCATGAACCAGGGGAAACAGATGGTCACGATTAACGTAGACCTGTTCGGCCGTGAAACGCCGATTGAAATAAGTTTCACAGATATCAGAAAGTTATAAGATGCAAGACTCATTATTGTAAGGAGGAAATTCCAAATGGCAAAGAAAGTAGAAGGATATATTAAATTACAGATTCCTGCCGGAAAAGCTACCCCGGCTCCGCCAGTTGGCCCTGCCCTCGGACAGCACGGCGTCAACATCGTTGAATTTACAAAGCAGTTCAACGCAAGGACCGCAGATAAAGGGGACTTAATTATCCCGGTAGTGATTACCGTATACGCAGACAGGAGCTTCAGCTTCGTGACAAAGACCCCGCCTGCCCCAGTATTGATTAAGAAGGCATGCAACATCAAATCCGGTTCCGCTGTTCCGAATAAGACCAAAGTGGCAACCCTTTCCCGGGCAAAGCTCCAGGAAATCGCAGAGATGAAGATGCCGGATTTGAACGCAGCATCCTTAGAGGCAGCCATGAGCATGATTGCCGGGACTGCAAGGAGCATGGGCGTGACCGTGGAGGAAGCATAGGCAAAGCCTTTCGTTTAGCGAAGAAGGCTTCCTTTCATAAATACAACACCAAACAACCGTGGGAGGGACGTCTCCCGATATTACCACTAGGAGGTTATTTAGAATGAAACGAGGAAAGAAATATGTTGAAGCTGCCAAGTCCGTAGACAGGATGACGCAGTATGATACAGCAGAGGCAATCAGCCTGGTAAAAAAGGTTGCGATTGCCAAATTTGATGAGACAATCGAAGCTCATATCAAAACTGGCTGCGACGGCCGCCATGCAGAACAGCAGATCCGCGGCGCAGTCGTATTGCCTCATGGTACAGGTAAGGCAGTGAAGGTTTTGGTTTTTGCAAAAGGCGATAAAGTAGACGAAGCATTGGCAGCAGGCGCTGACCATGTAGGCGGGGATGAACTGATCCCAAGGATCCAGAACGATGGCTGGCTGGACTTTGACGTTGTAGTGGCTACCCCGGACATGATGGGCGTTGTAGGCCGTTTGGGCCGTGTGCTGGGGCCGAAAGGCTTGATGCCGAACCCCAAGGCAGGAACCGTTACTATGGATGTTACCAAGGCAATCAACGATATCAAAGCTGGTAAGATTGAGTACAGATTAGATAAGACAAATATTATCCATGTGCCAATTGGAAAAGCATCTTTTACAGAAGAACAATTAGCGGACAACTTCCAGACCTTAATTGAGGCTATTATAAAGGCCAGGCCGGCAGCCGTAAAAGGCCAGTTCTTAAGGAGCGTTACGTTAACCCCTACCATGGGGCCTGGGGTAAGGCTCAATACGGCAAAGCTGGTTTAATTTTGTATTGACATCCAAAATAGATCGTGTTATAGTGTTACAAGATATTGCCGGAGACAGCAGGCGCCGAGAGGCATAACCATAGGGCCTGCCGAGGGGATTTGCAGGATTATGCATGGGTTGTGTATTCCTGTAGCTGAAGAGAGAAGATTTTAGGCCCCTTTGTCTTGGACAAAGGGGTTTTTATCTTATAAGAAATGAGATAGGACATTATAAAAATTAAGGAGGTGCACGATTCGTGGCAAAAGTAGAATTAAAACAGCCGATTGTGCAGGAGATTTCAGGGCATATCAAAGACGCGCAGTCCGTAGTATTAGTGGATTACCGCGGATTGACTGTGGACGAGGATACCCAGCTTCGGAAACAGTTAAGGGAAGCTGGCGTTGTCTACAAAGTTTATAAGAATACATTGATGAACTTTGCATTCCAGGGGACAGATTTTGAGAGCATGCTGCCCCATCTGAAAGGGCCGAGCGCGATGGCTGTTTCCAAAGATGACGCTACGGCGCCGGCAAGGATCCTTGCCAAGTTTGCTAAGACAGCCCCAGCCCTGGAATTGAAGGCAGGCGTTGTGGAAGGCACATTTTACGATGCCGATGGGATTAAGGCAGTAGCGTCCATCCCATCCAGGGATGAATTGCTTTCCAAGTTCTTGGGCAGCATCCAATCCCCGATTACCAACCTTGCCCGCGTACTTAACCAGGTTGCGGAAAAAGGAGGCCCGGCTGCAGCAGCAGAGGCAGCGCCGGCGGCAGAGGAAGCCCCAGCGGAGGCATAGGGATCCAGCCTTACAGCCTGTGCGGGATGCTTTAGCAGAGGCACAGGGGCATGGCAGGGATTTCGGCGCCAGGGATATGGGCGCTGGAAAATATGGAATCGTTACCATAATCAAATTAATTTATAAATATTTATGGAGGAAAATAACAATGGCAAAATTGACAACGGAAGAATTTATCGAGGCAATTAAAGAGTTAACCGTATTAGAGCTGAATGATCTGGTAAAGGCATGTGAGGAAGAGTTTGGCGTATCTGCAGCAGCAGGCGTTGTAGTGGCAGCAGCAGGCGGAGACGGCGGCGCAGCTGAGGAAGAGAAGACAGACTTCAACGTAGAGCTGACAGAGATTGGCCCGAACAAGGTTAAGGTTATCAAGGTTGTCCGCGAAGTAACCGGCTTAGGCTTGAAGGAAGCAAAAGAACTGGTTGACGGCGCACCGAAGATGGTAAAAGAAGGCGCAGAGAAGGCTGAGGCTGAGGATATCAAGGCTAAGTTAGAGGCAGAAGGCGCTAAGGTAACTTTAAAATAATCCGTTAAGGTTTCATGCAGGAATTATGTAAGGAAGCAGCTCCATTTCCCAGGGACAGCCTTGGGGTGGGGCTGCTGTTGCTATTATTGAGAGGAAAGAGGTATTATCATGGCAATTATCAAACCTTTTTGCGCCATTCGGCCGAGCAGGGAGAAGGCTGCAAAAATAGCTGCCCTCCCATATGACGTATACAACCGGGAAGAAGCCAAGGAAGCTGTCAGGAAGAATCCGGAAAGCTTCCTGAAGATAGACCGTGCTGAGACGCTGCTGGGAGATGATGTGGACACTTATGCGCCGGAAGTCTACCAGAAAGCCCATGACGTGCTCTGGGAAATGGTGGAGGATGGGTCTTTTATCCAGGATAAGCAAAAATGCTATTATATTTATGAACTTACCATGGACGGCAGGGTCCAGACAGGCATAGCTGCCTGTGCTTCCATTGATGATTATGAGCGGGGGGTCATCAAAAAACATGAAAACACCAGGGCAGAAAAGGAGGCGGACCGTATCCGCCACGTAGACGCCTGCAATGCCCAGACAGGCCCCATATTTTTGGCATACCGTGCCAACCAGGCCATTAATGCGGTTGTGGGTTCTGTAAAGCAGCAAGAGCCGCTCTATGATTTTGTAGCAGAAGACGGTATCCGCCATAGGGTATGGGCTATCTCTGGGGATGGCCAGATAGGGGGGATAGAAGAGGCCTTTGCCCAAGTAGGGGAAATTTATATTGCAGACGGCCACCACCGCGCAGCCTCGGCTGTAAGGGTAGGGCAGGAACGCAGGGAGGCCCATCCAGGTTATACAGGGGAAGAGGAGTTTCATTATTTCCTGTCTGTGCTGTTCCCGGACGAGGAGCTGATGATTATGGATTATAACCGGGTCGTGAAGGACCTGAACGGCTTAACCCCGGAAGGGTTCCTGGCAAAGGTATCCCAGGCCTTTGAGGTGGCTTTGCAGGGGGCAGAACCGGTTAAGCCTGAAAAGAAGGGCGTATTTTCCATGTACCTCCAGGGAAAATGGTACCGCTGTGCCATCCGGCCGGGAGATATCCCGGATGGGCCGGTGGAAAGCCTGGATGTCTCCATCCTGCAGGAGAAGCTGTTGGCGCCTGTTTTGCAGATTTTAGACCCTAAAACAGACAGCCGTATTGATTTTGTGGGCGGCATACGCGGCCTGGGGGAACTGGAACGCAGGTGCAAGGCAGACTGCGCCGTAGCATTTGCCATGTACCCCACTTCTATCCATGAACTTTTTGCCGTAGCGGATGCAGGCATGCTGATGCCCCCAAAATCCACCTGGTTTGAGCCTAAGCTCCGCAGCGGCCTTTTCATCCATGCCTTGGATTAGGATCCTTATATCCCTTCAAAGACACGGCAGAGCCTGGAAATGGCTTCCTGCATATGCCCGGGCGGGATGGAAGCGTAGTTCATCAGGAAGGTATGCGCCTTAGGCGGGCAGCCGTTGTGGTAATATTGGGACAGGGAGGAGAGGCAAAGCCCCTGTGCCTTGGCACGCTGCATTATGTCCCCGTTGGAGGCGGCAGTGTCCACCTGCATCAGGAAATGCAGCCCGGCGTCTTCTTCGGTGATGGTAATACGGGAAGACAGCGGGCTGCCTTTCAGGTATCCCAGCAGCAGATCCCGCTGTCTGTGGTAAAAATTGCGCATACGGTTGATGTGCCGCTCGAAGTGCCCGCCCTGCAGGAACCGCGTCAGGGTATACTGCTCAAAATTGGACACAGTGCAGGCATAGAAGCCCATTTCCTGGTAAAACCGTTCCACCAGATGCCAAGGCAGTACCATGTAACTGATGCGGATGGTAGATGCTAAGGTCTTGGCAAAGGTATTCATATAAATGACCTTCCCCATGGAATCAATGCTCTGTAAGGCGGGGATAGGCCGGCCCATGAATCGGAATTCACTGTCATAGTCATCCTCGATAATATACCGCTGCCCTTCCCTGGCTGCCCATCCCAAGAGCTGGAACCGGCGGCTGGCGGGCATGATAATCCCCGTAGGGAAATGGTGGGAAGGGGAGATGTGCACAACCTCCGCCCCCGATTTTTCCAGGGATCCTATGCGGATTCCCTGCCCATCCAGGGGGATATGGCAACAAGGCGCATGGCATCCCTTGATTATGGCCGACACCTTCTGGTATCCTGGGTCTTCCACCCCATAGATTTTCTCATGCCCTAAGAGCTGTATCAGCAGCCCGTAGAGGTATTCGGTCCCAGCCCCCACTACAATCTGTTCCGGAGCCGCGTCCATCCCCCGGAACTGCCGCAGGTATTTGGAAATTTCCTGCCGCAGGGGCAGGATCCCGCCGCTGGGAGGGTTCTCCATCAATGCTGCACGGCTGTCCCCAATCACCTCCCGCATCAGTTTTGCCCAAATGGAGAAAGGGAAGGTGTCCGGGTGGGTCTGGCTGCTGGTGAAGTCTGCAAAATAGGCCTCTTTCTGCTGCCCTGGGCAAAGAAGGCCGCCTGGCTGGCTGCTTTTTGGGGAAAAGGATCCGTTTACATCCACAGGAGCAGGGAGCAGGCCGCCCGTTGGCATTTCCCAGGAAGCAGGGAGCAGCCTGTCTGTTGGCGTTTCCCGGGGAGCAGGGAGCAGGCCGCCTGTTGGCGTTTCCCAGGAAATGTCGGCCGTATAATAGCCTTTTTTGGGGATGGAATAAATGTAGCCTTCCGCCAGAAGCTGGGCGTAGGCGTTTTCAATGGTAATCGTGCTGACATTCAGGTGTTTGGCGAAGCTGCGCTTGGAAGGCAGCCGGTCACCAGGGGCTAGGGCGCCTTCCATAATATCCTGCTTGATGCATCGGTAAAGATATTCGTATAAGCTCTCTGAGCCTTTCTCTGAAAAAGAATAAGTAAGCATATCTGCCTCCGTGCCCGTCGTAACAAAAAGCCTTGCGGTTTTATTTTATACATTATAGCCAAAAGGGATTAATTTGTAAACCTCCCCCTTTTTTTCGACAGGATTTTTAAAGGAAATTTGCTATGGTTATTTTCTGCGCCGATTTTTTAGTGGAAAAATATGTTGGAAATGTAATCAGGCTGTCGGGATATAATAATAACAGGGAAAAAGGGGTAACAGTGGAGGTATCTGGGCTGTTACACAAAGGGATACAATTTTTGGAGGAAAAAATGGATTTAAAGAATTATTTGCAACAAGATGAATTTATAGTACAATGTGAGTGCGGCATTAGCCTTATGGATGCCAAGCTAAAGATGATTAATGCGGAACTGGGCGTACGCTGCAAGCGGAAGGTAATCCACAGCTTTTCCAGCAGGATCAAGTCCTATGAGAGCATTGCGCTGAAACTCCGGCGGAAAGGCTTGGAAGAGTCCATAGGGGCTATGGAGGAAAACATCAACGACCTGGTGGGCGTCCGTGCCGTCTGTACCTATACGGATGATTTATACCGGATTGCGGAGATGCTGCGGGCACAGAAGGATTTACGCCTTATAAAAGAGAAGGATTATATCAAGAACCCCAAAAAGAGCGGTTACCGTAGCATGCACCTGATTTTTTGGGTTCCGGTTTCCTTCCAGGAGGATGCCCAATGGATTAAGATAGAAGTGCAGCTGCGGACGGGCGCCATGGATTATTGGGCGGGGCTGGATTACCAGCTGCAGTATAAAAAGGAGCACCGGGAAGCAAAGAACATTGGCAGGGAACTGAAGCAGTATGCCAATGCGATAGAGCAGATAGACAGCAAGGTTTTGGAACTGCGCAAACGGATAGAGGCAATCTAGGAGGTACCTGCTTCTTACATAACCTTGCAGCCATACCAGGGAGGAAGGGAAATGTTCAAACTATTTCTTGTGGATGACGAAAGCAGTGCAAGGGACAGCCTGCGCGACAGCATCATGTGGCAGCAGCACGGGTTCCAGCTTGTGGGGGAGGCAGGCGACGGGGAGATGGCCTTGCCGCTGATACGCAAGCTATGCCCGGATCTTTTGGTGACGGACATTGCCATGCCTTTTATGGACGGCCTGGCTCTTTCTAAAATCGTAAAACAAGAATACCCGCAGATGAAAATCATCATCATCAGCGGCCATGGCGATTTTGAATACGCAAGGCAGGCCATCCAAATCGGGGTGGACCAATATCTGTTAAAGCCTGTTAACCGCATCGCCATGCAAAAAGCCTTACAAGAGATACGCAAAAAACTGGAAGAGGAGCAGGCCAGGGAGGACGGCCTGGAGAAATTGAGGGAAGAGCTGCAGGAATACCAGCAGTTCTCCAAGAGGAATTTTTTTGAGAAGGTGTTTGAAGGGCAGCTGACCGTGCAGGAAATTTATGAGGGAGCCCAGAAATATTCCCTGGAGATGAATGCCGCCAGCTATAACCTTGCGATGGTCAGCCTACGTGAAAAACAGAAAGAGGCGGGGGGCGTGTGGGATTCCCGCCTCCTGGCCGGCAAGCGGGAGGAACTGATGCGGTATTTCCAGCGTTTCCCAGAATATCTGATTTTCCGGTGGAGCATCCATACCTATGGGATTTTGATGAAAGGGGACGTGGAACAGATGGAGGAACTGAAGGCCAGATGCCAGGAGGGCATTCTCCGCATCTGCTCTGGCCATGACGCGGAAATGGAATGGTGCTGCGCTTTGGGGGAGCCTGTGGGGCGCTTAAGCCTCCTGCCCCAGGTTTACAATAAAGTAAACCATATGATGTCTTACCGCTTCCTGAAGCCGGAGCAGCATATCCTGACCATGGAGCCGGAGAACCTGGTGCCCAAAGGGGAAGGGGAGGGGACCCTGGAAGGCGTAGTCATTGCCCAGACAAACCCAGAGATTATCCGTAAATTCCTCCTGCGTGGGCAGGAGGAAGAAGTGGAGGATTTTGTGGACGCTTACCTGGAAAGCCAGGGGCAGGCCCTGCATTCCAGGATTTTCCGGGACTATCTGGTGCTGAGCATCCGTTTTACAGCTATCAGCTTTGTGGAGAAGCTGGGCTACAGTCCCCAGGATTTGCTGGAAAATACCTATACAGAAAAGATGCAGGCTTTGACGCTGACCGTAAAGGAAATGCGGCCTTATATGCAGGAACTGATGCACCGTGCCATACAGCTGTCAGCCTTGTCCATGGAAAGCCGCGGCAAACGCCTCATCCAAAAAGCGGTGGGCTATATTGAGGATAATTATGCCAAGGAAGGCATATCGCTCAATGAGGCGGCAAATGCCGCAGAAGTCAGCCCTAATTATTTCAGCGCCATGTTCCGCCAGGAGATGGGGATGACATTTACGGAGTACGTGACCAAAAAGCGTATGGAAAAGGCCAAGCGCCTCCTGCGCCAGACAGAGCGCAATTCCGGGGATATTGCGGCTGAGGTAGGGTTTAAGGATCCCCATTACTTCAGCTTTGTGTTTAAGAAAACCCAGGGCTGCACCCCAAAGGAATACAGAAGCGGCACAAAAGCATTGCATTAGGGGGAAGGCGGCAGGGGGAAGGGCGCATCGCTCCCCTTGGGGATGAGCTGCCAGGGGAGTTCCTCGGAGGACACGGCCTCCCCTTGTACCATCCGCAGCAGCATGGATGCCGCCAAAGACCCCATTTCATGGATTTTGTGGGATAGCGTGGTAATCCGGATGGAATCCAGGTCGCTCATATAGCTGTTGTCAAAAGAGGCTACAGAGATGTCCTCCGGGACCCGTACGCCAGCATAGTGCAGTTCCTTGATCAGCCAATAGGCAATTTCGTCATTCTGGCATATGACAGCGGAGCACATGCCTTTGGTCCGGCGCAGGAAGGCTGTCAGGAAGCCGGTGTCTGAACGTGTTTCCAGGGCCTCCAGCAATGCGGTGGTGTACCAAGCTACCAATTCATCAGCAACAGGGATGCCGAAATCCCGCAAGGCAGCCACATAGCCCCCATACCTCTCTAGCCCCCGTATATCGTCAATAAGGAAAATCCCGGCGATATGGGTATGCCCCTGCTGCGCCAGGTGCTGTGTAAGCAGGTAACCGCCGTAATAATTATCATCCTTCACATAGACAGAGGAAGTAAAAGCGGGGTAGTTCCCGCCCACAAACAGGACGGATACCCCTTTTTCCATAAGCTGCGCATATAGATCCAGGTTTGGGTTGGGCAGGGCCGTCTTCGTCCCTTCCGTAATTACCCCTCGGACAGCCCCGTCCGTCAGCCCCAGCAGCAGTTCCCTTTCCCGCGCAATCCTTGCATAGGTGGAATAGACCTTGGCGGAATATCCCTTTTTCCGTAAAAAAGATTTGATGTCCGCCAAAAGCGCAGGCGTGGTATATTCCTCTGCATTGTTTACGATAATAGCTACCGTATTTGCTTTAGCCCCCAAGCCTGTGGAAAAGGAGCCGCTCCCCTGCCGCGTCTCAATCAGCCCTTCTTCTGCCAGCAGCCGCAATGCTGCCCGTACCGTCTGCCTGCTCACATGGTACTGCCCGCATAATACATTTTCTGAGGGAAGCTTGTACACCCCATTCCCTACATTCTGCAGGAGCAGATCCTTTAATATCTTGGCAAGCCGTATATATTTTGCCGCCATCTGCAAATCTCCTTTCTGCTGCTATCCCCGAGGCTGCCTGCCTATGGCGCCGCCCCGGATATCCGTTTCCGTATCGGGAACTATGGAAAGTGTAGCATATTTCTTCCATACTGTCACCTTGCCTTGCCTAAAATAATAAAAAAATACAAAAAACTGTACAGGATGTAATTTTTCCAATCATAAATTTGGATTTTATTACATAAAATATTTAACAAATACAGTTGAAAAATCAATAATAGGAATGTAAACAAGAAAAAGTGACAAAAAAAATAGGAAATACAAGGGTTAATTTTAGGATAATTTTTCAAATTATTTAGTAAAATAATAAAAAAATGTAAAAGCATATTAAAAAAATGTAAAAAAATAAACAACTTGTATTAAAAGTAGGATAAATTATTTGAACTTATATTGGTTATAGCGACAAACCTAAAACCGTAAGGGAAATTATTGTTGACGAAAAGCCGATAAAAAACTAAAATAGGAGGTGCAAGCGGCGATTGTGCCGGAATTTAGAAAGGGAGGACATTTTATTATGTTAAGAAAGAAGTTAGCAGCATTTCTTGCAGTAGCAGTAGTAGCAGTAGGAGTAGTAGGCTGTGGGGGCGGCAATGAGCCGGCATCCACAGGTGACACAAACGCAGACGCACCAGCAGCAGATGATACAGCAGACGCACCGGAAGCAGATGATACAGCAGATGCACCGGAAGCAGATGATGCAACAGATGCACCGGAAGCAGATGATACAGCAGACGCACCAGAAGCATCAGGGGATGGCGAACTGATTAAAGTCGGCATTATCAACAATGACCCGAACGAGTCCGGTTACCGTACGGCAAACGACAGGGATCTGAAGGAAATGTTCACGGAAGAGAACGGCTATGAGGCATCCTTCGCATACAGCCTGAAGAATGACGAGCAGATTACAGCAGCACAGCAGATGATCCAGAATGGTGTGGATTACCTTCTTCTTTCCGCAGCAGATACAGCTGGATGGGAGCCAGTGCTTCAGGATGCGCAGGCACAGGGTACAAGGGTTATCTTATTTGACCGTACCATTGACGCAAGCGAAGACCTTTATGAGGCATCCATCGTTTCCGACATGCCTGCAGAAGGCCAGAGGGCAGTTGATTGGTTAGAGGGCCAGGGCCTTGAAGAGTACAACATCATCCATATCCAGGGCCAGATGGGTACGGCAGCACAGCAGGGACGTTCCGGCGCTCTTGAGGAAGCAGTTGCTTCTAAGGGATGGAAGCTTGTTGCACAGCAGACTGGTGAGTGGAATGCAGAGAAGGCTCAGCAGATTGTACAGTCCGTTATCGACAGCGGTGAGAAGTTCAATGTAATTTATGCAGAGAACGACGATATGGCTAAGGGCGCAGTGGCAGCTCTTGATGCAGCTAATATTTCCCACGGTGTTGACGGCGATGTAGTCATCATGGGCTTTGACTGCAATACATGGGCTCTGGAAGAGGTTATGGCTGGAAGATGGAACTATGATGGCCAGTGTAACCCATACCAGGCAAAATACATTAACGAAGTTATCGAGAAGCTGGAGAAAGGCGAGGCTTTAGAGCAGAAGGAAATCATCCTGGAAGAGAAAGGCCTTGAGGCTGGTACAATCACACAGGCAGATATCGACGAGTGCGGGATCTAATCTCTAGCGGTTTTAGGAATATAAGTACGATTTGCGAATTTTAAAAAGCGCGGCGCGGTGAAGCATGGGAACTTACAGGCTGCACCGCGCCTTGTTTTTTGAAATAAATATTTTAGGAGGTGAACTCAAGGGTGAAAGACAATGCTGTATTAGAGATGAAGAACATCCATAAGAGCTTCCCTGGAGTGAAGGCCTTGCAGGGGGTAGATTTTACGCTGCGCAAAGGTGAAGTCCATGCGTTGATGGGTGAGAACGGTGCGGGAAAATCGACCTTGATTAAGGTTTTGACGGGGGTTTATGGGAAGGATGAAGGCGATATTTTCCTGGATGGGCATCAAGGGCCGATTGCAATCCATTCGCCACAGGATGCGCAGAATGTGGGGATTAGTACGGTGTACCAGGAAATCACATTATGCCCGAACCTTTCCGTGGCAGAGAATATGTTTATTGGAAGGACCAAGGGGATGAGGCAGAACTGGAAGAAAGTGAATAAGGATACGGAGAAGATCCTGCAGTCACTGGATATCCCGGCTACTGCCACACAGCAGCTGGAAACTTGTTCCATTGCAGTCCAGCAGATGATTGCCATTGCCCGTGCGGTGGACATGGACTGTAAAGTCCTGGTTCTGGATGAGCCTACATCCTCCCTGGATGAGCAGGAAGTTGCAAAACTGTTCAAGCTGATGCGTGACTTGAGGAGCAGGGGGGTTGGCATCGTATTCGTTACTCATTTCCTGGATCAGGTATATGAAATCTGCGATAGGATTACCGTTATGCGTGACGGCCAGTTGGTAGGCGAATTCCCGATTAAGGATTTGCCGCGCGTGAAGCTGGTGTCCAAGATGCTTGGCAAAGAGCTGGATGACATGGCGGATATCAAGGGAGACCAGAAGGCTTACGAGAAGAAGGCTGGCGCAGTGCCTGTATTGGAAGCGGAAGGCCTTGTGAGCGACGCAGGCATCAAGCCGTTTAATTTCCATATTGACAAGGGAGAGGTAAACGGGTTCACCGGTTTGCTGGGTTCTGGCCGAAGCGAGTGTGTCCGTGCTATTTTTGGCGCAGACCGTGTAACTGGCGGCCATGTGAAGATGAATGGCAAGCCCGTGAAGATCAACAAGCCTTTGGATGCGATGAAGAACGGGATTGCATACCTCCCAGAGGACCGTAAGAACGATGGTATTGTAGGAGACCTTTCTGTCCGTGATAATATCATACTTGCACAGCAGGTATTGAGAGGCTTCTTCAAGCCCTTCTCAAAATCAGAATCTTATAAGATTGCAGATGAATACATAAAGCTTCTGAGCATCAAGACGGCTTCTGCAGACACGCCGATAAAATCCCTTTCCGGCGGGAACCAGCAGAAGGTTATCTTGGCCCGATGGCTGTTTACCCATCCAGAGTACCTCATTTTGGATGAGCCCACCCGTGGTATTGATATTGGTACGAAGATTGACATTCAGAAATTAGTGCTTAAGCTTGCATCTGAGGGTATGAGCGTGACCTTTATTTCATCAGAAATGGATGAAATGCTGCGTACCTGCTCCCGCTTAGTGGTTATGAGGGACCGCAAGATGGTAGGCGAGCTGTCCGGCCAGGATCTGAATCAGAATAAGGTTATGAGTACGATTGCCGGAGGTGATAAATAATGACGATTGAAGCGAACAAAAAAGAGAACCCCTTGATGGGCCTGGTAAGGAATCAGATGTTTATCCCTGTTTTGGCATTGCTGGCCCTGGCGCTTTTTAACTTGATTGCCGATCCTGGGTTTTTTAAGATTACATTAGGGACTAACAGCCTGGGGAACCCAGTCCTTTCTGGCTATTTGATTACGATTTTGGACAATGGGTCTGAGCTTGCCATCCTGGCAATCGGAATGACGCTGGTAACGGCTGCTTCCGGCGGGCAGGATATCAGCGTGGGCGCAGCCGTTGCCATCAGCGGGAGCGTGCTGCTCCGTGTGCTCTGCGGTAACGATACCCGTCCGGAGACGCTTCAGGCTCCGATTATTGTCGCATTTTTGGTAAGCTGCTTGGTTGCTGCGATGTTCGGCGCATTTAACGGCGTGCTGGTGGCCTATTTCAAGATACAGCCCATGATAGCGACTTTGATCCTGTATACGGCAGGGCGTTCCATTGCCGCATGGGTGAACAACAATGAGCTTCCGGTTGTAAACGACCAGACCCTGACCTATTTTGGCGGCTATATCCCAGGGATCCCAATCCCGACGCCATTCTTTATTGCAGTGGCTTGTATCGTTGCCATGGCATTGGTGCTGAAATTCACAAACCTCAGGCTGTACACCCAGTCTGTCGGTATTAACCAGAGCTCTTCCAGGCTGAACGGCTTGAACCCAGAGAGGATTAAAGTGATTTCTTTTGTTATCCTGGGCCTGTGCGTGGCAGTAGTTGGCTTGATTAAGGTTAGCCGCGTTTCTACCATTAACTACTCCGTTATCGCAAAGGATATTGAAATGGACGCCATCCTGGCAGTCGCTTTGGGCGGGAACGCATTGAGCGGCGGTAAGTTCAGTATGGCATCCTCCGTCGTAGGCGCTTACGTTATCCAGTTCCTTATCCAGACGCTTTATAAATTTAAGGTACAGTCTGATGCGCTTCCTGCATATAAGGCAATTGTCGTTATTGTGCTGGTTGTAATCAGCGCACCGACGGTTAAGGAATGGTTTTCAAGTATGAGCAAGAAACTTAAGACGAAGGAGGTGGCTTAGTATGAATAAGAAAGCATCTGGCGGTTTTGGTGATAAGATCAAAAACCTCACCGATACGAACCTACTCCTTTCCATCACGATTATTGTATTTTTCCTGATGTATACCGGGGCTGTTGTTTTCCAGGGACAGGGCTTCCGCAACCCGCAGGCCTTTTTGAACCTGCTGAATGCAAATGCGGCGCTGATTATCTTGGCCTGCGGCCTGAGCCTGGTTATGATTACCGGCGGGATTGATATCTCCGTGGGCGGCGTGACGGCATTGGTTAGTATGTGCTGTGCTGTCTATTTGGATTTTAAAGGCGGCAATGTGTTCGTGTCAGTGCTGATTGCCTTGGCAATCGGGCTTGCGTTCGGCGCGTTCCAAGGGTTCCTTGTGGCTTACCTGGATATCCAGCCGTTTATCATTACCCTGGCAGGTATGTTCTTTGCCCGTGGTATGACCACGATTGTTAACACAAAGCCATTTAACGTAGCCAATGAGGCATTTAAGGAACTGAAGAATACCCGTGTCATCATCCCGGGGCTTGGGACTACAAACCGCCGCGGCATTTATGTGGATGCTTATGTGGAATTAGGCGTGCTGGTTGCCATTCTTGTGGTAATCGTGATGTTCTGCCTGCTCCGCTGGACGAAGCTTGGGCGTAACTTCTATGCAGTCGGCGGTAACCGCCAGAGTGCATTGATGCTTGGTATCAACGTTAAGAGGACACGTTTCCTTTCCCATCTGTTCTGCGGGCTTCTGGCAGGTATCGGCGGTTTCGTATACTTCCTGCATGTAGGTTCCGGTTCCGCATCCCATGCAACTGGGGCAGAAATGGACGCGATTGCATCTTCCATCATCGGCGGCACGATGCTGACAGGTGGTGTTGGTAATATCGCAGGCACGTTCTTCGGCGTGCTCTCCCTGGGGACAATCCAGAATATCGTGTCTACCGCAGGCTTTGACCAGGCATGGTGGACAGGGATCACCAGGGCTTTGATGCTCTGCCTGTTCCTGGTAATCCAGAGCGTGGTTATGGCGCGTAAGAAGAAAGCTTAGTAGAAAAATACATAGGCTGTAAGCGGGAGCATACAGCGGGAAATCATAGGGCCGCAGGGAATGGCGTATGGGATTCCCTGCGGCTTGTTTTTTAAATTAATCCTGTCATGTGGTTGATTTTTTGTATGGGATTTAGTACAATGTTAGTGGAATCGTGCAAGGAAAGCTGTAAAATAGCATTGCTATTTGGCTAAATTGCGCAAAAAATTATATAAGGAGGGCTTTATTATGAAGCAGTACATGAAACGGTACCTGGCAGTGATATTGGCGTTTGCTATGGTATTCACGATGGCTCCCCCGGCATCCGTCTGGGCGGAAGGCCAGGAAGGAGGGGGCGCTGGCACGACACAGGTTGTGAAGGCTGGTAAGTTTGTAGTGTCCGGCGGGCAATCCGACCCAAATCTGAACTTGATAGCAACAAATACAAACGGTACAAACGGATCGAACGTTGCGGCGGCTTATATCCCAGGAGAAACAGCAAGCAGCGCGGAAGGCGGCCTTGGGTCTTCCAGAATGGGGGGGATTGGCTTTGTGCTACCGGAAAATTTAGACGCAGACCTTATTTCGAGTGCGGTTGTCACGATTAACGTGGCGGATACAAACCAGAATTTGGGCGAAAGGTGGACAAAGGCAGGCCTGTTCTTTGTAGAGGATTCTCATTATGACACGATGGTAAGTGAAGCAGGGAGTGGGGATGCTTCGTCTTATCCAGCGAAAGATGGGGATTATTCTGCGGCAGCGACTGTATTTTGCAACGAGCAGATTGCAAAAAGTGAGTTGGGGGCAAAGACCTTTGATGTTACAAAGTGGGTGAAGCAGTCTGTGGAAAATGGCGATGCACATGCAATCTACCGTCTGCAGACAGTAATGGCTGGATTCCTTGTAGAGAAGGACGAGGATAACGGCCCGACGCTGTCTATCACTTCTTTGTCAGAACAGGAAGCAGCAGAGCAGGCGCTGGCAAAAATCTCCTTGCCGGCGAATACGGGCGAAGGCATTACATTGCCTGAAACAGGCGATTACAATACTACAATTACATGGGTATCCAAGAATCCAGCTATTATGGATAATACGGGTGCAATTGTAAAGCAGCCGGCAGCAGATACCGATGTGGTTTTAGAAGCAACTGCCGCAAGGGGCACGGTGACAGCTAAGAAAACATTTACCATAAAAGTTACCGGGACAGGCACCGAAACAGTCTTGGGCAAAGCGATAGCTTCTTATGACTTTGGTAAATTCCAGGCGGAAGGCACAGATTCCCTGACAGATGGCGTTAGGACATTGAAGCTGGAAGCAGTAGGGAATGGCAAAAAGCCAGAACTGTCTGCCGATGAGAAGAGGGGGCAGGTCCTTTCCCTTACAGAGCAGAATTATGGGGACAGGGGATTTGCACTCCTTCCAAATAATCCTTTTGCTGGGAAATCCATCGAGAATGGGCTTACACTGAGTTTTTGGACAAGGTCCAAGGGGAACCCTGCAAACAACCGCTGCCTGATTGACTTTGAAGTGGCTCCAGCTACGTCAGGAAGGGCGGGTACTGTTGCGGTAAACCAGAATTATGTATATTGGAACACAACAGACCAGAACCAGAAATATATGGATTTCCATACCAATAACCTGGATCTGGCAGCAGCAAATGGATGGGTAATGGTGACAATGGCCGTTACGGAAGAAGGGGTTACCTTCTACCGTAACAGGCAGAAAATCTCCCATGAAATCACCTCCCAGTTCAGCACGGATTATGTACAGCTGATCAATGATCTGGCAGGCAAGGGCGGCCTTGTGGATAAGCCAGAAGATACGAAGGTGCGCATTGGCGCCAGCCTTGCAACCTATTGGCATTGTGCAGGGGCATGGATTGATGATATTTCCTTCTATGACAAAGCCTTAACAGCAGAAGAAGTTGGTTCCTTATATGATGAAACGGTTATCCCTATAGCGTTGGAGAGCGTTACAGTATCAGGGCCTAAGGCTGTGGATGAGGATAAGACCATCCAGCTTTCCAGGAAATTGACGCCTGCAGATACAACGGTAAATACAGAGACCACTTGGGTATCCAGTGATGAGAATATCCTTACCGTAGATGCAAACGGCAAAGTGAAAGGCATAAACCCAGGGACAGCTACGGTAACAGCTACGGTTGCAGGCATTTCTTCTGCGCCTTATGAGATTACCGTAAATGATATTGACTATACAGAGGAACTTGCAGAAGGGAAATACCTGACCGTATATTCCACCACTAAGGCATTTTATGCAAATGCAGCTAACCTGGCACAGGAGACCAGGAGCGTCTATATGGCAGTCAGCAAAGATGGCAAGGTATTTGATGTATTGAATAATGGCGGCGGCGTAATATTCTCAAAAAGCACGAACGGCACCCTTCAGGTTACAGAGCCTAAGATTGCCAAAGTAGATGGGAAATTTACCGTTGTAGCGCCGGATGCAACTGCATCAAAGGGATTCCATAAATTTACCTCCCAGGATGGGGTAAATTATTATGACGATGAAATCGTCCAGGCTTATGGCATTGATGATTTTAATTTGAAGAAATCCAACTTCAAACTGATGCTGCACGGCGAGAATATCCTGGATACCGATGACAGCATTACCTTAGGCAATGCCCTGAGGCTTACCGATGAAGAGTATACATATATTGTGAATAAATTGGGCACAGTAGTGAACAATGGGCTGGAAAAATTAGCGGATGTAGACGCCACAAGTGCAAAGACCACAGATGAGGTCCTTCAAATGCTGCAGAAGTCTGTCAATGCAACCTTTACTGACGGCTCTGTCCAGAAGTTTAACATTGACTGGAGCGATGCGTTTAAGGATATTGATTTCTCAAAGGCAGGTACTTATGAACTGGAAGGGAAGGTAATCCAGACCCAGTATATCAATAAACTGAAAGAGTTAAATGGCAGCACCCTTCCGGACGACGATCCGGAAAATGCCAGCGATGACCCAGACAACTATGATGAAGCAACTGGGACGGTATACTATGACCGGACGAAATTCGTAGAAGGTATGGCAGATCCTTGTATTTACTGGGATGAGCAGACAGGATATTACTATATGACAGGCTCTTATTTCCCAGAAGAAGGCGATGCTATCGATGCAAATGACAAGACAGAGCAGTACGACCGTGTCGTATTAAGGCGTGCAAGGACCTTAGAAGGGCTCCAGAGCAGGAAAGACCAGGTGACCATTTGGAAGGTTGGGAACCAGGGCTATACAAACCCGGACGGGACGCAGGCAGACAGAGGCCACCGTTATATCTGGGCGCCTGAGATCCACCGTGTCGGCGATAACTGGGTTGTGTATTTTACAGAGAGCCACAGCGGCAATTTGTTTGATATTTACTGCCATGTATTAGTGCTTCCGGGCGACAGGGATCCTTATGAGACGGCGCTTACAGCTTCGGATCAGGTATCCCAATGGCAGGATTATAAGATGACATCCAACCAGGACAGCGATCCTTTTAACTTGGCATTCTGCCTGGATATGACGTATTTTAAAGACAAAGTGAACGGGAAATCCTATGTAATCTGGGCAGGCAAGCCAACGGCAGCTTACCAGGGCTCCAGCACGGATTTGTTTATTGCAACAGTAGATGAGAACCAGCCATGGCTCATCACTTCTCCTGCAACACGTGTCACAAAATCGGATTATGGCTGGGAGCGCGTGCGTTTCTGTGTAAATGAAGGCGCTACCATATTGCAGCATGATGGGAATGTGTTTATGTGCTATTCCGTATCCGGTACAGGCTCTGAATATGCCATTGGTATGTGTAATGCAAAGGCCGGCACAGACTTGCTGGATAGCAGTAATTGGACCAAGAGCCCATATCCGTTGCTGACCTCCCGTGATGTGGACGGCGAAGAAGGGCCGGGGCACAACTCCTTTACGGTGGACCAGGATGGGAATGCTATTTTTGTATACCATGCAAGGCCAACCTCCCACAATTACCAGAAATGCGGTAAGTACAATGGCGAGCCTTTAAATGACCCCTGCCGCCACGCGCGCCTGAAACGCGTACACTGGGCAGCAGACGGTATGCCGATTCTGAAGATGACCTATGAGGACGAACTGTTGGAAGAGAATAAGACGGTAAAAGTCAAAGTTAAGGTTAGCGGTGTAGAAGAGGTTGTCCCGGTAACATCCATAACATTAGATAAGACAGCATTGAACCTTGAGGTTGGCAAATCTGCCGATCTGAAGGCAACTGTACTGCCGGATAACGCAACAGATAAGTCTGTGGCATGGAGTTCAGACAAGACATCTGTGGCAACGGTAGTAAATGGCAAGGTAACGGCAGTTGCCGCTGGTGAAGCCACCATTACGGCAAAGGCTGGGGACATGACCGCTACCTGTAAGGTCACTGTAGCGAATCCAGTGCCTCCGGTTGTGGAAGCAACGAGCGTGTCTCTCGATAAGAAATCCCTTACCCTGTATGTAAAGGATAAGGCGGTTGCCTTGAAAGCCACCGTAGCCCCAAGCAATGCGACCAACAAAACAGTTACATGGGCTACCAGCAATCCTAAGGTGGCAAAAGTGGATGCAAAAGGCAATGTAACGCCTGTTGCAAAGGGAACGGCAACCATTACTGCCAAGACAGCAAATGGCAAGACGGCTACCTGCCAGGTAACCGTAAAGGTCCGTGTCACCAAAGTAACATTGAGCAAGAAGACAGCTACGATGGGTGAAAAGGAGACCTTGGCTTTGAAAGCAACTGTTTCACCAAGCAGTGCAGACAAGGCAGACAAGAAGGTAACCTGGAAGAGCAGCAGCACGAAGCTTGCCACTGTCAGCTCTAAGGGTGTGGTGAAGGCTAAGAAGGCAGGGAAAGTGAAGATTACCGCCAAGGCAGGCGGCAAATCCGCAACCTGTACGATTACCATCAAGAAGGCTCCTACGAAGATTACCGTTAAGAAGAAGAGCATCTCCTTGAAGAGGAAGAAGACATACAAGATTAAATATACCCTGAAGCCAAGCGGGGCAATGAACAAGGTTACCTACAAATCCAGCAAGAAGAGCGTTGCAAAGGTATCCAAGTCCGGCGTTATCACTGGCGTGAAGAAGGGGAGTGCAACGATTACCGTTAAGACTTATAATGGCAAGAAAGCAACCATTAAAGTGAAGGTGAAATAAGCAGTTTAGCGGAAAGGCATGGCCATATGAGCCATGCCTTTTCACAATAGGCAATGGTTTTGGAATATGATCTGAGGAAGGAGTAAACCTATGGAACAGGCATTGCAAATAGAAGAAAGGAAGGAACGGGTCATCCTGGCAGGCGTCAGCTGGAAGGAAGGGGATGACGCGCAGGATTCTTTGGAAGAACTGGCGGAATTGGCACAGACTGCCGGTGCTCAAGTGGTTGGGACAGTCCTTCAGGTTAGGGAAGGCATCCATCCAGGCACTTATGTGGGGGCTGGGAAATTACAGGAAATCCGCCAGATGCTGCAGGAGACAGATGCCACCGGTATTATATGCGATGATGAGTTATCCCCTGTGCAGGTACGGAAAATGGAGGATGCCCTGGAATGTAAGGTTATGGACCGGACCTTATTAATCCTGGATATTTTTGCAGCAAGGGCGTCCACGAGCGAGGGTAAGATACAGGTGGAGCTTGCCCAGCTAAGGTATCGGATGAGCCGCCTGGCAGGGGCTGGGGCATCTTTATCCCGCCTGGGCGGCGGGATTGGTACGCGGGGGCCGGGGGAGAAGAAGCTGGAAATGGACAGGAGGCTGATTAAGTCGCGGATTTCCCATCTGAAACGGGAGTTAGGGCAAGTACAGAGGCACCGGGAAGTGGCCAGGGGGCAGAGGACGCGCAGCCAGGTCAAGACAGCTGCTATCGTAGGGTATACCAATGCGGGGAAATCTACGCTGCTGAACCGCCTGACGGACGCTGGCGTCCTGGAAGAGGATAAGCTATTCGCCACCCTTGACCCTACAACGCGCATGATGAAGCTGGACAGCGGGCAGGAACTTTTGCTGACAGATACGGTTGGTTTTATACGCAAGCTGCCGCACCACCTGGTGGAAGCGTTCCGCAGTACACTGGAGGAAGCAAAATATGCAGATTTTATCATACATGTGGTGGATGCTTCCAATCCCCAGATGGAAAAGCAGATGCATATTGTCTATGAAACGCTCCATAGCCTGGGTGTGTCGGGCAAGAAAACCATAACACTGTTCAACAAGCAGGATAAGGTAAAGGAACCAGGGATTGCCAGGGATTTCCGCGCTGACAGGGAATTAAAGGTTTCGGCAAAGTATGGGGCCGGGATGGAAGAAGTGAAAATGGCCTTGGAAGGGATTTTGAGGGAGGACAAAAAACTCCTGGAAGGGGTATTCCCATATGGCCAAGGCGGGCAGCTATCGGTAATCCGCAGATACGGGGAACTGCTGGAGGAAGAGTACCAAGAGGATGGGGTATATATCAAGGCATTCGTGCCGGTGGAATGTTATAAGAACCTGGCGGGGAAGATGTGTTAGGAAGAAGTGGGAAGGCACGCCCCTTGCCTTTACCGGGCGTGCCTGAACCGTATCCCCTGCAATGGGGCTGTTACCATTTCAGCAAAGCTGCGCCCCAGGTAAGGCCGGCGCCGAAGCCTGAGAGGAGGATGGTGTTTCCTTCGGCCAGCATCCCTTTTTTGTGGACCTCATCTAAGAGGATAGGGATGCTTGCAGCAGAAGTGTTGCCGCAATGGCCCACGTTTGAGGGGAATTTTTCCAGGGGCAGCTTTAATTTACGGGCAATGGAAGAAATAATGCGGTAATTTGCCTGGTGCAGCAGGTAGTAGTCAACGTCAGAGGGCTGCATGCCGGCCTGCTGCAGGAGGGACTGGATGCATTCCGGTTCCTTTTTTACTGCAAATTTAAACACTTCCTGGCCGTTCATGTATAAGTAATCTAAATCCGTGCCGGTATGGACATAGGGGTTGTTGTTGCGCCGGCTCTTGCATACCAGGATATCCCCGCCGCTGCCATCCGAGCCCTGCAGGCAGGCTACCATGCCTTCTTCGGAGGCCTTCACGGCCACAGCCCCGGCTCCGTCCCCAAACAGGACGCAGGTGGAGCGGTCGGACCAGTCGATAAGCTTGGAGAGGGTTTCCACGCCGATAATCAGCGCTGTCTGGTAAATCCCTGCCTGGAAATAGGCGTCCACGGTGTTCAGCGCAAATAAAAAACCGGAGCAGGCGGCATTGATATCAAACGCGGCCGCATGGCAGGCTCCCAGTTCTTTCTGCACCATGCAGGCGGTGCTGGGCGTCAGGAAATCAGAGGAGACAGTGGCGACCAGGATAAGGTCCAGCTGCTGGGGCAGGAGCCCAGCGTCTTCTAATGCAGCCTGGCCGGCTTTGGCAGCCATTGACAGTGTGGTCTCCTGCTTGGAAGATACCAGGTGGCGGCTACGGATCCCTGTGCGGCTTTGGATCCATTCATCGCTGGTGTCCACCAAGCCAGACAGGGAATCATTTGTTACAATTTTTTCCGGAAGGCAGCTTCCGGTCCCAATAATTTTTGCTCTCATAATATAATCCTATCCTTAATGGTTTGACAATCAAAATAATTACATGTTTAATATAAACGCAGAAGGGATTTTTGTCAATGGAAACTTTATGCTTATTTCACATACTATAAAAGAAAAAACATGGAGGGAGAATGGCTATTACGATTATATTGGACGCAGGACACGGAGGGTATGACAACGGGGCTTCTTATAATGGGAGGAAAGAGAAGGACGACACCCTGCGGGTTACCCTGGCCGTAGGGCAGAAACTGGAGGATGCGGGGTATGATGTGCTCTATACAAGGACGGAGGACAGGTACGATTCCCCTGTGGAGAAGGCGCAGATTGCCAACCGTTCCGGTGCAGACTACTTTATTTCCTTCCATCGTAATTCGGGGATTAATCCCAATACCTACAGCGGGACGCAGGCATTGGTCTATGAGGCCGGTACGGAAGCCGCAAGGCTGGGGGAATCCATTAATGACGAACTGGTGGAATTTGGGTTTAAGGATTTGGGCGTGGATGAGCGGCCAGGGCTTGTGGTGCTCCGCAGGACTAAGATGCCGGCGGTACTGATGGAACTGGGGTTCATTAATAATGAAGGGGATAACCAGATGTTTGACCAGCGTTTCGATGAGATGGTGGATGCCATTGTAAGGGGAGTGGAACAAGCATTGCCCTTGGAAACTGCTGCAAAGAGGTATGGGGTACAGGTGGGGCTGTACCGTTATGAATCTAACGCCAGGTATATGGAAGGGCAGTTGGAGGAACAGGGGTATCCTGCCATCGTGCGCTGGGAGGATCCATACTATGCCGTTGTGGTGGGGGATGAAGCGTCCTTAGAAGATGCGGCGGCCTTGCAGGCACAGCTGCGGCAGGAAGGTTATGATACCCTGGTAGTAAATCTTTAAGGATGGGCAAAGCATATTCCCTTGGGCGGGTGCGCCGTTGGCTGCTTTGGATTTATGCATTTTGCATAAATCCACGGCAGCCAACGGCGCACCCTGCAGCTTTTTAAATCTTAAATTTTTATAAATTGGCAGAATGCCATTTACTTTTGCCATGAAATTAGATAAGATATGCATATCCTTTGTTAAGCCTTTTTAGAGGCAGTGGGTCAGGGCAGAGTAAGATGAATATTCTTTTACATAATCGACACAAAGTCTGTGCGTTTGATCCCAAAATATAGAATCTCAACATGTGTTTCCCAATAAGGAGCCTGAAGAATGCTATCTCTCAGAACACAAAGGAGAGGTTAGATGAAAATAGCATTTTGGAGTGGACAAGAGCAAGTGGGCACAACATTTAATACAACAGCTATTGCCTGTACGGCGGCAATGGTGTATCCTATTACCATAGGGGTAGTTTCCAGCGGGTACTGCAACAGGGATTTGGAAAAGAATTTTCAGGGAAAAAAGCAGGAAGGCAAAGAGAAGCCCAGGCATCTGCAGCCAGGAGGCGCCCTGTTAGCAGCGGAGCAGGAAGAATACTTTCCAGACAGCGGCTTAGACTGCCTGCTGCGCAAAGAGCAAGAGGGGGAATTGGATGGGCGGCTTATCCAGGCGAGCATGGAGCCTGTGATAGAAGGAAGGCTTTACTGTATGCCTGGCTGCCAGAAGGAGGAATACAAGCGGTGGTATAAAGACCGCCTGTTTGCACAGATGCATCGGATTATGGAGGGCATGGAAGCGGCTTTTGACGTGGTTTTTGTAGACTGCGGGAACAGGAAGGACGATTTTACCCAAAAGATACTCCGGCAGGCAGAACTGTGTGTCCTGAATATGGACCAGGGGGAGGAACTGATAGGGGATTATTACAGGATGCCGCCGCAGTTCCTGGGAAAGGCCTTTTTCCTGGTGGGGAATTATTTTAAGGAGGAATTATATAACAGGACAGATTTGGAGCGCCTTTACCGTATGGATGGGGACATGCTTGGCGCCATCCCCTATAATCCGCAGATGCAGGCTGCCAGCAAAGCCGGCATGATGGATATTGGCATGAAGAAATACATCCGCCATGGCATGAAAGGGAAGGATGTTGATTTTGAGCGGGAGGTGCTAAGGTCTGCGCGGTTAATCCTAAAAAGCGCAGGGGTAGTGAAATGACCTGCCGCCTACCCCCTACCCCCTACGCATCAGCCGCTGATGCATATGGGATAAGCTGTCCGGCAGTCCCAAGGGGCGGGCGGGAAACCTTTCACGTGCCAGCCCTTAGCGGTCTGGCCAGGATGGGGTGGGGAAACCTTTCACGTGCCAGCCCTTAGCGGTCTGGCCAGGATGGGGTGGGAAACCTTTCATGTGCCAGCCTCCAAAGGCAGAAGGGGTAAGCCGCAACGTGTCAGCCCCCAGAGGCAGAAGGGGTGAGCCGCAACGTGACAGCGATTAAAAGCCTGGCTGAGGCGAGAGCCTGGGTCTGGGGGTTACAGGGTTTCTGGCTCTGGATATTCTTCACCAAAGGTTTCTACGGTAACCTTTTTCATGACCTGTACCTCCATGGGCCGGTCTGAGTAATCCGTAGGTACCTGTGCAATCCTGTCGACTACCTCCATCCCTTCTGTGACCTTGCCGAAGGCCGCATAGGCTCCGTCTAAATGAGGGGAGTCCTGGTGCATGATGAAGAATTGCGACCCGGCCGAATCCGGCGCCATGGTACGCGCCATAGAAAGGACACCTGCGCTGTGCTTTAAGCTGTTTTGGAAGCCGTTCTGGGAAAATTCCCCCCGGATGCAGTAGCCGGGCCCCCCAGTCCCGGTCCCTTCCGGGCATCCCCCTTGGATCATGAATCCAGGGATGACACGGTGGAAGCAGAGCCCGTCATAATACCCCTTGCCAGCCAGGCTGATAAAGTTACGGACAGTATTGGGGGCAGTCTCGGGATAGAGTTCTGCCTTTATGGAGCCGCCGTGCTCCATTTCAATGGTTATCATTGGGTTTTGTGCCATAATTTCCTCCATTTCTGTGCAATGCACGGTGTTTTGGCAGGCAGCATAAATGCCTGCACCCTTAGTCTAACGCAGTTTACAGGTTTCGTAAAGTAGTTTTTCGTTGGGCTTGGGATTCTGTTACATAGGAGGATGCTGTCGACAGAATATGCGTTTTTTTTCATAAATTTGGTAGTATCCTTTAAGAAAAATTTACACTTCATCGATGTGCCGTCGATATACGAAAGGGGACTAAGATTCATGGCAGATAAAATATTTGAAAACAATCAAGTAACAATTACAGGAGAGGTCGTATCGGAATTTCAGTACAGCCACGAGGTCTTTGGGGAAGGGTTCTATATGGTGGAGGTATCTGTAAACCGTCTCAGCAATTTTGCGGACATCATCCCTATGATGGTTTCAGAACGGCTGATTGACACGCAGCAGAGCTGCATTGGCCGTTTTATCCGCGTAGACGGGCAATTCCGTTCCTATAACAGGCATGAGGAAAAAAGAAACCGCCTGGTGCTTTCTGTATTTGTGAGAGAACTGGAATTTGTAGACGAGGTTCCTGAAGGGGATAAGAGCAACCAGATTTTCCTGGACGGGTATATCTGCAAGGAGCCGATATACCGCAAGACGCCGCTGGGAAGGGAGATTGCAGATTTATTAATCGCTGTAAACCGTTCTTATGGGAAGTCAGACTACATACCATGCATATGCTGGGGGCGGAATGCCAGGTATGCCTCAGGATTTGAGATAGGCGGGCATGTGCAGGTGAATGGCAGGATACAGAGCAGGGAATATGTGAAAAAGCTTTCAGAGACAGAGGTAGAGCACAGGGTTGCCTATGAGGTGTCCGTCAGCAAGATAGAGTATTTGGATTAAGAAAGATTTGCATTTTCCAGTGGTTTGTGGTATTTTAGAAAAGGGCTTGAGTGAAGAAAGGAAAATAGCATGCGTGAGCAAAAAGTAACTGTTTATTGCGGTGAAGGGAAAGGTAAGACTGCGGCAGCGCTTGGCTATGCGATTCAGGCCGCAAGCCACGGCGAAAGCGTAATCATCATCCAATTCCTGAAGGGTAAGAAGAGCGGGGAGATGGAATTTTTAAGGAGGATGGAGCCAGAAATAAAGGTATTCAGCTTTACCAGGCTGGGTAAGAATTTTGCAGAACTGTCAGAAGAAGAGCGGCAAGAGGAGGGCATGAATATCCGTAATGGCTTTAATTTTGCCAAGAAGGTCTTAGTGACTGGGGAGTGCAGCCTTTTGGTGCTGGATGATTTCCTGAGCCTTCTGAACAATGGGCTAGTTACCCAGGAAGATCTGGAGGCTTTGATGAAGGCTAAGTCCGAGGATACGGAACTTATCCTAACAGGCAGGGGTATGAACGCGGCGCTGAAAGGATATGCAGGGAAAATTTATGAGATTCGGGAAGAATCTCAGATATAATAGTTGACTTTGTATGGGGAAAATGCTATATTAGCTTTATTAGAAATATGATTTTGATAGAGGTTGCGTGATTCATGAGTAGCTTATCGGATGTGGCAGGCACAGAGGACGGTAATTGAAAGGGGAAAACGCCGAAAGGGCCACGTTTCCTGTGGATTGGCCCTTGGGCATATAATGAAGAATTATATGACTGTCATCTAAGTAGATGGGGCGCTATCAGAGGTTTGCAGAGCAGAAGAGGAAATTTTGCAAATATGGGAATCTTAAGCCGGCTTATCTAGCCGGCTTTTGTTTTCCCAGTCAAGGCCCTAAAGGGGCGGAATGGTTTAGAAAAGGAGGAAATTTGGCATGGCAATTTATAAAGGAGCAGGCGTTGCGCTGGTTACGCCGATGAAGGAGAACCTGGAGGTAAATTACGATAAGCTGTCAGAGATTATCGAAGACCAGATTGCGAACGGGACAGACTGTATTGTGATTACCGGGACCACAGGCGAGGCATCCACCCTGACAGAGGAAGAGCATCTGGAAGTGATTCAGGCGGCAGTATCCATGGTGAAGGGGCGGATCCCGGTGGTTGCAGGCACTGGCTCCAACTGTACCCAGACGGCGGTAAAGCTATCCCGCCAGGCGCAGGAGGTAGGGGCAGACGGGCTTTTGGTGGTGACGCCCTATTATAATAAGGCGACCCAGAAAGGCCTGATTAGCCATTATACGGAGATTGCCAAAAATGTGGATATCCCGATTTTATTATATAATGTACCAAGCAGGACAGGGTGCAAGATTGCGCCGGAGACGGCTGCAGCCCTGGCAAAGGATGTGGATGTGATTGTGGGGATGAAGGACGCCGTAGGGGATATTTCCTACACCCTGAAGCTGATGGAACAGACCCAAGGGGATTTCGACCTGTATTCCGGGGAAGACGGCCAGGTAATACCGCTTCTGGCCTGCGGCGGGATAGGCGTGATTTCCGTGCTGTCCAATGTAGCCCCTAAATTTACCCATGAGATGGTCACAAGTTACTTGGATGGGGAACATGAGAAGGCGCTTAAGATGCAGCTGAAAGCCATCCCATTGGTGGAGGCGCTGTTCTGTGAGGTGAACCCCATACCGGCTAAGGCGGCTATGAACCTGATGGGATGGGAAGTCGGGCCTTTGCGCGCGCCACTGAGCGTTATGGAACCAGAGAATGTAAAGAGGCTGGAGAAAGCAATGAGGGAATTTGGGATAGAGGTGAAATAAGGGGCTGCCTAGGCGGCTGGGGTAAGAGGTGAAAAGAATAGGTAAGGGCGTATCTGGAAATTGCTTCGGCTAGGGAGGTTACAGTATTTTCGGATACGCCTTGTTTTTCTGGGCACAGGAGAAGGCGCCTTTTGGGAGGTATACAGATGGGGGAGGGTATGGTAAAATATGGTTAGGAGCCCGCAGGAGGAAGGGGGCATGCGCAGGCCGTAAAAGGGGCGCGGGAAATCCCTTACAGGGCGCATACAAATATAGGCAAACATACATAGGGGAGAAAGAACCATGGAACAATGGTGATAGGCGCAAATAGAAAACAAGGGAAGCGTACAGACAGGAGGAAAAAATCATGGTGAAAATGATTCTGCATGGGTGCAACGGAAAAATGGGACAGGTAATCTCCGGGCTCTGCGAAGGGGATGGGGAAATTGAGATTGTGGCAGGCGTAGACCCCTATGTGGGGAAGGATAACCCATACCCCGTATTTGCCAGCATAGGGGAATGCGGGGTTGAGGCAGATGTGGTGGTGGATTTTGCGGCAGCGCCTGCAGTGGACGGGCTGCTGGAGTATTGTGTGGAACGCCAGGTGCCCGTGGTGCTGTGCACTACAGGGTTAAGCGAGGCGCAGCTGGCCAAGGTGGAGGAAGCGGGCAGCCGGGTAGCGGTGCTGAAGTCTGCGAACATGTCCCTGGGGATTAATATGCTCCTGGATTTGCTCCAGAAAGCGGCAAAGGTGCTTGCTCCCGCAGGCTTTGATATGGAAATCGTGGAAAAGCACCATAACCAGAAGGTGGATGCGCCCAGCGGTACGGCTTTGGCCCTGGCAGAAGCCATCAATGGAGCCCTGGGGGAGGGCTATTCTTATAAATATGACAGGACACAGGAGAGGAAGAAGCGGGAAAAGCATGAGATTGGGATCCATGCCGTCCGCGGCGGCAGTATCGTAGGGGAGCATGAGGTGCTGTTTGCGGGGACAGACGAAGTCATAGAGATAAAGCATACAGCCTATTCAAAGGCCATTTTTGGCAAGGGCGCCGTGGAAGCCGCGAAATTCCTGGCGGGGAAGCCAGCAGGTAAATATGGGATGGCGGATGTAATCGCATCCAAATAAAAAATACATGGCTTGGCCGCAGGGCGCTGCGGCAAGGGCAGTACTTTATCAAAATACAGTGATAGCAGGGGGTTTAGCCTTATGGAAACAGGAGAAATCAGGTATTTAAAGAGTTTAGCAAAACAGTATCCAACGATTGCGTTGGCAGCGACAGAGATTATTAATCTGCAGGCGATTTTAAGCCTTCCCAAAGGGACAGAGCATTTTATTACGGATATCCATGGGGAGTATGACCAGTTCCGGCATATTATGAAAAACGGCTCGGGCGCCATTAAGCGCAAGATTGAAGAAGAATTCAGCAACAGCCTGTCCATAGCGGAAAAGAAGGGAATGGCTACTTTGATTTATTACCCTAAGCTGAAGCTAAAGCAGGTGCGCAAGCAGGAGGATAATATGGCGGATTGGTATAAGGTGGCCTTGTACCGTCTGATCCGTGTCTGCAAGAATGCTTCCTCCAAATACACCCGTTCCAAAGTGCGCAAGGCGCTGCCCAAAGACTTTGCCTACGTCATTGAGGAGCTTCTGACCGGCCGGCCGGATGTATCCGACCAGGAAGCCTATTATAACGAGATAATTAATTCCGTTATCCGCACGGGGCGGGCAGGGGAGCTTGTGGTAGCCTTCTGCAACTTAATCCGCCGGTTGGTGGTGGACCATCTCCATGTGGTGGGGGATATTTATGACAGGGGGCCTTACCCGAACCTGATTATGGACACGCTGATGAAGCACCATTCTGTGGATATCCAATGGGGCAACCATGACGTGCTGTGGATGGGTGCGGCGGCGGGCAACCCCGCCTGCATTGCCAATGTAATCCGTATTTCTGCAAAATATGGGAACCTGAATACCTTAGAGGATGGCTATGGGATTAACTTAATCCCCTTGGCGAAGTTTGCCCTGACTACATATGGGCAGGACCCATGCGAGGCTTTCCATCTGGATTACCGGGAGGATGAGTATGATGTAAAAGATGCGGCTTTAGACCAGAAAATGCACAAGGCCATTGCGGTGATCCAGTTTAAGCTGGAGGGGCAGCTAATCAAGAAGCGCCCGGAATTCCAGATGTCCCACCGCCTGCTGCTGGACAAGATGGACTTAGGGAAGGGGACTGTGGAGGTGGAGGGGAAAACGTATCCCTTGCAGGATACCAGCTTCCCCACCCTTGACAAGGAGCATCCCTATGACCTGAGCCCAGAGGAGGCAGAGGTTATGGAGCGGCTGGTTACGGCCTTTGCCAACTGCGGGAAGCTGCAGGAGCACATACGCTTCCTGTACGCCAAGGGCAGCCTGTACAAGGTCTACAACGGGAACCTGCTCTACCATGGCTGCGTGCCTTTTAATGAGGATGGCAGCTTTAAAAAGGTGCAGGTGTTTGGCCAGGCATACAGCGGCAAGAAACTGTATGACGTGCTGGAGAATTATGCCAGGAAAGGCTATTATTCCATTGACCCGCAGGAAAAGGAGAAGGGCCTGGACATTCTCTGGTTTATCTGGCAGAGCGCCAATTCCCCAGTGTTTGGGAAGTATAAGATGACTACCTTTGAGCGTTATTTCATTGCGGACAAAGAAACCCATGAGGAGCCCAAGAACCCCTATTACCGCCTGTTGGAGCAGGAAGAGGCTGTCAATAAGATCCTGGCGGAGTTTGGCCTGTTCCAGGAGGATTCCCACATTATTAACGGGCATGTGCCTGTGGAGGCGAAGCGGGGGGAATCCCCGGTGAAATGCGGCGGGAAGCTTTTGATTATAGACGGCGGGTTTTCCAAGGCTTACCAGCCCAAGACGGGGATTGCCGGGTATACGCTGATTTACAATTCCTATGGGCTTCTTTTGGCAGCCCACGAGCCCTTTGAGTCAGTGGAAAAGGCTGTCCAGGAAGGGAGCGACATCCATTCCCATATGATGCTGGTGCACCATTCCAACCGCCGGATTACCGTGGCGGATACGGATATCGGGGAAGAAATCAGGGAGAACATTGAAGATTTGGAGAAATTATTGTGCGCATACCGCGAAGGGTCCATTGTGGAGCGGCAGTAATGTGCGGCAGCCCTGCGGTATGCAGGGGATTTTCGGGTACAGCCTTTCTTTCATTCCCATAGTATGTGTTTGGGGGTTATAAGAAAGGCTGTATTGGCAGGAAGGAGGCGTTTTATGGTGGATTACCTGAAAAGCGCAGAGATGGCACAGCAGTTGGAGTGGATAGCCAGGATATTGCTGGCGGGCTTTTGCGGGGGCATGATAGGGTATGAAAGGGAGAGCCGGAAGAAATCAGCGGGGCTTCGGACCCATGTGATTGTAGCGGTATCCTCAGCCTTGATGATTGTGCTTTCCAAATATGGGTTCCGGGACGTGCTGGGCCTGTATGTACGGGTAGATCCCTCCAGGATTGCAGCAGGGACGGTGACGGCGATTGGGTTCCTGGGATCCGGGATTATTTTTTCCAGGGATAAAAATGTCAGCGGCGTAACGACTTCTGCCGGCATTTGGGCCACCCTTGGGGTGGGCATGGCGGTAGGGACTGGGATGTATGTAGTAGGTATCTGCACAACGTTCATTGTGGTTACGGTGGAAATTTTCCTAGGGAGGCAGGGGAAGGTATCCCGGGTGATTAAGGATGTGTATGAGATAGAGGTGGAGTATATCAATATCCCAGGAAGCCGCGTAGGGGAGGTCATCAAGAAGGAGCTGGAAGAAACCTATGGCTGTAAGATTTTAAAGTTCCGGGTAAGGCAGAGGGGGGGATGCATCCATCTGGGGATGCTGGTGCGGACCTCAAAAGGGAAGGAATTGTACCGCCTGGCAGACTTGGTGGCAGCTTACCCAGAGATAGAAAAGATTAGCATTTAGCCAGATTGGAGGAAAGCCAGAGATAGAAAAGATTAGTATTTAGCAAGATTGCAGGAAGGCGCTTACCAGGCAAAAAAATTTTCTTTTTCCCATTTGGGGATGGAAAAATTGTACTATTTGAGATAAAATAGGATTTAGAGAAGAGGATTGGGTTATGGGAGGCCGTCACTAAGGATGGAGGAGCCTGCGGAAGCTGGTAAATAGATGGCGGCAATATGACTAGGCGTAAAATGCGGGCTGGAGGGGTATCTGTTATGGCAGCAGGCATATGGGGAAATGAGGGAGAAGGAAATGCAGCAATTTACTGGAAAATCTGTATAAAAGCGGATTGTAATGGGATCAGTCCTGTTATTCGGGGAACGGGACGGGCAGGTGAGGCGCCAGCTTCTGTGATGGTCAGTGACGAGCTGGCAGGACTGGTGGATTTTTTCAGCATCGGCACCAATGACCTGACCCAGTATACCCTTGCGGCAGACAGGCAGGACGCCAAGCTGGATGGTTTTTACAACCCGCGCCATCCCGCTGTCCGAAAGATGATCCAGATAGCAGTGGACAATGCCCACAAGCATGGGAAATGGGCAGGCATCTGCGGCGATTTGGCTGCGGATTTGGAACTGGCGGGAGAATTTGTGCGGATGGGCGTGGATGAACTGTCTGTCCCGCCATCCATGGTGCTGCAAGTAAGGAAGGCAATCCGGGAATGCCAGGGGCATTCTTGGGCAGAGGCAGGCTTTGGTATGGATTATTTGAGATAAGGAGGGATTGTGCCCATGGAGTTTTCACTGGAAACCTGTGCAGAGGAGTACAGGGAAAGGTTTTTAAAGCATTATGATGAATTGAAATGGCTGTACTGCGAGCTGTATGAGAACCGTATGGATGCCTTTGAGGATCTTTGCGGCAGGATGTACCGTTATTACCAGCAGAGGGGAGAAGGGCTGAAGGAATTAGACCAGTTCCGGATAGGGCATCCGGACTGGTATCGTGGGAACCGCCTGCTGGGGATGATGATGTATGTGGATGCTTTTGCTGAAAACCTGCAAGGGGTCAGGAAGCAGCTGGATTACATGGAAGAGTGCAATGTCAACTACATCCATCTGATGCCGCTGTTGGATGCCCCGGAGGAGGGGAACGACGGCGGCTATGCCGTATCTGATTTCCGCAAAGTAAAGCCCAGCTTGGGCGCCATGAAGGATTTGGGGCGCCTGGCAGAGGATTGCCACCGCAGGGGGATTAGCCTCTGCCTGGATTTTGTCATGAACCATACTTCAGAAGAGCATGCCTGGGCGAAAAAGGCAAGGCAGGGAGACCCCGAATACCAGGGGTATTATTATTTTTATGAGGATGACGGGATTTTGCAGGAATATGAGAAGACTGTCCCCCAGGTATTCCCCACCACGGCGCCGGGCAATTTTACCTGGCTTCCTGATATAGGGAAATACGTGATGACGACTTTTTACCCCTATCAGTGGGATTTGAATTACAAGAACCCGGCCGTCTTAAATGAGATGATGGACAATGCCTTGAACCTGATTAACCAGGGCATTGACATTATCCGCATTGACGCCGTCCCCTATATCTGGAAGGAGCTGGGGACCAACTGCAGGAACCTGCCCCAGGTGCACAGCATTGTGCGCATGATGCGCATGATTTGTGAGATTGTCTGTCCTGGCGTGCTGCTCCTAGGGGAAGTGGTAATGGCCCCAGATAAGGTAGTGCCATATTTTGGCACGGTGGAGAAGCCGGAATGCCATATGCTGTATAATGTGACCACGATGGCCACCACCTGGAACTGTGTGGCTACCAAGGATATCCGCCTGTTAAGGCAGCAGATGGACATCGTAAACGGCCTGCCCAAGGAATACGTGTTCCTGAATTACCTCCGCTGCCATGACGATATAGGCTGGGGGCTGGATTACCCTTGGCTGGAGCAGTTTGGGCTGGAGGAAGTCAGCCACAAGAAATACCTGAACGACTTTTTTGTAGGGCAGTACCCGGGTTCCTTTGCCAGGGGGGAGCTGTATAATGCCGACCCGGCTTCTGGCGATGCAAGGCTCTGCGGGACGACGGCTTCCCTTTGCGGGATTGAAAAGGCACGGTATGAGCATAAGGACGGGGATTTGGAAAAGGCTGTCCAGCTGGATATTATGCTCCATGCCTATATGCTGGTACAGTCCGGTATCCCGGTGATTTACAGCGGGGATGAGATTGGCCAGGAAAATGACTATACTTACCACCAGGATTTGAAGAAATGCGAGGATTCCAGATACCTCCATCGGGGGAAATTCCCTTGGGACCTGGCGGAGAAACGGACGGAGAAAGGCAGCATCCAGGAAAGGCTCTTTGCAAAAATCAGCAAGCTGGAACAAATCCGGAAACTCCATGGGGTGTTCGGGTCCGAGGCGTCTGTGTGGACCATCGACACATGGGATGATTCTGTCCTGGGGCTTATCCGGGCAAATGGGGAGGAGAAGCTGGTGGCGCTGTTTAATTTCAGTGAATCCGCCCGGACAGCCTGGATTAAGGAAGAGGATGGGAACTATACGGATCTGATTTCAGGCAGGAGGCTTCCGGCAAAAGATGTGAAGATGCCAGGCTATGGGGTCTATTGGCTTCGGAAGGATGCTTAACCGGATGGGAAGAAAGGACGGATAGAATCAGGGAGCCGGTGCGGCGTATCTGGTTTTCGGGTGGGTTCATAAAATAATAAATGAGGCTTAAGGTTTTCTTAGGAAAAAGCAATGGAATCTTAATGTATCAAGCCTGTTTGTCCCGTATAATTATTACGGGATAAGCAGGTTTTTTATCTGATAGGAAAGACCGTTTTGCCATAAAGCATGAAAGTCCATGTCTTTCCTATCAGATAAAACCCTTCGGGGGATGCCGCCCGCACTGCGCCATGCTGCCAGGCAAGGCCTTGCGCCGGCCTGGTAGGAAGATGACGGATTTGTCATGGAAAAGTCACAGGGGTGTCACCTTGGGATGGTATCTTTGTGGGTAGATAGGGCGTTTGCGGCATCTCATGCCGGGAAGCCTGCGGCATAGCAATGAAAAAAGTTGGAATAATAAGGAAGAAAGATGAATTATAATAAAGGAGAAAAGAAAATGTCTGAGAAGAAGCAAAGGAAAAGGGTTGCGGTTTTATTTGGAGGATGTTCCAGTGAGCATGAGGTTTCCCTGCAGTCTGCCCATGCAGTGATTACCCATATTGATACGGAGGCATATGAGTTGGTGATGATTGGGATTTCCAAGGATGGGAAATGGTATCTGTACCAGGGCGACCCAGCGAATATCCCAGGCGGGGCCTGGCTGGATGCAAAGGACTGTATCCCGGTTGCAGTTTCCCCGGATAAGGGGCTGCATGGCATTTTGCTGCTGAAGCAGGAGGGCGTAGAGGAGTTTCCTTTAGACGGCGCATTGCCAATCCTGCATGGGAAGAATGGGGAGGATGGGACAGTGCAGGGCGTGCTGGAACTGGCAGGGATCCCCCTGGTTGGGTGCAATACCATGAGTTCCGCCGTCTGCATGGATAAGGAGGCCGCCCACCGCCTGGTCAAGGAATGCGGTGTAAAGGTTCCTGCCTCCTATACCGTCACGGAGGATGGGATGGATGATTTCCCCAAAGTGAGGCGATGGGCTAAGGAACTGGGGTATCCCCTTTTTGTAAAGCCCATGCGGGCAGGCTCGTCGTTTGGGATTACGAAAGTTGCCTGGGAGGGAGAGCTGCAGGCGGCTGTGGAGCATGCGTTTGCCTATGATTCTTGTGTCATCATAGAGGAAACGATAGATGGTTTTGAAGTAGGCTGCGCAATCTTAGGGACGGAGGAACTGATTGTCGGCGCTGTGGACGAGATTGAACTGTCCCAGGGGTTTTTTGATTACACAGAAAAATATACCCTGAAATCCTCCAGCATCCATGTCCCGGCAAGGATTTCGCCCCAGAAGGCAAAGGAAATCCAGGATACGGCGGTTAAGATCTACCGGGGCCTGGGCTGCAGCGATTTTGCCAGGGTGGATATGTTCTTAACGCCCCAAGGGGATATTTACTTTAATGAGGTCAATACCATCCCTGGGTTTACCAGCCACAGCAGATACCCGAATATGATGAAGGAGATAGGCATTTCCTTTGAAGGGCTGCTGGGCCGCCTGTTAAGTAAAATATAAGGAGCATGTGCATGAGGCAGAAAAAAAATTATGGGGCAATCGACAACTTCCGTTTCCTGGCAGCCTTGCTGATTGTGGCAATCCATACGTCCCCTTTGGCATCGTTTAGCGGGACGGCAGATTTTTTGGTGACGTACTGTTTTGGGCGTATTGCAGTCCCCTTCTTCTTTATGGTAACGGGATTTTTTGTGCTTGCCCCCTATCAGAAGGCGGCCGCCCGTTCCCAGGCAGGGGCAGGCGCCCCTTCCCACCGGCGGCTGGGCCATTCCCCGGTTTGGAAAGGGAGCAGTTCTGGGAAGGTATGGAAATTCCTAAGGAAGACAGCGGTTCTCTATGCAGCTGCCACAGCCCTTTATTTTCCCATAAGGATTTATTCGAAGCAGCTGGAGGGGAAAGGCATTGGGGACTGGCTGAAGGATATCTTCTTTGACGGGACATTTTACCACCTTTGGTATCTGCCTGCCGTGCTTATGGGCTGCCTGCTGCTGATGGGGCTGATGAAAACCTGCAGCCCCCTTATGCTGTCTATCGCCTCTTTTGCCTTATACCTGGTTGGCCTGCTGGGGGACAGCTATTACGGCCTGGTAAGCCAGGGCAAATTCCTAAAGCCTGTGTATGAGGGCATTTTTTCTATCAGCGCTTTTACCAGGAACGGGATCTTTTTTGCCCCCGTCTTTCTCTGGATGGGCGTGGTAATCGCAAATGGGAAAATACGGCTCCCCAGGAGCCAGGCGCTTACCGGCTTTTTGGTTTCCCTGGCGGGGATGCTGGGAGAAGGGCTATTCACTTATCAGATGGGATGGCAGAAGCACAACAGCATGTACCTCTTCCTGCTGCCGGCCATGTTTTTCCTGTTCCTGTGGCTGCTCTCCTTGGAAGGGGAGCCTTTTGCGTTGGTGCGGGACTGCTCCATGTGCATTTATATCATCCACCCCTTATGTATTATCCTGGTGCGGGGGGCTGCCGGCGCAATAAACATGACAAAGCTTTTTGTGGAGCAGTCCTTTGTCCACTACCTCTCCGTCTGCGCGGCATCTGTGGCGCTGTCTCTTTTGGCCGCTTATGGGATGCAGTATATCAAAGAAAAGCGGGCGTTTTTTTAAGCAGGGATGGGGAGTTTGGCCTTGCAGGACGGGAAGATTGGCAATATAGAAAGGGATGAGGAAATCATGTACCAAAAAGGTAGGGCATGGATTGAACTTAACAAGGAAAACTTATACGGCAACATCCAGCAGTTCCGACTGCTCCTCCCGTCAGGCTGCGCCTTGATGCCGGCAGTGAAGGCAAATGCCTATGGGCATGGCGCAGCGTTGGTGGCGGGGGCTTTGCAGGAGCAAGGGGTAAGCAGCTTTTGCGTGGCTTCTGCGGCCGAGGGCATAGAGCTGCGCCATGCAGGGATTTTGGGGGAAATCCTGGTGCTGGGCTATACCCATCCCAGCCAATTTCCAGATTTGGTGCAGTATGGCTTAACCCAGACCGTTGTGGATGCGGGCTATGCCATGAGGCTGCAGGAGGACGGGCGGAAATTTACCGTACACATTGGCATCGACACAGGGATGCACCGCCTGGGGGAGCGTTGGGACAATATAGACGCAATCCAAAAGGTGTTCCAGCTTCCGAATTTGCATGTGACCGGCGTTTATTCCCATCTGTGCGTGTCGGATGGGACGTCCCAATGGGAACGTGCTTATACGTTGGAGCAGATCCAGCATTTTGAAACTGTGGTGGAGGAGCTGCACCGAAGGGGGATTTCTGGCTTCAAATGCCACCTGCAGGGCAGCTATGGCATCCTGAATTATTCCCAGCTATGCTTTGACTATGCCAGGGCCGGCATTGCCCTTTATGGCATTTTAAGCGGTAAGGGCGATAAAGTCAGCGCTTCTATGGAACTGCGCCCCGTCCTGTCCCTGAAGGCCAGGGTAGGGACGGTCCGGATGCTGTACCAGGGCGAGGGGGCAGGGTATGGCTTGGCTTACCAGACAGGGGAAGACCAGAAAATCGGGGCGCTGTCCATAGGCTATGCAGACGGCATCCCCAGGAGCATGTCCAACTGCGGGTATGTGCTCTGCCATGGCAGGAAGGCCCCGGTCATCGGGCGGATCTGCATGGATCAGATGCTGGTAGATTTTACAGGGATTCCCCAGGCAAAGCCAGGGGACGAGGCCGTATTAATTGGGAAATCCGGGGAGTTGGAAATCCGTGCAGAAGACCTTGCCGGCTGGGCAGGGACAATCAGCAACGAGATATTGAGCAGGCTTGGGAGCCGGCTGGAGCGGGTGATGGAATAGGCAGCCCCAATCTCCCCCTGGAAAAACATAGCCCCTTGTGTTACAATCATGCTATCATAAAAAGACAGGATCTGATAAAAGCTATGTTAGAGAACTTTCCCTTAGAGAAAATTGTGGAGCCGCTGCTTGAGTGGTTCTCCCAAAATGCAAGGAGCCTTCCCTGGCGGGAGCACCCGGCGCCATATGAGGTGTGGGTATCAGAAATCATGCTGCAGCAGACCCGCGTGGAGGCAGTAAAGCCTTATTTTGCGCGTTTCCTAAAGGCCCTACCCACCATAAAGGACTTGGCAGGATGCCCAGAAGAGCAGCTTCTGAAGCTGTGGGAAGGGCTTGGGTATTACAACCGCGTGCGGAATATGCAGGCTGCGGCCAGGACTGTTGTAGAAGAGTATGGCGGGGCGCTTCCGGCAGATTACCAGAAGCTGCTGAAGCTAAAAGGCATTGGCAGCTACACAGCGGGGGCAATCGCCTCCATTGCATACCAAATCCCTGTCCCGGCCGTGGACGGCAATGTCCTCCGGGTGATTACCAGGGTGTCGGCAGATACTTCTGATATTATGAAGCAGTCCGTGCGCAGCAAGGTGGAGCAGGCGCTTTTGGGGATCATGCCCAAAGGCCGGGCTGGCGCCTTCAACCAGGCTTTGATGGAGCTTGGCGCAACCGTCTGCCTCCCAAACGGAGCGCCTCTATGCGCAAGCTGCCCCTGGCAGGCTTTCTGCCAGGCAAAGGAGCAGGGGATATGGCAGGAAATCCCTGTAAAGAGCAAGGCAAAGCCCCGGCGCATAGAAGAGAAAACGGTATTTGTCATCCGGGACGGGGAAAAAGTTGTCCTGCATAAGAGGCCGTCCAAAGGGCTTTTGGCCGGGATGTATGAATTCCCCAACATCCAAGGGCATCTGTCTGAAGAAGAAGCCCTGCAGTGGGTCAAGGCCCAGAAGCTATCTCCCATCCGCATACAGAAATTGGGGGAGGCAAAACATATCTTTTCCCATGTGGAATGGCATATGGCGGGGTATGCCGTGCGGGTGGATGAGCTTGCTGAGAATAAGAGCGGGATGCTTTTTGTGGAAATAAAGGAGACAGAGTCAGATTACCCCATCCCCTCCGCCTTCCGTGCCTACACGGAGTATATGGAGATGCGCCTGGGGAATGAGAGGTTCCCAGACCCCTCTGGCAGGACAGAATGAAGGAAGCCGGTACAGTTTGCTGTACCGGCTTCTGCTATGAAAAAGATTTATATAAAAAAGTGAGGATACACTGTGTAAGCGGGAGGACCTTGCCTTTCGGCAAGGCTATGAAAAAGATAATTGAGAAGCAACCAATCAATCATTTGGTAATGGCTTTCTTCTATGTTTAGTAGTATAGTGGAAAAATGTGACATGTGTGTGTTCATAATATGAGAATTGTGTAAAGAATATATGAACAAACTGCTTCTTTCCAGAGTATCCCCCAACACTTTTTTATTTTCCTACTTTCCATCCCGGCAAAAGTGTGGTATAATGTTCGCGTTGGCAATGAGCAGTGCCAAAATTGTTCTCAGGCACAATGCCTGCTTGCAGGCAATTGTTCCTGAATCAATTTTGATAGGGCGAAGCCCGCGGCGCAAGGGCCGAAGGCTCTTGCGTAAGCACTGCGGGCACCCGCCTCTAGATGATGGAAGGATTCCGCTACAGGCATCCGAACCCCCCAAAAAGGGAGTTACCGGCCCCGCCCTCCAACCCCTTAATAAATACCAATCTGCGCACAATTTTATTTTTAAATAATTTTATCTCAAGAAAGGACGATGACTATGAAACATATCAAGACCTTAAACACCAAAAAATTACAGAACACAATGAAAAAAGGCGGCTGCGGGGAATGCCAGACCTCCTGCCAGTCCGCATGCAAGACCAGCTGTACCGTAGGGAACCAGAGCTGTGAGAACAAATAATTTCCAAATACGTTTTGCCATAAGTATTTAAGCATGGACCGTTCGCCTTAAACGAGCGGTCATTTGTGCGTTATCGTTTGTGGGGAAAGGCAGTGAAGTTCCCGCTCCCCCAGAACGTGAAAGAAAGGAGCTTTTTGTGGTTCACCAATACAAGAACAATGGATATAATATCGTCCTGGATGTGAACAGCGGTTCCGTGCATGTGGTTGATGATATTACATATAGCCTAATCCCCCTGTTCAAGTCCCATACCAAGGAGGAAATCCAGGACAAGCTAAAGCAAAGCTACCCTATGGAGGAAATCCAGGAAAGCTATGAGGAGGTAAAGTCCTTAGCCGATGCCGGCCAGCTCTTCACCGAAGATGGATACGAGGGCTATATCGGCCAGTTTAAGGACCGCCCCACTGTGGTAAAGGCGCTGTGCCTCCACATTGCCCATGACTGCAACCTGGCCTGCCGCTACTGCTTTGCAGAGGAAGGCGAGTACCATGGCAGGCGGGCGCTGATGTCCTACGAGGTAGGGAAAGCAGCCTTGGATTTCCTGATAGCCAATTCTGGCAGCCGCCGCAACCTGGAGGTAGATTTCTTTGGCGGTGAGCCATTGATGAACTTTGGCGTGGTAAAGCAATTGGTGGCCTACGGCCGGGAGCAGGAGAAAATCCACGGAAAGAACTTCCGTTTCACCCTGACCACGAACGGCGTGCTCCTAAATGAGGAAATCATGGAATTTGCCAACCGGGAAATGGCAAATGTAGTCCTGAGCATTGATGGGCGCAAAGAAGTCAACGACAGGATGCGCCCCTTCCGCAAAGGCGCAGGCAGCTATGGGCTTATCGTGCCCAAGTTCCAGGCGTTTGCCGAGAGCAGGCAGCAGGAGAGATACTATGTGCGCGGGACATTTACCCACTACAACCTGGATTTCTCCCAAGATGTGCTGCATCTGGCGGATTTGGGCTTCCGGCAGATTTCCGTAGAGCCTGTGGTGGCGGATCCCAAGGAAGGGTATGCACTGCGTGAAGAGGATCTGCCCCAGCTGTTTGAAGAATATGACAAGCTTGCTGTGGAAATCATCCGGCGGCACCGGGAAGGCAACCCCTTCCAATTCTTCCACTTTATGATAGATTTGGAAGGCGGGCCTTGTGTGGCAAAGCGCCTTTCCGGCTGCGGCTCAGGGACAGAATATCTGGCAGTCACGCCATGGGGGGATTTGTATCCCTGCCACCAGTTTGTGGGGAGTGAAGGGTTCCTTATGGGAAATGTGAAAGACGGCGTAACCAACACCCAGCTGCAGGAGGAATTTAAGCAGTGCAATGTATACGCCAAGGAAAAATGCAGGGACTGCTTTGCCAGGTTCTACTGCAGCGGCGGATGTGCCGCCAATTCCTACCATTTCCATGGGAGCATTACTGACGTTTATGATATTGGCTGCCAGCTGCAGAAGAAGCGGATTGAGTGTGCCATTATGATAAAAGCTGCATTGGCAGAAGAGCCCAGCGGCCAATAATATAGCAAAAAGCCGCATTTGCAGTAAGGGTCCTGAAGGCTGCAGTGTAAGAAAAGGCCGCATCTGCAGTAAGAACCTGAAGGCTGCAGTAAGGTAAGAGGCCGCATCTGCGTTAAGGATGCGAAGGCCGCAATATGGAAAGAGGCCACATCTGTGTTAAGGATGCGAAGGCCGCAATATGGAAAGAGGCCACATCTGTGTTAAGGATGCGAAGGCTGCAATATGGTAAAAGGCTGCATCTGCGTTAAGGATGCGAAGGCTGCAGTGTAAGAAAAGGCCACATCTGCAGTAAGGCCTGAAGGCTGCATCTGCGTTAAGGATGCGAAGGCTGCAGTGTAAGAAAAGGCCGTGTCTGCGTTAAGGATGCGAAGGCTGCAGTATGGAAAGAGGCTGTATTTGCAGTAAGGGTCCGAAGGCTGCAGTAAGGTAAGAAGCCGCATCTGCAAAGGCCGCCAGGCAGTAAAATTAAAAATCAGCCGCCAGAGCCAGCCGGCTTTTTGCGGCGGCAGAAAGAACGAAGAGAGGAAAAAACCATGAAGAAAAGCAAAGCTCTGGGGATTCTGGTTCTGATTCTGGCCATTATGGCAGGCATGTCCTGGTATGCAGGGACCATTATCTCAACGGTTGGCGTAGGGGAAAACCGTAACATTAAGCTGGGACTGGACCTTGCAGGCGGTGTCAGCATCACCTACCAGGCGGTAGACGACAACCCGTCTGCAGAAGACATGAAGGACACAGTCTACAAGCTGCAGAAGCGTGTGGAAGTATACAGCACGGAATCTACGGTATACCAGGAAGGGAATAACCGTATCAATATCGAAATCCCAGGCGTTTCCGATGCAAACCATATTTTGGAGGAACTGGGCAAGCCGGGTTCCCTGGAATTCCAGGATGAGAACGGCAATACCCTTTTAACCGGGACAGATATTAAGAACGCCCAGGGAGGCACTTATAACAACCAGATGGGCAACCGGGAGTATGTAGTAGAATTGACCCTGACAGATGAAGGCGCACAGAAGTTTGCGGAAGCTACCGCCAACAATGTGGGCAAATCCATGCCTATCGTATACGATGGGGAGACAATAAGCGCCCCCAATGTAAAAGAAGCGATTTCCGGCGGCACGGCGCAGATTGACGGGATGGAAAGCTTTGAAGCGGCAGAAGAGCTGGCTTCGACCATCCGTATCGGTTCCCTGTCTTTGGAATTGGAAGAGCTGCACTCTAAAGTAGTAGGCGCACAGTTGGGCGAGGAAGCGATTTCCACCAGCTTAAAGGCAGCTGCCATCGGCCTTGTGCTGGTAATGCTCTTTATGATGGTTATGTACCTGGCGCCAGGTTTTACGGCCAGCCTTGCATTGATTTTATATTCTGCTTTGACAGTATTCGCACTGTGGATTTTTGACATCACCCTGACCTTGCCGGGTATTGCAGGTATTATCCTGTCCATCGGTATGGCGGTGGATGCCAATGTTATTATTTTCGCCCGTATCCGTGAGGAGATTGGCGCTGGGAAATCTGTGAACGCTGCCATGAAGATAGGGTATGAGAAAGCCCTGTCTGCCATTGTGGACGGCAACATCACCACCCTGATTGCGGCTATCGTCCTGGGGATCCGCGGTTCCGGTACTGTAAAGGGCTTTGCCTATACCTTGGGCATCGGTATTGTCCTGTCCATGTTCACAGCCCTGGTTGTGACCCGTTGGCTGATGAAATGCTTCTATGCCCTGGGCTTAAAGGACGCGAAGTTCTATGGCGCCACCAAAGAGCGTAAGACCATCAATTTCCTTGGGAAGCGCAATATCTGCTTTGCCGTTTCCCTGGTGGTAATTGTGGCAGGCTTTGTGGGGATGGGCATCAATACCTCCAAAGATGGCAATATCCTGAACTTCAGCCTGGATTTTGTAGGCGGTACTTCTACAACCGTAACCTTTAATGAGGAATATTCCATTGCCGACATTGATTCCAAAATCGTTCCTGTGGTGGAAGGGATTACCAAGGATGGTAATGTGCAGACACAGAAGATTGAAGGGACGAAACAGGTAGTGATTAAGACCCGGTCTTTGGAACTGGCAGAAAGGGAATCCTTAAACCAGGCTATGATAGACGAATTCGGCGTAAGCGAAGACGGGATTACAGCAGAAAATATCAGTTCGACAGTAAGTTCTGAGATGAAGTCCGACGCGGTTTGGGCTGTGATTATAGCGACAATCTGTATGCTGGTTTATATCTGGTTCCGGTTCAAAGATATCCGTTTTGCAGGCGGCGCAGTTATTGCGCTAATCCATGACGTGCTGGTAGTGCTGGCATTTTATGCCCTTGTAAGGATATCCGTCGGCAATACCTTTATCGCATGTATGCTGACCATCGTGGGGTACTCCATCAATGCGACCATCGTTATCTTCGACCGTATCCGTGAGAACCTGGGCGGTTCACGCAAGAAGGATCCAGAAGCGCTGAAGGAGATTGTAAACCAGAGTATCACCCAGACGCTGTCTAGGAGTATCAATACTTCACTGACTACGTTTATCATGGTATTTATGATTTTTATCCTGGGCGTGACGTCCATTAAGGAATTTGCCCTTCCGCTGATGGCAGGCATTATCTGCGGCGGTTATTCTTCCGTATGCCTTACCGGCGCGTTGTGGTATATTTTCCGGACAAAGTTTGGGAAGAAATAAGGCCCGTAAGGATCCCGCAGCCCTGTATGGATAGGACGCAGGCGGGAGGAGGCTTTGGTATAAGGGAAGGCAAAGAGAAGGCAAGGGATGCAGCGGCATACCCTTGCCTTTTTATCTATGGAAGCGGGCTGGCTTCCAATTTTTTGCTTTAATGCTTTAAAAAGTTAATAAAAAGATGTATTTTGCTGTAGAATAAAAGAAAAATATATGGTAAAATAGGTGGAGCGCCAATCCGAAAGGATATTGATTAAGAAATATTTGGAAATGATGAAGTAACCGATATAAAGGAGGATAACATGGAGAAAAAAATCATGCTGGGAAATGAGGCGGTTGCCAGGGGGGCATATGAGGCGGGCGTGAAAGTATCTGCCGCATACCCGGGCACGCCCAGCACGGAAATCAGTGAAAATATTGCCTTATATGACGCCATTTATGCAGAGTGGTCCCCCAATGAGAAGGTTGCCGCAGAGGTGGCCATCGGCGCCTCCATCAGCGGGGTGCGCGCTATGGCTTCCATGAAGCATGTAGGCGTAAATGTGGCCAGCGACCCTCTGTATACCATCTCATACAGCGGGGTCAACGGAGGCCTTGTCCTGGTAGCTGCCGACGACCCTGGGCTTTATAGTTCCCAGAACGAGCAGGATACCCGGTGCGTAGCCAGGGCTGCCCTGGTGCCCGTCTTGGAGCCCTCCGACAGCCAGGAAGCCAAGGACTTCGTGAAATTTGCCTATGAGCTGAGCGAGAAATACGACACGCCGGTGATTGTCCGTACCACTACCCGCCTGGCCCATTCCCAGGGCACGGTCACCTTAGAAGACAGGGTGGAAGTGGAAGATAAGCCTTACAAGCGGGATCCTGGAAAATACGTGATGATGCCTGGGAATGCCATTGGCCGCCATGTCTATGTGGAAAAGAGGATGAAGGCCTTGGCAGAGGACGGCAGCGGTTTCCCAATCAACCGCGCAGAGTATAACGACCCGTCCATCGGCTTTATCACAAGCGGCATCCCCTACCAGTATGTCAAAGAAGCCTGCCCCAATGCTTCCGTGCTGAAGCTGGGCATGGTGCATCCCCTGCCCCGCAGGCTGATTGAAGAATTTGCCTCCAAGGTAGAGAAGCTGTACATATTTGAGGAACTTGAGCCTGTGATTGAGGAGCAGGTGAAATCTTGGGGCATTGAGGCAGTTGGCAAAGAGATTTTCACCCTGCAGGGAGAATATTCCGCCAACATGATACGTGAGAAAATCCTCCATGCGCCCGTAGAAGGGAAGGCTCCCGCCCAGGTGCCGGCCCGGCCGCCCATCCTTTGCCCTGGCTGCCCCCACAGGAGCGTCTATTCCGTATTGCGCCGCCTGGGCATCCATGCAGCCGGCGATATTGGCTGTTATACCTTGGGCGCGGTGCCGCCTTTGAATGTGATAGACACCACCATCTGTATGGGTTCTAGCATTTCCACCCTCCATGGCATGGAGAAAGCCAAGGGCAGGGAATACATCAAGGACTGGGTGGCAGTGATTGGTGATTCCACCTTCATGCACACCGGCGTCAATTCCCTGATGAATATGGTGTATAACCAGGGGACGGGGACGGTAATGATCCTGGACAATTCCACCACGGGCATGACAGGCCATCAGGACCATGCCGCCACAGGCAAGACGCTGAAAGGGGAGGTTGTCCCGGCCATCAGCATTTATAAGCTCTGCAAGTCCATGGGCATCTCCCATGTAATAGAAGTAGATGCTTTCGATACCCAGAAGCTGGAGCAGGTGGTCAAAGAAGAAGTGGCAAGAGACGAGGTTTCTGTGATTATTGCCCAGTCCCCCTGCGTCCTCTTAAAAGGGAATGTATTCCCCTATAAATGCAGCCCAATCAAAGACGCATGCAAAAAATGCGGCATGTGCCTAAAGCCTGGCTGCCCTGCATTGACCATGGCAGCAGACGGCACTATCGCAATTGACGATACCATGTGCAACGGCTGCGGGCTGTGCATGCAGATCTGCAAGTTCGGGGCTATTGAGCGTGTAGAAAAATAGAATAACCATAGATGGAGGCAAAAATGACAAAAAATATTATGATTGTAGGCGTGGGCGGCCAGGGGACCCTCCTGACCAGCCGCATCCTCGGCGGGATTACCCTGGGAGCCGGATATGACGTGAAACTATCAGAAGTCCATGGCATGGCGCAGAGGGGGGGCAGTGTAGTGACCTTTGTGCGCTATGGGGAAAATGTGGCAGAGCCGATTGTAGAAGAAGGCCAGGCGGACGTATTGATTGCCTTTGAAAAATTAGAGGCGCTGCGTTACGCCCATTTCCTGAAGAAGGACGGCGCCCTGGTGGTCAATGAGCAGCGGATTGAGCCGATTACCGTTGTGACAGGGGCGGCAGAATACCCGGAGCATATTGTGGAGGATTTGGAAAAGGAACACACCGTATACAAGATTGACGCTATGGAAGAAGCCAAAAAATTGGGCAATTCCAAGGTGTTCAACATCATTGTCCTGGGCATGGCGGCAAAGCACATGGATTTCTCCAAAGAGGCGTGGCTTAAGGTAATTGAAGAAACTGTCCCGCCCAAGACCGTAGCAATCAACCAGAAAGCATTTTTGAAAGGCTTTGAGGGATAACTGGCTTCCAGCTGTCCCAAGCAACGGAAAAGGCAGGTAAGGAAGATGACAATAGATTTCCATACACATATTTTTCCTGCGAAAATAGCAGCAAGGACCATTGAGAAATTAGAGGATACTGCCCACGTGAAGGCATTTACAGACGGCAGGGAGGAAAGCCTCATCCGTTCTATGGAGGAGGCGGGGGTGGATTTGTCCATTGTCCTGCCCGTGGTGACGAAGCCAGGGCAGTTTGCCACGGTCAACCAATTTGCCCAGAAGATGAATCAGAAATACGAAGGGAAGGATACCCGGCTCCTGTCCTTTGGCGGCATCCATCCGGATTCCCCGGATTATAAAGGGGAGCTCCGGGCTATCCGTGATATGGGGCTTTTGGGCATAAAGCTCCATCCGGATTACCAGGATACCTATATTGACGATATCAAGTATATGCGGATTCTGGATTATGCGTCAGAACTGGGGCTGGTGCAGGTGGTCCATGCAGGCGTGGATATCGGGTTTCCGGATAATGTCCGCTGTACGGTCGGGGGCGTCTGCAGGGTCCTGGAGCAAGTACATCCCAAGAAAATGGTGCTGGCCCATTACGGGGGGTTTGGGCTGTGGGGGGAAGTGGAAGAGGCGCTGGCAGGGCAGGATGTTTATTTCGACACAGCCTATACGTTCGGCTTTATCAAGGATGATGATTTTTTAAGGATCCTAAAGAAGCATGGCCCAGAAAAAATCCTGTTTGCCACAGACAGCCCTTGGAGCGGGCAGAAAGAGTCCCTGGCGCATTTGCGGTCAATGGGGCTTGGGCAGGAAGCGGCAGATTTAATTATGGGGAAGAATGCAGGACGGCTGCTGGGGGAGGCTTAGCAGGCTGGCGGCGTTGCCCCCCTGCCCCTTAAGAGGCGTTGCTAAGGGCAGCGCCCGGCAAGCCGGTTAGGGGAAGTATCCAGCAACCTTTCAGGGGCTTTGGCGAAGGGGTTTTTGCGCCCATGGACTTTAACGCGCCAAAGCGTTGAATTGTAAAAGTAAATGTGGTTTTGATGCAGGATGGCATCAATTGAGGAAAAGGAGGTCCCATATGTTTGTTAAAGTGTTTTTCTTGATTATATTTTTCGCAGTTATGATTGGGGTAGGCTTATACTCCAGGAAGCATGCCACAAATGTCAATGATTTTGTCCTGGGGAACCGGAGCGTGGGGCCATGGCTGACAGCCTTTGCTTATGGCACATCTTATTTTTCAGCCGTGGTTTTTGTAGGCTATGCAGGGCAGTTCGGCTATAAATATGGTATTGCTTCCACTTGGATTGGCATTGGGAATGCATTCATCGGCTCCCTTTTGGCATGGGTTATCTTAGGGAGGCGCACCAGGGTTATGAGCAACCATCTGTCTGCAGCCACCATGCCGGATTATTTTGGGAAACGCTATCAGAGCAATGCCCTCCGGATTGCGGCGTCAGCCATTTCCTTTATTTTCTTAATCCCGTATACAGCTTCTGTATACAACGGCCTATCCCGCTTGTTTGGCATGGCTTTTGATATCCCTTACGAAATCTGCGTCATTGTAATGGCAGTCCTGACTTGTGCCTATGTGATTTTGGGCGGGTATATGGCGACGGCAATCAATGATTTTATCCAGGGGATTGTAATGCTGGCAGGGATTGTGGCCGTTATTGCAGCCGTATTGAATGGGCAGGGAGGGTTCCTCAATGCCCTTGGCTCCCTTTCCGGCCTGGAAAGCGATGTGGCAGTGACGATGGGGCAGCAAGGAGCCTTTACTTCCTTCTTTGGGCCGGATCCCTTGAACCTTGTGGGGGTTATCATCCTGACTTCTTTGGGTACTTGGGGGCTGCCGCAGATGATACATAAGTTTTATGCGATTAAAGATGAGAAGTCCATCCAGACGGGGACGGTTATTTCTACCTTTTTTGCGATTATAGTTTCTGGGGGCTGCTATTTCCTGGGCGGCTTTGGGCGGCTTTTTGATTCGCCGGCAATCCACCGTGAGGACGGGAGCGTGATTTACGATGCGATTATACCGTCTATGCTGTCTACATTGCCGGATATCCTGGTAGGGGTTGTAATTGTGCTGGTGCTGTCTGCATCAATGTCCACACTGTCGTCCTTAGTCCTGACCTCAAGCTCTACCTTGACTTTGGACTTTTTGAAGGACAATATTATCAAAAAAATGAGCGAGAAGAAGCAGCTGCTTTGCATGCGGGTTTTGCTGGTGTTCTTTATTGTATGCTCCGTTGTGCTGGCGCTGTTCCCGCCGAAATCCATTGCCCAGTTCATCGCCCAGCTGATGGGGATATCCTGGGGTGCGCTGGCAGGCGCGTTTTTGGCCCCGTTCCTCTATGGGCTGTATTGGAAGGGCGTGACCCGTGCGGCTGTTTGGGCTAGCTTTGCATGCGGGATTGGAATTACCGTGTCGAATATGTTTTTCTCCTATATTGCATCCCCAATCAATGCAGGGGCGGCCGCCATGGTGCTGGGGCTGGTAGTTGTGCCGGTTGTCAGCCTGCTGACGCCTAAGATGGGGCAAAGGGAGGTAGAGGGGATTTTCTCCTGCCTGGAAGAGCAGGTAATGGTGGATAAGAAAACGGCGCTGCCTAAGAGGTAAGGAAGAGGATCCTTGGGCGCTTACGGGTGTGCCGTCTGGTTTGCAGGCGGCCGGCACACCGCGGGGGAATGACAGGCAGAAAGCCTTTTTTCAGGCTTTCTGCCTGTTTTCGGCTGTAAACCAGAATCATTAATCAAAAAATTAAACATTTCGCTGATTTATAACTTTTAAATCCAGTCCAGATGGTGTAAAATAAAATTGATTGCGGATTTTTCCCCCGTTTTTTCCGGGGGAAAGTAGGCGCCACTTATTCACCTTAGGAGTATTGATAAAGGAATCAATTTTTATGGATAAAAAAATAGTATTAATTGACGGCCACAGCATCCTGCACAGGGCTTTTTTCGGCATTCCGGACCTGACCAATGCGGAGGGCCTCCATACCAACGCCATTTATGGCTTCCTGAATATCCTCTTTAAAATCCTGGATGAGGAGAAGCCGGATTACCTGACCGTAGCCTTTGACGTCCATGCCCCTACCTTCCGCCACAAGATGTTTGCGGATTACAAGGGCACCAGGAAGCCTATGGCGGAAGAATTGCGCCAGCAGGTTCCTGTCATGAAAGAAGTGCTGAAGTCTATGGGCGTTGCCATTGTGGAATGCGAAGGCTTTGAGGCGGACGACATCTTGGGGACGATTGCCCGGCGCAGCGAGAAGGCCGGCTTGATTGTGTCCCTTGTCTCTGGGGACAGGGATTTGCTCCAGCTTGCTACGGAACGGATTAAAATCCGTATCCCCAAGACCAAGCGGACGGGCACGGAAATCGAGGATTATTATGCGGCGGATGTAAAAGAGAAGTACCAAGTCACGCCAGAGGAATTTATTGACGTTAAGGCGCTGATGGGGGATGCTTCTGACAATATCCCCGGCGTGCCTGGGATTGGGGAGAAGACGGCCACAGCCTTAATTGCGGCTTATGGCACGATTGAGGCTGCCTATGCCCATATTGACGAGGTCAAGCCGCCCAGGGCGCAGAAGAACTTAAGGGAGCATTATGATATGGCCGAAATGAGCAAGGCCCTTGCCACCATTGAGGTGGACGCTCCCATTGTATATGAACTGGAGCAGGCAAAGCTAGGCAATCTGTTCACCCCAGAGGCCTATGAATGGATGAAGAAGCTGGAATTTAAGCACATGCAGGGAAGGTTCCCGAGGGAAAGCCTGGAAGCGCCTGTGCAGCAGCATTTCCGGAAGATTACCAGGCGTACGGAAGCAGAGGATGTATTTGCCCGCGCAGGGAAAGCAGCCTGCGTAGGGTTCCAGTTCCTGCTAGATCCGGAGAGCAGCCATTTGCTGGCGCAGGGAGCCAAAAGTGCAGGCAGTGCGGAACCCGAGGGAACCAAGACCCCTAGCGGCATGAGGTTAGAAGGGGAACAAAGCCCAAGCCGCGAGGGATTAGAGAAAGGGCAAAGCCCCAGCGGCATGGGAATGGAAGGGGAGCAAAGCCTTAGCTGCGTGGCATTAGGGGCTGGTAAAAACCCTTGCAACGTGGAATTAGAAGGGGAGCAAAGCCCGGTGCGCGTGGCAATGGAGGCAGGCCAAAGCCCAGGTTCCATGGCATTGCAGAGAAAACCAGGGGCAGGCCTGGGGATGGAAGCAGACGGCCAGCTTACCTTGGAAAGTATCCTGCTGGCGCAGGCAGGGGGCGCTCCGGGGCAGGAAGAGGAAGAAGTACAGGAAGGCGTTTCCCATATCCTGGGCCTTGCCCTTGCCTTTGGCAAAGAAGACATTTATTTCCTGGAGGCGGGCGGGGAACTGTCTGGCGCATACCTGGCAGGCAGTATGGCTGCTGTCCAGAAGAAAAGCAAGAGGCTTGGTACGTTTGGTCTGAAGGCACAGTTACCCTGCTTTTTTGTCCCGCGGGAATTGCGGTTCCAGGTAACAGATATTTTAATCGGCGCATATTTGCTGAACCCCCTGAAGAACGACTATGATTATGATACTATCGCGAAAGAGCATTTAGGACTCTTGTTCCCTTCCAGGCAGGATTTGCTGGGGAAGCTGCCCTTGCGGCAGGCAGCCAGGGAAAAAGAGGCGGAATTCCTCCAATACGCCTGTTTTATGGCTTACACCTCCTTCCTGGCTTCCCAGGCGCTGGAGGGGAAATTAAAGGATTCCGGCATGTGGGCGTTGTTCTGCAGCATTGAGATGCCGCTGGTATATACCTTGTATGATATGGAGCAGGAAGGCGTGCTGGTGAATGCAGAAGAACTGAAATCCTACGGGGAGAGCCTGACGGGCAGGATTGGGGAACTGGAACAGGAGATTTACCAGGATGCGGGGGAGGAATTTAATATCAATTCCCCCAAGCAGCTGGGGGCTATCCTGTTTGAAAAGCTGAAAATGCCATATGGCAAAAAGACTAAGACCGGGTACTCTACGGCGGCAGACGTGCTGGATAAACTGGCGCCTGAATATCCCCTGGTATCTAAAATCCTGGAATACCGCCAGCTGGCTAAGCTGAAATCCACTTATGCAGATGGGCTGGCCAATTTTATCCAGGAGGACGGGCGGATCCATTCTACCTTCCACCAGACCATCACGGCGACCGGGCGGCTCAGCAGCACGGATCCAAACCTGCAGAACATCCCAATCCGCATGGAGTTAGGGCGGCAGATACGGAAGGTATTTATCCCCAAGGAGGGATGCGTCCTGATAGATGCGGATTATTCCCAGATTGAGCTGCGCGTCCTGGCCCATATGTCTGGGGATGAGAATTTAATCAAGGCTTACCGGGAGGCGCAGGATATCCACAGGATGACGGCTTCCCAGGTGTTCCATGTGCCTTTGGAAGAGGTGACCAGCCTGCAGCGGCGGAATGCTAAGGCAGTAAACTTTGGGATTGTGTACGGTATCAGTTCCTTTGGGCTGAGCCAGGATTTAAGCATATCCAAGAAAGAGGCTGCCGAATACATTGAAGCTTACTTCCAGGCTTACCCAGGGATTAAAACGTTCCTTGACCGGCTGGTAAGCGAGGCCAGGGAGCAGGGCTATGTCTCCACGATGTTTGGGCGGAGGAGGCCTGTGCCGGAACTGGCTTCCAGTAATTTCATGCAGCGTTCCTTTGGGGAGCGGGTGGCGATGAACGCCCCCATCCAGGGAACGGCTGCTGATATCATCAAGATTGCCATGATCCGTGTCAATGACGCCTTGAAGGGACAGGGCCTTAGGTCCCGGCTCATCCTGCAGGTCCATGACGAGCTTTTGGTGGAGGCCTACGAGGAGGAAGCCGGGCTGGTGGAGGCTATCCTCAAAAAAGAGATGGAGCATGCGGCCGACCTTTCAGTGGAATTGGATATTGGCATGGACAAGGGAAAGAATTGGTATGAGGCGCATTAGCATCGTATAGTTGAAATGTGGGCTGAAATTGTGTAAAATAGAGGATAATCCGTGGAAACAGCCCGGCAGGGCGGCGAAAGCAGGCCGGCGCAGGGCGGTTGTGGCATCCACGGCACGCTAGATAAGGCAAAGGAGTCATAATATGCAGGTGATCGGAATTACGGGCGGTGTGGGCGCAGGCAAATCCGCCATTTTAGAGTACTTGGAGGAGAATTATAAGGTGAAGGTCCTGGTGGCAGACCGTATTGCCCAGATGCTGATGGACCCAGATACGGACTGTTACCAGAAATTAATGAAATTTTTGCCCGTGGAAGTATACAATGAGGATGAGACCATCAACCGCATTGCTTTGGCAGAGCATATCTTCCGGTCGGAGGAATTGCGGCATCGGGTAAACCATGTGGTACATCCGGCAGTAAAGGAATATATCTTAAAGCAGATAGAAGAACAGCGTAAAATGGGCGTGCTGGATTTTGTGGTGGTGGAAAGCGCCCTCCTGATTGAGGACCGTTATGATAAGATTTGCGATGAGCTGTGGTATATCTATGCTTCTGAGGAGGTGCGCAGGAAGCGGCTGATCCGTGCCAGGGGTTATTCCAAAGAGAAAATCCAGAGAATATTTGCCAGCCAGCTTCCGGACCGCATGTACCGCAGGGGCTGCCAGGTGGTCATTGACAATAACGGCGCCCGGGAGGAGACCTTTTACCAGGTAGCCCAGGTAATCAGGAACAAAGGGAAATCCAGCCGCGGCAAGCAGAAGCTCAACGATATCCCCTTGGTGTTTGGCCTGGATATCGGGACCCGGAACGTCGTGGGGACCGTAGGTTACAAGGAGGAAGAGAATTTCTATGTGATGGCCCAGTTCATACGGGAGCATGAGACCCGTTCCATGCTGGATGGGCAGATCCATGATATTGGGCGGGTAGCCCGTACGGTCAATGCGGTAAAGACGGCGTTGGAAGAACAGCTGGACATGACGCTGGAGGAGGTATGCATCGCAGCGGCAGGCCGTGTGCTTAAGACCGTGTCCACTTCTATAGAATACGTGCTGCCAGAGGAAGCCGTTGTGACAGAGGACGACGTGCATACCCTGGATTTGCTGGGGATTGAGAAGGCACAGCAGATTTTAAATGACAGCAACGACACGAACCTGAAATTTTACTGTGTCGGGTACTCCATTGTAAAATATTATCTGAACGGCGATCCGTTTTCCAGCCTGGAAGGGCATAAGGCGCAGGCCATCAGCGAGGACATCATTGTGACCTTCCTGCCAGAGGATGTGGTGGAAGGCCTGTATTCTGCCGTAGAGCTGGCAGGTCTCCGGGTGGGCAGCCTGACCCTGGAGCCGATTGCGGCCATCAGCGTGGCCATCCCGGAGACCTTCCGGATGCTGAATATTGCATTGGTGGACGTGGGGGCGGGCACCAGCGATATTTCCATCACCCGGGACGGCAGCATTATTGCTTATGGCATGATTCCCAGCGCAGGGGATGAGATTACAGAGATGCTGGTGCAGCATTTCCTGGTAGATTTTAAAACGGCAGAGCATATCAAGGTCAGCTCCACCACGGAACAGGAGATTGAATACCAGGATATCATGATGCTGCGCCACACCGTTACAGCCGAGGAGGTATGGGAGCTGATAAAGCCGCTGGTGGATAAGCTGGCGGAAGATATCGCGGGTAAAGTGAAGGAGTTAAACGGCGGCTCAACCGTAAGCGCTACCTTTGTGGTGGGCGGCGGAGGGAAGGCCCATGGATTTATTGAACATCTGGCCTCAGAACTGGAGCTGCCCAAAGAGCGCGTTGCGCTCCGTGGGGAAGAAGTGCTGCAGGATATTTATTTTGACCAGCCCGAGATTAAGAAGGATCCCCTCCTGGTGACGCCAATCGGTATTTGCCTGAGTTATTACCATCATAGGAATAATTTTATCTTTGTATGGGTGAACGGCGAGCGGATTAAGCTATATGACAATGACAAGCTGACAGTCCTGGACGCTGCGCTGCAGGCAGGGTTTACCAATGAACAGCTTTTCCCAGGCAAAGGGCGCGAAATCCATTTCACGTTAAATGGGAAGCGCCGTATGGTAGGCGGGGAGCCGATAGAAGCCGCCGCTGCCCAGGTGAATGGGGAAGTATGCAGCCTGAATGCCCCGCTGCGCCCCAACAGTGAGATTGCCTTGGCAATCGCCCCGGCAGCAGGGGATTTTGTATGCCGCATTGAAGATTTGGAGGAATATGATGGGAGCATACTGGATTTCCAGGTAAATGGGGAAAAGATTTCCTGCCCGAAATATGTGGAGGCAGACGGCGATATTGTAGGCGCACAGTATGAAATCCAGGAAAACGACAAGATAAAAATCCATAGCTTCTATACGGTGAAACAGCTGTTAGTTTATCTGGAGGTAGAGCAGGAACTGGTGGCGGATATCCGGGTGAATGGCAAGCAGGCCGAGCTGGATACCCCGTTATATGGCAATTTCTCTGTAACTTGGAACAAACAGGACCTGCCGCCTGTACCGATGGGGGAAAATGAGCCTGCGGAGGAAGGTTTCCAGGAGAAGGAGGAGGAAAGCTATCCCCAGGCAGAGGAAGCCATGGCAGGAAGCGGGGATGAGGGACTAGGGACGGAGCCTTACAGGGAGGGGCTGCAGGAAACAGAGGAAGCCATCCCTGGGGTAGGCGGCATCATGATAGAAGGAATCCCATTTGCGGAAGGGTCCCAGGAGGCAAGGGAAACAATCCCAGAAGGCAGAAGCAGGGAGAAGCAGGAAAGCAGGGTAATGCAAGAAAGCAGGGATACCCAGGAAAGCGGGGTAACACAAGAAAGCAGGGCAATGCAAGAAGGTAGGGCAATGCAAGAAGGCAGGGCAGCGCAAGAAAACAGGGCAATGCAAGAAGGCAGGATAACACAAGAAAGCAGGGATACCCAGGAAATGGCGGAAGCTGCATGGGAAAGCAGCGGGGGCAAAGCAGGGGAGGACCCTTTGGCAGGAGAGTTTAAGGAAACAGGCGGCCAGGCAGCAGGAAGGTTTAAGGAAACAGGCGGCCAGGCAGCAGGAAGGTTTAAGGAAACAGGCAGCCAGGCGGCAGGGGAAAGCCCTTCTGCAGAAGGCTTCCGGGAATCACGGGAAGAGAGGGGCAGCCGGGGAAGCAGCCATAGGAAGCCTGCCTTGAAAGTGGTTGCCAACGGCAAAGAGGTCACTTTGACGGGCAAATCCTCCTATATCTTCGTGGATGTGTTTGATGCCATAGGGTTTGATATCAATGCTATCAAAGGCCGTTCCGTCTACATGCGCCTGAACGGGGAAGAGCCCACTTATACGGCGCCCTTGCATCAAGGGGACACCATAGAGATTCGCTGGGAGGACTGACGGATTATGATATTATGCAGCATAGCCAGCGGGAGCAGCGGCAATTGTATTTTTGCAGGGACTGGCCATACCAGCCTTTTGATAGACGTAGGGATTAGCGGCAAGAGGGTTGGCCAGGGACTAAAAGACATTGGCCGCGCCCCGGAAGAGGTAGACGGCATCCTGGTTACCCATGAGCATTCGGACCATATCAGCGGCCTGGGCGTTATTTCCAGGAAATACGGCCTTCCTATTTATGCCACCAGGGGCACCCTGGAGGCCATAGCTTCCTGCCGGGCATTAGGCAAAATCCCAAGCGGCCTGTTCCATGAAATCACCCCGGAACAGGGATTTCGGATTGGCGATTTGGACATTAGCCCCATCCCCATTTCCCACGATGCCGCCCAGCCGACGGCGTATTTGTTGCGCAGCGGCGGGAAGTCGATGGCTGTCATTACAGACCTAGGGACCTATGGCAGCGGCTTGGTGGAGCGGCTGCAGGGCCTGGATGTGCTGTTCCTGGAGGCAAACCACGATATACATATGCTGCAGGCAGGGCGGTATCCTTATTATCTGAAGCAGCGCATCCTAGGGGACAGGGGGCATCTCTCCAATGAGGCCTCCGGCCGCCTGCTCAGCAGGCTGCTCCACGACAATTTCAAGACGGTAATGTTAGGCCATTTAAGCAAGGAGAACAATTATGACAAGCTGGCCTATGAGACGGTGCGCCTGGAAATCGACATGGCGGATACCCCTTACCACGCCAGTGATTTCCCGATTTATGTGGCAAAGCGTGATACCGTTTCCCACCGGATTGAATTCTAATCTATTTGCGAAAGGAATATTTTCATGGATAAGACAATTATCACTGTAGTAGGCAAAGATACCGTAGGGATTATTGCAAAAGTATGCACCTACCTTGCCGGCCGGCACATTAACGTGCTGGATATCAGCCAGACCATCGTGCAGGATTTTTTCAACATGATGATGATCGTCGATTTAGAAGGCTCCACCCAGCCTTTTGCCCAATGCGCCAAGGAATTAGAGCAGCTGGGAGAAGAGATTGGCGTATCCATCAAATGCCAGAGGGAAGAAATCTTCAAGAAAATGCATAGAATTTAAGGAGCCGCATTATGATAAATATCTGGGAAGTAAATGAGACCAACAAGATGATTGAACAGGAAAACCTGGACGTGCGCACTATCACCCTGGGGATCAGCCTGTTAGACTGCATAGACGCGGATTTGGAGACCTTGAATGCAAACATTTACCAGAAAATCACGGCTGTAGCTAAGGACCTGGTAAAGGTAGGGGAGGAGATTGAGCGCAGCTATTGCATCCCCATTGTGAATAAGCGGATTTCCGTCACCCCCATTGCCTTGGTAGGCCAGGCGGCCTGCAAAAAGCCGGAGGACTTTGTGTCTGTTGCAAAGACCTTGGACCGTGCGGCTAAGGCAGTAGGCGTGAATTTTATCGGCGGCTATTCTGCCCTGGTATCCAAAGGCATGACAGAAGGCGACAGGAATTTAATCTGTTCCATCCCGAAGGCCCTTGCAGGGACGGAACGGGTATGCAGTTCAGTAAACGTGGGCTCTACCAAGACGGGCATAGACATGGACGCCGTAAAGCTTATGGGGGAAACCATCCTCCAGACGGCGGAGCTTACCAAGGAAAGCGACTCTTTGGGCTGCGCCAAGCTGGTGGTTTTCTGCAATGCGCCGGATGACAACCCTTTTATGGCAGGCGCCTTCCATGGCGTCACCGAGGAGGATGCCATTATTAATGTAGGCGTTTCCGGCCCCGGGGTAGTGAAAAGGGCGCTGGAATCCGTCCGGGGCGGCAATTTTGAGCTCTTATGCGAGACCATTAAGAAGACAGCCTTTAAGATTACCCGCGTCGGGCAGCTGGTTGCCCAAGAGGCCAGCAGGCGGCTTGGCATCCCCTTTGGCATTATTGACCTTTCACTGGCCCCGACCCCTGCAGTGGGTGATTCCGTTGCTGAGATTTTGGAAGAAATCGGCCTGGACTACGCAGGTGCGCCAGGGACTACGGCGGCCCTTGCCCTTTTGAATGACCAGGTGAAAAAGGGCGGCATTATGGCCTCCTCTTATGTGGGGGGGTTAAGCGGCGCATTTATCCCTGTCAGCGAGGACCAAGGCATGATTAACGCTGTGGAGGCAGGCGCCTTATCTTTGGAGAAATTGGAAGCCATGACCTGCGTCTGCTCGGTAGGGCTTGATATGATTGCCATCCCTGGGGATGTGCCCCCATCTTCTATTTCCGGCATCATTGCCGATGAGATGGCAATCGGCATGATTAACCAAAAAACCACAGCCGTGCGCCTGGTGCCCGTCATCGGGAAAGGCGTAGGGGAAACCGTGGAATTCGGCGGCCTTTTGGGGCATGCGCCAATCATGCCGGTAAATCCTTACGGATGCCAAAAATTCATCTGCCGCGGGGGCAGGATTCCAGCTCCGGTGCACAGCTTCAAAAATTGAGGAAATAATTTGTCTATTTGTGGATAGTATGGTATACTGTATAAGAAATGGCAGGGCGGCTGTACCGATAGGCAGCTGCAGGGACAATAACAGGGAAGGCGTCGGAACTGTTACTAGAAATAAGCACCGGAGGTGGGATCTTTGAACGAGAGAGAGGATTACCTGGACAGATTGCTGCGGGGGATGGAAGACGGTCCAGAAGAGAGCAATGAAGATGATGGGCTTTTTGGCTTTGACAGTGCAGGGGAGGAAGATGATTTCCTTAAGGCATTTGAGAAAAGCCTGTCCGATTCCCCAGAACCATCTGGCGCAGGTTCAGATATGGATTTTAACCTGGATGACATTGACGATATTGTAAGCAATGTGAAAGACAAGGCGGGCGCAGACAGCCAGGAATTTTTGGTAAATACCATGGATGGACAGGAAGGACCCACGGAGGATGCAGGGCAGGGTTTGGATGACCTGCTTTCCGGCTTAGGCAGCGGCGGCCTGGATGGGTTTGGCCAGGAAGAAGAGGATAGCGCGGGCAGCGCGGACGGCATAGATAGCTTTGGCGCAGACGATGGCATAGGCAGTTTTGGCCAGGAGGAGGGGGATGGGATTTCCCCAAAGGACGAACTGGATTCCATGGCAGAGGAACTGGCCAGGGAAATGGACGGCCTGGATTTGGACGGCCAGGAGGAAGGGGAGGGCCCAATCCCAGAGGAAGAGGGCGCAGGCAGCAGCCCAGATGGGAAGAAAGGCAAGAAGGCCAAGAAGGAAAAGGGAGAGAAATCAGGCTTTTTCCATAGGCTGGCCGTCGCCCTGTTCGGCGAGGACGAGGAAGAAGAGGATTTGGAAGGCGCGCCGGCGGAAATTGGGGATATTGAGAATATTTCCGACGAGAATATGGAGCTTCTAAAGGAATTAGACGGCAGCAGCCCGCCGGCAGAAAGCGAGAAAGAGCGCAAGAAGCGGGAGAAGAAGGAACAGAAGGAGCAGAAGAAACGGGAAAAGGCGGAGAAGAAAGCCCAGAAGGCAAAGGAGAAACAGGCAAAGCCCAAGAAGGAGAAAAAGCCCAAAGAGCCTAAGGTTGTGGAGAAGACAAAGCCATTGCCCCGGGTACCGGTTATCCTGATTATCCTGGTAGGCGCGTCTCTGGTAGTCCTGATTTACCTATCCAGCAGGCAGATAGGCTACAGCACCAGCGTAGCGGAGGCCAAGGATTTTTATGAAGAGGGCGATTACATAAGCGCTTATAACAGCCTGGGGCGTAACACCGAGGTCCGTACCGTGGATGAGGGCCTGTACGAAAGGGCGAGGATTACGGCCTACCTGCAGCAGCAGATTGCCAACTACAAGGCGTACCAGAGGTATGGCCTCTATGTGGAGGCGTTAAGTTCCCTTGTCTGCGGCGTAGGTAGGTATGATATCAATGCAGAAGCAGCAGCCCAGGCCGGCGCTGAGGCAGAGTATGAGGAAATGCTTGGACAGATCCAGAAAGCATTGCAGAAAAATTATAATATGGGCCTGGATGAAGCCAGGGAATTGTACAGCATCCGGGATAAGGAAGAGTTTACCTATACAGTTTTTGATGTGATTGACAATTTAGGGCTGGCCCGTTAACAGCTGATTGGACAGCCCGGGAATATGGAAGGACATATCCCCGGGCTGTCCGTGTAAAGAGGTGCAGGATGATAGCAATCATAGATTATGACGCAGGAAATTTAAAGAGTGTGCAGAAAGCCCTGGCATCCTTGGGGGAAGAAAGCCAGGCCACCAGGGACGCCGGGGAAATCCTGGCGGCAGATAAGATAATCCTCCCAGGCGTAGGCGCTTTTGGGGAGGCTATGGGCCAACTGAAGAAGTATGGGCTTGACAAAGTGATCCATGAGGCTGTGGCAGAAGGGATTCCCTTTCTGGGGATTTGCCTGGGCCTGCAGCTTCTTTTTGAAGGCAGCGAGGAAAACCATGGGGTAGAGGGCCTCCATATCCTGGAGGGGGGCATCCGGAGGATTCCAGACGCCCCAGGCCTTAAAATCCCCCATATCGGATGGAACAGCCTGCATCTTATGAACCAGGGAAGGCTGTTTGAAGGGATTGGGGAAGGAGCCTTCGTATACTTCGTGCATTCTTATTACCTGAAGGCGGCGGATGCGTCCATTGTAAAGGCTTCCACGGAATATGGCGTCCCAATCCATGCTTCTGTGGAACAGGGCAATGTATTTGCCTGCCAGTTCCATCCAGAGAAAAGCAGCGGGGTTGGCCTGCGGATATTAGGAAATTTTGCCAGCCTGCCGGCTCCTGGCCAGGAAGGCTTTGGCTCAACATAGATATGAGGATTGGAGGGAATTATGTTTACCAAAAGGATTATCCCATGCCTGGACGTGCATAATGGCAGGGTCGTAAAAGGGGTTAATTTCGTGAACCTGAAAGATGCGGGGGATCCCGTTGCCGTTGCTGCCGCTTATGACAAGGCAGGTGCGGATGAGGTGGTGTTTTTGGACATTACGGCTTCTTCCGATGCCAGGAATACCGTAGTTGATATGGTGCGCAGGGTAGCGGAAACGGTATTTATCCCCTTTACCGTGGGAGGCGGCATACGGACGGTAGGGGATTTTAAAGCGCTGCTCCGTGAGGGCGCGGATAAAATATCCATCAATTCCTCTGCCATCAATACCCCCGCATTGATTGCGGATGCGGCAGACAAGTTCGGCAGCCAATGCGTGGTAGTGGCCATAGACGCCAAGCGCCGCCCAGACGGTGGGTGGAACGTATATAAGAACGGAGGCCGCATCGATACCGGCCTGGACGCAGTAGAATGGGCAGCCAAGGCCAACCGGCTGGGCGCCGGCGAAATCCTCCTGACCAGCATGGACTGTGACGGCACCAAGAATGGATATGACCTGGAGCTTACAAAAGCCATTGCAGATCATGTTTCCATCCCGGTCATTGCTTCTGGCGGCGCAGGGGCCAAAGAACACTTTTACGAGGCATTGACAGCAGGCGGCGCCGACGCAGCCCTGGCCGCTTCCCTTTTCCACTACAAGGAACTGGAAATTATGGATTTGAAAAAATATTTATCCCATAGGGGCGTTCCCATGCGGGTCTGATATCCGCCCCCTATGTGCCATAGGACTTATGATTACCCACGAAAGAAAGGAGTTTTTTCATGCCAATGATACAGAATGACTGGCTGGCAGCCATCGGTGAGGAATTCAAAAAGCCTTATTATTCCAAGCTGTACAGCTTTGTGAAAGAAGAATACAATACCCGCACCATTTATCCTCCGGCAGATGATATTTTCAATGCCCTGCATCTGACGCCTTTGAGCCAGGTAAAAGCCCTAATCCTGGGCCAAGATCCCTACCACAACCAGGGGCAGGCCCACGGCCTCTGTTTTTCTGTTAAGCCAGAAGTGGACATCCCTCCTTCCCTGGCCAATATCTACCAGGAACTCCATGATGATATCGGGTGTGCCATCCCAAACAATGGCTATTTGGTTAAATGGGCCGAGCAAGGCGTCCTGATGCTGAATACCGTCCTGACCGTGCGCGCCCACCAGGCCAATTCCCACCAGGGGCAGGGCTGGGAGCAGTTTACAGACGCCATTATCCATGCCGTGAACGCCCAGGACAGGCCTATCGTTTACATGCTGTGGGGCAAGCCGGCCCAGAGTAAGATCCCTATGCTTACGAACCCCAGGCACCTGATTTTAAAGGCGCCCCACCCCAGCCCGCTTTCTGCCTACCGCGGCTTTTTCGGCTGCAGGCATTTCAGCAAGGCAAACGAATTCCTGTCATCCAATGGCGTTGCCCCCATTGACTGGCAGATTGAGGACATAAGCAAATAACAGGGCAATACATGAGGCTTGAAAGGAATGGTTCGGAATGATAAAAATTTTAATCGTAGAAGACGACCCTAACATTGCAAAGCTGGTGGAGGCTACCGTAGCCATCGGCGGATACGAAGGCGTAGTCTGCAGCAACGGTGCAGAGGCATTTGAGAAAATGGAGCATGGGAATTTTGACCTGATTTTGCTGGATGTGATGCTCCCGGATATGAGCGGCTTTGAGATTATGCAAAGGCGCACCAATACCCAGGTGCCTGTTATTTTTATCACGGCCAAGCAGGAACTGACCGATAAGGTCCGCGGCCTGCGCCTGGGTGCAGAAGATTACATTGTTAAGCCCTTCGAGGCGATGGAGCTTCTGGCCAGGATAGAAGTCATCCTGCGGCGGGTGAAACGGACGGAGAATGTATATACCTACGGGGACATTTCGGTCAATGTGGAAGAGCATACCTGCCGGTGTGCCGGGAAGGAAATTTACCTGACCCCCAAGGAATTTGAAGTCTTGGTATTCTTCATCCAGCATAAGGATGTGGCGATTTCCCGGGACCGCCTGCTGGCGGCAGTCTGGGGATTTGAGTACGAAGGGGAGAGCCGGACCATTGACATCCATATCCAGCAGCTCCGTAAGAAGCTAAGCCTCAAGGATAAGCTGGTGACCATCCCCAAGCTTGGCTACCGCTTGGAGAGCGCAAAGGAGTAACCCTATGAGACTTTGGCAGAAAGTGTTCCTATATACCTTAATACTGGTGATGCTGGCAGTGAGCATGACCAGTATTTTGTTATTAAAAAACAGTTTTTCCCTGGCCTTGGAACAGAGGAAGCAGAGCGTGTACAGCGAACATGAATTTGTCATCACAAGCTTTAAGAGCATGATGATTACGGAGCGCCTGCGGGAAAATGCGGTCGTGCTGGATGAAAAGGCCTTAAAGGAGTTTATGGCGGATACCTTTGGGGGTGAGCAGAAAAAGAGCGGGATCCAGTTCTGCGATACTAGCGGGCAGATGGTATATGCCAATAAAGAGATGGAAATCCCCCAAGGGCTTCTGGACGCCGTCAAGGACACAGGCAAAAATTATATGCAGGTATCAGGCTACCAGCTGTATATTGCCTCGGCAGAGAGCATGGAAGGGAAGGCTTATTATGTGGTTACGGAAAATGACATTACGGACGTAGTGGAAATCCACGAAAACATGCTGCGCCAAATCCTGGCCATCAGCATGGGCTGCGCGATGGGCATTGCTTTTATCCTCTTAATTGTGGTAAAAATGCTGTTGCACCCCCTCCAGAAAATCAACGAGGGGACCCGTGCCATTGCCCAGGGGAGTTACGAAAAACGCATCCCGGAAAAAGGGCATGACGAGCTTTCCGAGCTTGCGCACAATATGAACCGGATGGCACGTGCAGTCGAGCAGAATGTACGCGCCTTAGAGAATGTGGCAGAGGATAGGAAACAGTTCATTGATAACCTTTCCCATGAAATGAAGACGCCCCTGACTTCCATCCTGGGGTTTTCTGACCTGCTCCAGATTAAAAAGGACATCCCAGAGGAAAGCCGTATTGAATATGCTGGGATTATCAAGGAAGAGGCCAGCCGTATGCGTACCCTGTCCGGGAAGCTGATGGAACTGATTACCGTAGGGGAGGCGAAGATGGAATGGACGAAGGAAGATATGGGCCAGCTTTTTGAAGAGATTGGCGTTTCCCTGAAAGTTATTACAGATAACCACCAGATACATTTTACCTGCCTGTCGGAGCATGGCTCCCTATGGGTAGACCGGGAACTGTTCAAATCCCTTCTCTACAACCTGGTAGACAATGCCGTAAAGGCTTCTGGGGAAGGCGGAAGCATCCAGGTGGAGGGGCATTTTGAGGGGCAGGATTTCTGTATCCGGGTAGCAGACGAGGGCGTGGGGATCCCAGAGGATGAGATTTCAAAAATCACCCAGGCATTTTACATGGTGGATAAGGCCAGGGGCAGGGCTTCTGGCGGCGCAGGGCTGGGGCTGGCCTTATGCGCGGAAATTATTTCCCTGCACCGTGGGTCGCTGCAGTTTGAGAGCCGCCTGGGGGAAGGGACAAGCGTCTTAATCCGCATGAAAGGGGGGATACGCCATGCGTAAGGTAAAATCCATGTCCCTGACCATCCTATGTATGGCTGTAATCCTGGGAATCGGATATTTGGTGATTATGGAGAGCGGGAGGAACATCCTGGAAAACGGGATTATGTTAGAGGAAACGGATTATGAGGGCGCAAGCCTCAACATTTTCTATGGCAAAATTGAAGAAGACATTGAACTGTTCCCCTGGAATTACTATCCTGGGGATGAGGCAGAGGCTGGATGGGAGTCTGCCGATGGCATCCACCCGTTTTTCCAGTATACGGTTTTAGCAGGAAATGGCGAAGACTTGGTAGAAGAAGAACTGAAGTCTTTGCAGAGCTGGTATCTATGCCAGATGATTGCCGACCAGGCTGGCAGTGAGCCGTCTGAAGTATGGAGCCTTTTTGACAAAAGGCAGCATACCCTGATGGATGAAATCCGGATGGTGGAAAATTCTCCCGTAGGCCCCATTTTTTTCTACCAGGACACGCTGCCCATAGGGAAAAAACAGTATCAGGTACGGATTGCCTTCACCCAGTGGAATATCATAAGTTTTATCTGCATAGAAGACAGGGAAGCGATACCCAGTGACAGCCAGGCAGCCGCCAAGGGCCAGACGCCAGGAATGGGACAGCAGGCAGCGAACGGGGCGGGCGCAAGGGGAGGGAACCAGGCATCTGATAAAAGGGGCGGCAGCAAAGAATCCAGGCAAAAATGGGAGGAAGGGAAAAATAAGCTGGTAAAAATCCTGGAGGGATCAGAAGGGCAGATGGCAGAGTATTTTGCGTATATGTCATTTCTGCGCGACTGGGATTACACTGTATTTTATGTGGGGGATAAATATGTGAACTGCCATCTCAAAAGCCTTCAGTGGCTGGAGCAGATTTGGGAAGGGGACAGGGAAAAGGATGAGGAACTGTCCGTTATTTTAAAAGAGATGGAAGAAATAGAAACTACAGAAAACGGCGCAGTTGATGTGTACGGTATTTCAGATGATAAAGCCAAGGAGAAAGACACGGATTCTGAATCTGAAGATATGGAAATATCTGAGGTGGTAGGCATCCCGGAAGCGGGAGACACGGAGGTTTCGGTAGAGCCGATAGGGGAGCCTGACCCCAGCTTCTCTTACCAGATTGTGGAGTTAAAGGATATGATCCTGCTCCTGATGCAAGGGGAAAGCACGATTGGCATTTATTATGACCCGGTTACCCAGGAATTCTGCGGCTATAACTATTTTTATGAATACTAAGCAGCCCGCCGGCGGGCTTCGGCCGGGCATAGGAATATTTATGGCACAGCCCAAAAGGCGCAAAAAGGAGATTGTGTAAGAAAGAAGGGATCCATATGGAGAATGTAGTAGTAACCTTAAAAAAAGGAGAAGGAAGAACCATTAAATCTGGCGGCATGTGGGTTTATGACAATGAAATTGCCAGCGTCGCAGGAGAATGCCAGCCTGGGGATATGGTATCTGTTGAAGATTTTGACGGCTATCCCATGGGGAAGGGCTTTTTTAACCCCCATTCGAAAATACGCATCCGTATGATGACACGCAGGAAGGGGCAGGAAATCAACCGGGGATTCTTGGAAATGCGGATTAGGGACGCCTGGGAATACCGGAAAAAAACGGTGGATACCGGTTCCTGCCGTATTATTTTCGGGGAGGCAGATTGGCTGCCGGGCCTTGTGGTTGACAAGTTTTCCGATGTGCTGGTGGTGCAGTCCCTGGCCCTTGGCATTGACCGGTTCAAAGAAGCAATCGTGGAAATCCTAAAAGGGATCCTGGCTGCGGACGGCATCCAGATCCGGGGGGTATACGAACGCAGCGACGTAAAGGTGCGCAGGCAGGAAGGCATGGAGCTGTCCAAAGGCTTTCTGGGGCCTGCCTTTGACACGAAGGTGGAAATCCAGGAAAACGGCATCCGTTACCTGGTGGATGTTAAGGAAGGGCAGAAGACAGGTTTTTTCTTGGACCAGAAATATAACCGCAGGGCTATCCGGGCAGTCTGCAGGGATGCAAAGGTCTTGGATTGCTTTACCCATACAGGGTCTTTTGCCCTGAATGCAGGGGCGGCAGGCGCCAGGAGCGTCCTGGGCGTGGATGCTTCCCAGGCGGCAATCAGCCAGGCAGAGGAAAACGCGGCCTTAAATGGGATGGAGAAGATTGTGGATTTCCAATGTGCGGATGTCTTTGGCCTGCTGCCGGAATTAGAGCGCAAAGGGGAGAAATTTGATGTGGTGATATTGGACCCGCCGGCCTTTACCAAGTCCCGCAATTCCATCAAGAACGCTGTGAAGGGATACCGTGAAATCAACCTGCGGGCAATGAAGATCATCCAGGACGGCGGTTACCTGGCTACTTGCTCCTGTTCCCATTTTATGGACTATGAGCTGTTCACAAAGACCATCCGCCAGGCTGCGGCCAATGCCCACAAAAGGCTGCGGCAGGTAGAATACCGCACCCAGGCGCCAGACCACCCTATCCTGTGGGCAGCAGAGGAATCTTATTACCTAAAATTCTATATCTTCCAAGTGTGCGGGGAGAAGTGAGGGCTGGGAATGGCTGAGAGCCAATGTTGGTAACATAGTTGCTATACATGAGGTATAGGAAAAAATAGGATTTGTGTAAAAAACGCAGGTGTTGTGGTTTTTATTCATAAGTTGTGCTATACTGGGCATAACTTGGAATTGATAGGAGGGGTTTTTATGACAGTAGATGCAGCATGGGATTATGCTATTGGCATGATTAAAGTAGATGGGCTTGAACCAACCGAAGATTTTAAGAAATATATCGAATTGGAAAAATCCGGCCAAGCCACTACGGAAGACTTAAAGAAATATCTGGATAAGAAATATAAGGTAAAGCAGGATGATTGACCCATATGTATACCCGGGGACAAATATTCTCAAAAATATCCTGGGCATTAAGGACCGGCAGATACTGGAAGGTGCGGAAGCAGATTATGTTTCTCTTCGTCTGAGGGAACTTGCGGAGAATCCTTTAGGTGGGGATTATGGCGTCAGCCACCTAGCTGAAATGCACAAATATATTTTCCAGGACATCTACGGATGGGCTGGTAAATTCCGTACAATCAATATGGAGAAGGAGGAACCGGCATTGGGCGGTTTATCCATAGAGTATTCAGATAGTACCAGGATTGCGGACGACCTATTTAGGGCGCTAAATTAGGATGGTGTCGCACCCGTGGGTAAGTATGTCCTTGGAGGATAGGGTAAAAAATTTCTCAGAAGGCTTGGCGGCAGTTTGGAAAGTACACGGTTTCCGTGAAGGCAACACCAGGCTTGCTGTAACCTTTTGCTGCCAGTTCATTGAAGCACAGGGGATTCCTATAGACCGGGCAATTTTCGAGAAACATAGCGCCTATGTTAGAACAGCACTTGTCGCCTATTCTGCCGTTTTCCACGATTTAGGGGATTTGTCTAAGAAAGAATATCTTGAGAGGATAATTAAAGATTCCTTAGAAAATGCGATAGTGCCTGACCAGAAGTAGCCATATAAAATTCTTCTGCCATGCATGGAATATATTAATGGATACCAAAGCCCACGGGACTTCCGTGGGCTTTCCGTGTATCAGCTGCTCATAGCCAAGCTGTGTATTGTTAAAATACAGTTATATTGTTTTAGCCATTTTTTGGCTTTCTGGCATCCGTGTCAGGATTTTTGGCTCATCCTGGGATAGGGATGGGTTACTCCTGTGCTTTTTCTGGCAGCGTGAACCAAAATTCTACGCCGTCCGGCAGGTTATCTACGCCGCATTCCCCGTTCTGCATGGTGATTACGCTTTGTACGATGTAAAGCCCAAGCCCCACATGGGAGAATGCGTCTGCCTCTTTTTTCTTCGTCGTAAAGAAGCCGTTCCAGATTTGATCAAGTTCTTTTTGGGGGATGGGCTGGCCGGAATTGTATACGCCCACCCGGATATCTGATTTCTGCTTCTTTAAGGTGAGCCGGATATGCCCGCCCATCTCGGTATGCTCGAAAGCATTCATCATATAATTATTCACTGCCTGCTCAATGTATTCCCGGTCCCCGCAGACCAGGCAGCCTTCTTCCAGGAATACGTCCATATGCAGCATTTTCTTCTTAATCAGCCCGTCATATTTCATGATGATATATTCTAAGACGTCCTTCATGTCCAGGGTTTTCTCCATCATGTTTTCCATCTGGCGGTCAATGGTGGACATATTCAAAAGGCCGCTGACCATATTGGAAATCTTGGCAATTTCTTCCTGGATGGAGGAAAGGTAATATTCCCGGTCGTCTTCCCCGGCGTATGCAATCATTTCTGTCTGGCTGGAAATCACGGCCAGGGGGGTCTTGAGCTCATGGGATATATTTGCGATGAAGTCCTTCTGGAGCTTATCGCGGCGTTCCTGCTGCACATTCTGCTGGATGAACTGCTTGCGGTTCCCTTCAATCTGCCCCAGGCTTTGCTGGAGCTGGTCTGCAATCTGGTTTAGGCATTTGGCAAGCTGGCTGGCCTCTTCGTATTCCGCATTTTCATCAGCCCGTGTGTTGAAGTCCTTGGCAGAGATTTTCCCTGCCACAAGAGCCAGGTGCTCAATGGGTTTGGAGAAACGCCGGGATATTTTCCATACGGCGAAAAAGCCGAAAAGCAGGAGTACGGCGATGACGCCAAAGAGGAATTGGGCCATGATGCCGCCGCCGCTGTCCCGGATGGGGGTATCCTTGATGACGATATAATAGTCTATGCCTTTTTGTGTGACAATCCCACGCAGCTTTGTCGCTTCCCGCAGCTTGCTGTCCCGGTGGATGATGTCCGGCGTCCTGGAAAAGGTGTCCAGCTTGGATGCAATATTTCGGTTCACATAAAATTCTGAAGGCTTTTTTGTCGTATAAATGGGGTTCATGTCCTGGTCTGCAATGCTGAAAGAGAAATTCTCATTTTCATAAATGGCGAATGCAGAATAGTCATCCTCATCCATATTTCCCAAATCCAAATCCTGTATGTCTAAATAGGCATTGGAGATTTGCTTGTCTTTTAACCAGTTGTAATAGATTGGGAAGAAAACAAAATAGAGCAGCATGTAGCATAGAGAAAGCATAATCAGGAAAATGCCCTGTGACAGGAAAAGCCATCCCCTAAACTTTTTTTTCATTTCCTTTCACCTCAAAACAGTATCCTACGCCGTAGACTGTCCGTATATAGGAGGTATCGCCCAGTTTCTTGCGGAGCTGCTTCACGAGGGTGTCCACGGTACGGATGTCCCCTACATATTGATAACCCCAGATATCATCTAAGATATTGTCCCTGGTGAGGACGGTGCCCTGATGCTTGATGAACATTTGGAGCAGCTCAAATTCCTTTGGCGTAGTTTCTATAAATTTATTTTTGATAAATACCTTCTGTGCCTTGCTTTCAATCCGTATGTCCCCGGCGTAGAGGCAGTCCTGCCCATGGCCTAGGCGCTTTAGCACGGCTTCAATGTGCACTTTTACAATGGAGAGGGTATAGGGCTTTACAATATAATCATCGGCTCCATAGGAAAATCCCTTGAGCTGGTCCTCTACATCTTCCTTGGCAGTCAGCAGTATGACCGGCACATTGGAACGCATACGGATTTGCTTGAGTACCTCAAAGCCATCTGCGAAGGGGAGCATGATATCCAGGAGGATAATGCTGATTTCCGCGCTGTGGGCAGTAAACTGCTGGATGCCGTCTAGGCCGTTGGAAGCCTGGATGACATGGTATTGGTTCATGGTGAGGTAATCGGACAAGGTCTTTAGTAATTTGGCTTCATCTTCAATGATTAAAACAGTTGTTTTTTCCATGGGTACTTCTTTCATTTTATAATTAAGGTTTGGTAGTTTCAAGAAATATCCGGCAAGGATAGGATGCCGGATAGATGTAGTCAGTATATATCTTATGTTTTGTGGATAAATGGGCCTGCCTAGCGCACTTTACTCATTTTGGATTATTATATCCAAAAATTGTGATGGAAATTTGAAACTTTTCAATTTGCCCGAAAACAATAGGGAACTTGCAGGGATCCATAAAAAACGGCGCTGGTTTGCTAAATTATTGGAAAGTAGGAAAACCCCTTTTCTTTTTTGGCAAAAGGGCCTATAATAGGCGGCAGGAAGTACTAAGCTGCGGCAGATGGCAGCAGGCGCGGTATTTCCTGGATACAGAGAAATTTGGCATAAATGGAGAAAAAGCCTATGGCATATCAGATTATTACAGATGGTTCCTGTGATTTAGGGGAAGAGAGGGCGAAGCGGGCAGGCGTCCGGGTCGTGCCTTTTTACGTGACATTTGACGGGAAGGCTTATCAGAAGGAAATGGAGGAAATCAGCGTCAGGGAATTTTATGGGGAGATGGTGCGCCATCCGGATAGGTACCCGCAATCGTCCCTGCCCTCCGTACAGGATTATGTAGAGGCATTTACCCCTTATGCCCAGGAGGGGAAGGATATCATTTGCCTGTGCATCACGACGAAATTCAGCGGTTCTTATAATTCAGCCAAGACGGCGGCAGGTTTGCTGGAGGAGGAATATCCGGGTATCCGCATCCAAGTGGTTGATACGATGGTTAATACGGTGCTCCAGGGGCTTTTGGTGCTGGAAGCTGCCAGGATGCAGCAGGATGGCCTGTCCTTTGACGAGGCGGTGGATGCCATCGAGAGGATTAAGCCTACGGGGCGTATTATTTTTACCGTGGGGAATTACGAATACCTGATCCATGGGGGAAGGATTGGGAAAGTGATGGGGACGGCGGCCTCTACCTTGGGGATTAAGCCGCTGATTATGTTAAAAGAGGGCGAGATCTTCCCCACAGGGATTACCCGGAGCCGCAAAAAGGGGATGGTGCGCCTGATTGAGCAGGCAAAAGCCCATTTTGAAAAAGTGGGGGAATCCCCGGATAATTACCGGATAGTGGTAGGCTATGGATATGATTACGAAGAAGCCGCGGCGTTCCGCGGCCAGCTGGAGGCTTCCTTAAAGGCCTATTCCAATTATGGCAAGGTGGATATCTTCCAGATTGGGGCTACCATAGGCGTCCATACAGGGCCGTATCCCATTGGGATTGGATTAATAAAAAAATATAAAGAATAAACGACAGAAATCTGCCGGAGGTTGCTGGAGGTTGACATGCAGATAATCATAGTGGGTTGCGGGAATGTGGGCGCAACCTTGACAGAACAGTTAAGCAAAGAAGGCCATAACATTACCGTAATCGATACGGATGCCCAGCGGGCGGAGAGCGTGGCCAACCGCTTTGACGTGATGGGCGTAGTAGGGAACGGTGCGAGTTTCAATGTGCAGAATGAGGCAGGGATTGAGGAAGCGGATCTTTTGATTGCGGTTACTACCTCAGATGAACTGAACCTGCTCTGCTGCCTGATTGCCAGGAAGACAGGGGGCTGCAATACAGTTGCCAGGGTGCGTAACCCGATTTACAACCGGGAGATTGGGTATATCAAGGAGGAACTTGGCCTGTCCATGGTCATTAACCCGGAATATGCAGCGGCCAGCGAGATTGCCCGTCTGCTCAAGTTCCCTTCTGCCATTAAGGTGGATACCTTTGCCAAGGGCAGGGTAGAGCTTCTGCAGTGCAAGATTGGCGAGGGCTCTGTGCTGGGCGGGCAGCCCCTGACCTATATTTCCAGCGGGCTCCATTGCGATGTGCTTATCTGTTCTGTGGAGCGGGGGGAGGAAGTATACATCCCTTCCGGGAATTTTGAGCTGCAGGAAAAAGATGTGATTACGGTGGTGGCCTCATCCAAGAAGGCCAATGAGTTTTTCCGTAAAATCGGGATGGCTACGAACCGGATTAAGAGCTGCATGATTATAGGCGGCGGGGAGACGACCTATTATCTGGCGAAGCAGCTGCTGCCCATGGGCATCAGCATTAAGATTATTGAGCAGGATAAGGAGAGATGCAATGAGCTGAGCGACCTTCTGCCCCAGGCAATGGTTATCCATGGGGATGGGACAGAACGTAACCTGCTCTACGAAGAGGGGCTTCTGCAAGCCCATTCTTTTGTGTCCTGGACCAGCCTGGATGAAGAGAACATCATGCTGAGCCTCTTTGCCCAGAGTGTTTCCAAGGCAAAGACCATTACCAAGGTACATAGGATTGATTATGATGAAATTATTGATAAGCTGGATTTGGGGAGCGTGCTGTACCCGAAGAATATCACAGCGGAATATATCCTCCAGTATGTCCGTGCCATGCAGAATTCCATCGGCAGTAATGTGGAGACGCTGTACCGCCTGATTGACGGCAAGGTGGAGGCATTGGAGTTCCGGGTGCGGGAAAGGTCTGAACTGGTAGGGGTTCCCTTAAAGGAACTGCAGCTCAAGGAAAACGTGCTGATAGCCTGCATCAGCCGCAGGGGCATCATCATTACCCCAGGGGGGCAGGACACCATTGAAGTGGGCGATACGGTGGCTGTGGTGACCACGAACCAAGGGTTCCATGACTTACGGGATATTCTGAAATAGGCAGGGGGGATAGAGATGAATTATTCGGTTATTCGGTATATCCTTTGCCGGGTATTGGAATTTCAGGCAATTTTCCTGGCGCTGCCTTGCCTGGCGGCCCTCGTCTACGGGGAACGGGAAGGATGGGCTTATGCCGTAGTGATGGCAGGCTGCCTGCTCTTGGGCTTCCTGGGGAAATTAAAGAAGCCCAAGAGCAATGTATTTTACGCCAGGGAAGGGTTTGTGGCAGTATCTGCAAGCTGGATTGTTTTAAGCCTGACAGGGGCGCTGCCCTTGTTTTTCTCAGGGGAATTCCCTTCCTACACAGATGCGCTGTTTGAGACGATTTCCGGCCTGACCACCACAGGGGCCAGTATTTTGGGAAATGTGGAAGCGCTTTCCCAATGCAACCTGTTCTGGCGCAGTTTTACCCATTGGATTGGCGGCATGGGCGTCCTGGTGCTGATTTTGGCAGTGCTTCCGCTGGCGGGCGGCTATAATATGCACTTAATGCGTGCGGAAAGCCCAGGGCCTACGGTTGGGAAGCTGGTGCCCAGGGTGAGGCATACGGCCAGGATTTTGTATGAAATGTATATTTTCCTGACCATAATCCAGATTATACTGCTTTTAATAACAGGGATGTCGCCTTTTGAGGCTTTGACCTTGTCTTTCGGTACGGCGGGGACAGGGGGGTTCGGCGTGTTAAACGACAGCATCGCCAGCTATCCGGTGGCGTCCCAGGTGATTATAACGGTCTTTATGGTGCTGTTCGGCATTAATTTTAACGTCTATTACCTCGTGTGGAGCAAGAAGCCGTTCCAGGCGCTGCGCCATGAGGAAATGCGGTATTACCTGGGGATTATCTTTGGGGCAATCCTGCTGATTACCATAAATGCCAGGGGCGGCTTTGCCTCGCTGTCTGAGGCGGTACGCCATGTGGCCTTCCAGGTGGCGTCTGTGATTACCACCACAGGGTATTCCACGGTAGATTTTAACCAATGGCCGGAGTTTTCCAAGTTTATCCTGGTGCTCCTGATGTTCTGCGGCGCCTGCGCAGGCAGTACCGGGGGCGGGATAAAGGTTTCCAGGGTTATTATTATGATGAAGCTGGTGAAAAATGAGCTGTCCCATTTAATCCACCCCAAGCGTATCCGCCAGGTGCATTTTGAGCAGCATGTGGTAGGGAAGGACGTGCTGCGCTCCGTTTCAGTGTTCTTTATTGCATATATCCTGATTTATGGGGCGTCGGCGCTTCTGGTTTCCCTGGATAACCTGGACTTCACCACGAATTTCACTGCGGTGGCAGCTACGCTGAATAATATCGGCCCCGGGCTGGAGCAAGTGGGCCCTGCCAGTAATTTTGCCGTTTATTCCCAGCCTGCCAAATATGTGCTGATGTTCGACATGCTGGCTGGGAGGCTGGAACTGTTCCCGCTCCTGCTGCTGTTCACGCCTGCTACCTGGAAGAAACGGTAAGGGCTACAGGAGAGGGGGGATGCGTCCCTTTGCCCCGGCAGTCCAGGCTTAGGGAGCTTCAAGCGGGATGGGGATGGAAAGAGCGCCAGGAAGAAGGGATGGAAAGAGCGCCGGAAGAAGGGATGGAAAGGGAGCCAGGAAGAAGGGATGGAAAGAGCGCCGGAAGAAGGAATGGAAAGGGCGCTGGGAAGAAGGGATGGAAAGGGAGCCGGAAGAAGGGATGGGAGGAGTGCCGGGATGCGTCAGATGGAATTTAAGATGGAGCGTACAGGGCTTTTGAAGGAAGGGGATATCCTTCCGGTCACAGAGGGGAGGCTGCCCAGCTCTTATTATTATACATTAGGGAAAGCGTTTGCAATGTCTGCAAACTTTGGGTTTAGCGAGCGGCTGAAATCCACGGAAGGGAAAGTGGTGAAGGTGCATGAGACGCCGAAAGGATTTTTTGTAACGGTGGAGTTTGATGAGTGAGCAGGGCCAGCCATAGGAAGCTTGGCTTCGGAAGGCTGGGGACGTAATGTTAGTGCAATAGGAGGGATAGATGGGAACAGATGGACAGCCCTGTAAGCTGCCTATGGCAGAACGGAGGGCAAAAGGCCTGTTGTGGATAGATACCGGCGAGAACCTAGGCCAGCAGGTATTTGCAAGAGGGCTTTGCCAGGAGTTTAACCAGACAAAGGCAACGGAAGTGGAAAAGAGAAGGGAAATATGGGAGAAGCTTTTTGCTTCCTTAGGGGAGCAGGTGTGGATTGAGCCGCCGCTTAGCCTGGCGATGGGCAAGACGGTGTCGATTGGGGATGGTACTTATATCAATTCCAACCTCACATTAGTGGATGACTACGAAATCCACATAGGGAAAGGGGTATTGATTGCCCCGAATGTCACAATCAGCACGACGAACCACCCGATGCATTATAAATTACGCACCCGTGGGGAAATGTACTGTAAAAAAGTTACCATCGGGGATTATGCGTGGATTGGGAGCAATGCGGTTATCGGGGCTGGGGTGTCAATCGGCATGGGGGCGGTTATTGGGGCCGGAAGCGTTGTCACCAGGGATATCCCAGACATGTGCTTTGCGGCGGGCGTCCCTTGTAAGGTAATCCGCAAAATTACGGAAAATGATTTGAGGGAATTTGAGCCAATCCCCGGATAAGACAATGGATATTTCCCCAAAAGGAAGGGAAGGAAGCACATGGAATCAAGAGTGGCAATCATCGGGATTATCGTGGAGGAGCCTTCGTCCGTCGAAGCGCTGAACCAGATCCTCCATGCATATGGAACGTATATTGTTGGGCGGATGGGGATCCCCTATCCGAAGAAAGGGATTAATATTATCAGTATTGCAGTGGATGCGCCCCAGGATACAATCAGCGCCCTTTCTGGGAAGATTGGGAAATTAAGCGGGGTGAGCAGCAAGGCGGCCTATTCGAAGGTATAAGCCCCAAAAGGGCGAAGAAAGGAGCAGTCTATGGGTTTAAACAGCACGCCTTCCTCTGGCCGCGTACATATCGGTTTTTTTGGGAAGAGGAATGTAGGCAAGTCCAGTGTCGTGAATGCGGTGACAGGGCAGGATTTGGCGGTGGTATCTGAGGTGAAGGGGACCACGACGGATTTGGTGCAGAAGGCCATGGAGCTTCTGCCGGTCGGGCCTGTGGTGGTGATTGACACGCCGGGGATAGATGATACCGGGGAATTAGGGGAACGGCGTATCCGCAAGACCAGGCAGGCGCTGAATAAGGTGGATGTGGCCGTATTGGTTGTGGAAGCGGGGGCAGCGGTTTCCATGGAGGAGAAGCAGCTGATGGATGTATTCCGGGAAAAGGGAATCCCTTTTCTTATGGCCATTAATAAAATGGATCTGTACCAGGAAAACCAATCGGGATCCCTGGAAGCTGCAGGGAAGGCCGCCAGCTTCGGAGCGGGAGGGGATTTCATTGATGTCAGCGCCAAGACCGGCTATCATATCCAGGAACTGAAAGAAAGGATTGCAAGCCTTGCGGCCAGGCAAGAGCCCAAAGGGCGTATTGTGGGGGATCTGCTCCGGCCTATGGATTTTGTGGTCTTGGTGACGCCTATTGACGCCGCAGCGCCGAAAGGCAGGCTTATCCTGCCCCAGCAGCAGGCCATCCGCGATATCCTAGAGTCAGGCGCCGTGTCCATCGTGGTAAAAGAAGGGGAACTCAAAGAGACCTTAAGGCAGCTTGGGAAAAAGCCGGCGTTGGTTATCACCGACAGCCAGGTCTTTGCCAAAGCCCATAAGGATACGCCGGCGGATATCCTGCTGACCTCTTTTTCTATCCTGTTTGCCCGTTACAAAGGGGATCTGAAGGCGGCGGTGCAGGGGGCGGCTGCCATAGAAACCCTAAAAGACGGCGATAAGGTCCTGATTTCAGAAGGATGTACCCACCATCGGCAGTGCGGCGACATAGGGTCGGTAAAAATCCCAGCTTGGCTGGAGGGCTATACGGAAAAGAAGGTGGAGATAAAACTCACTTCTGGTACGGAGTTCCCAGAGGATTTATCTGGGTACAAGCTGGCCATCCATTGCGGCGGGTGCATGCTGAATGGGCGGGAGATGAAATACCGGGTGGAATCTGCAAAAGGCCAGGGCGTGCCGATAACCAATTATGGGATTGCCATTGCCTATATGCAGGGGATTCTAAGGAGGAGCCTGGAGGCCTTCCCAGATATCCTGGCAGAACTGCCCCCCATACAGGGAGGGGACTGTTAGGGGAAGGAAAGCACAAGGATAAGGCGCCGGTACGGCCAAGAGGCGGCAGGGGCCTTGGAAGCCTGGGGTATGGGGGGAGGAACAGGGGCAAGGAAGCAGGTTTTTGTAGGAGGCAAGGATGGCAGAGCGTATTTTAGTGGTGGACGATGAGCAGGAGGTAGCCGATTTGCTGGAACTGTATCTGGTAAATGAAGGCTACCAGGTATATAAGTTTTATCAGGGAAAAGAAGCGGCAGAATGCGTAGCAAGCAGGGAGGTTGACTTGGCGCTTTTGGATGTGATGCTGCCGGATGTGGACGGGTTCTGGCTCTGCCAGGACATCCGCAGAAAATATTTTTTCCCGATTATTATGCTGACAGCCAGGGTTGAGGATGTGGATAAGATTAAGGGGCTGATGCTGGGGGCGGATGATTATATTACAAAGCCTTTTAATCCCTTAGAGGTCATTGCCCGTGTGAAGACGCAGCTCCGCAGGTACCACCGATACAATGGGGGTGGGGCGCCGCAGGAAGGGCTGCCAGGGGAAGAACTGGAAATCCGCGGGCTGGCCATGAACCAGCGTACCCACTGCTGTTCCCTCTATGGGAAGGAGCTGAGCCTGACCCCATTGGAATTTTCGGTTTTATGGTATCTTTGCAGCCATCAGGGGGAGGTCGTGCCTTCTGAGGAACTGTTTGAGGCTGTTTGGAAGGAGAAGTACCTGGACCACAACAATACGGTTATGGCCCATATTGGCAGGATCCGGGAAAAACTCAAGGATTCCTACCGGAACCAGAAGTTTATCAAAACGGTCTGGGGCATTGGCTATACCATTGAGAAGTGAGGGGGTGCCTGTCTTTTGGAACAGCATAAGCATATCAAAGCAGTTATATTACAGCGTTTTTTCCATAAGATGCTGCGGGCGGGCCTGGTATGCATGGCCCTGCTGGTAGCCTGCCTTTTGGTGGGGAAATCCCTGATGAGGGCTTATACTTGGTACGGTACGGAAGGGGTGTACCCGCTGCTCCATTGGATTTCGGAAAACCAGGGGATATTTGTGGCGCTTCTGTTTTTGGCGTGCCTTCTGGGGATTGGGCTTTTTTATTGGATGAAGCTTCTGAATTATTTCCAGGAAGTGATAGACGCCATGGAAGGGCTGGCAGGGGAGGAAACCCTTATCCGGCTCCATCCCCAGCTGCGCGAGGTGGAACAGCATATGAATGAGGTGAAGCTGCAGATCCATCGGAATGAACGGCTGGCCAAGGAAGCGGAACAGAGGAAAAATGACCTGGTGGTATACCTTGCCCATGATTTGAAGACGCCCCTGACTTCTGTGATTGGCTATCTGACGCTGCTGAAGGAAGAGCAGATGATTTCCCCAAAGCTGCGGGAGAAGTACTTATCCATTTCCTTAGGAAAAGCAGAACGGCTGGAAGAATTAATCAACGAGTTTTTTGAGATTACCAGGTTTAACCTGACCCATCTGGAACTGGAGATGTCTGAGATTTCCCTGGATAGGATGCTGGAGCAGTTGGTATATGAATTCCATCCCATGCTGAAGGAAAAGGGGCTTAGGTGTGAATTGGGCCTGGAGCCGGAGCATATAAAGCTATCCTGCGACCCAGAGAAGCTCCAGCGGGTGTTTGACAACCTGCTGCGGAATGCAGTGCTGTACAGTTCTGAGGGCAGCGCCGTTGGCATCCATGCAAAGGCCGTGGGGGAGAAAGTAAGAATCCAGGTTGAAAATATAGGGGTTACCATCCCGCCAGGGAAACTGGCGCGGGTGTTTGAGCAATTTTACCGCCTGGACAGCGCAAGGCAGAGCCGGACAGGGGGAGCCGGGCTTGGGCTTGCAATTGCAAAAGAAATCGTAAAGCTGCACCAGGGGAGGATTTGGGCAGAAAGCAGGGAGGGGAAAACCGTATTTACCGTAGAGTTGCCAGTATCTTCATAAATTCTTAAATGATTCAGGAGAAAAAACGCAAGAACCGGAAACCTCTTTTTCTTATAATAGGGATATCAGAAGAAATGTTTTGGACCGCGGCAGCCCAGACCGGGCAAATGATAGCGGGCATGCAGAAACAGGAGAGAAAAGGAGTGTTTTTATGAGACAGGAGAAGTGTAGGCAAACTTATAGCGCTATGGTGATTTCGAGACGCCGGAGGGAAGAGAGGAGGCGGAAATTCCAAAGGATCTGCTGCGCCCTATCCCTTGGTGTGGTGTTGCTGGCGTTGCTGCCAATCGGCAAGCGGGTTTTGTTCCAGGCAGGCGCCCAGCAGGCGGCGCGGGCGAAAGAATTTCTGGAAAGCCTGGAAGCGCCTTATGGGAGGGAGGGTCTTTCCCAAGGGGATTACCCGGAGGATTTACTGGAATTGCTGGAAAAAAATGAAGAGGCCTATGGCTTTGTAACGGATTATCCCAATCGGGAAGCATATCTGGGCAAGCCCATAGATTTGTCTGGGGATTATGAGGCTGGGAAGGTCCCGCTTCTGATGCAGTGGGACAGGCGTTGGGGCTATGACAGCTATGGGGACGGTATCGTTGGCCTGGCGGGCTGCGGCCCAACCTGCATGACGATGGCTTACGTGTACCTGACAGGCGATTTGTCCATGAATCCCCGGGCAATGGCAGAATATGCATACGGCCAGGGATATTATACAGAAGCGGGGACAAGCTGGAGCTTTTTTACAGAAGGAGCCGTTGGGCTTGGCCTGTCTGGCAGCGAGCTTCCTTTAAGTGAAGGCAGGATAAAGGCTGCCTTGGATCAGGGGGAAGTAGTTATCTTAAGCATGGGGCCTGGGGATTTTACCACCACAGGGCATTTTATCCTGCTGCGGGGGTACGATGGGAACGGGTTTTATGTCAATGACCCGAACCGTAACTCTACCAGCCAGAAGCAGTGGGATTTTGATACTTTAAGTTCCCAGATAAAGTGTTTGTGGAGCATTGGGAAGCCATAAAGTGCCTGGAGGGACTGGCCTTTTGCGATTACGTTGATAGGAGGGTTAGGAAGTGGGATATCAGGCAGTGATTTTTGATTTTGACTATACTTTAGGGGATTCTACGGAGGGGATTATAGAAAGCGCCAACTATGGCTTGAAGGCTGCAGGGCAGGAAGAGGCCGGGCGGGAAGCAATCCGCAAGACCATCGGGCTGTCCCTGAAAGAGGCATACGTTGCCCTGACAGGGGATGGTTCGGAAGAAAAAGCAGCCCTTTTCGATCGATGCTTCAAAGAGAAGGCAGACCAGGTAATGGTGCAAAACAGCAGGCTGTACCCAGGGGTATTAGCGCTGCTGGGCCGTTTGAAGCAGCAGGGGATCCGGATAGGGATTGTAACGACAAAATTCCATTACCGGATAGACGCCATCCTGGAAAAATGCCAGGGGGCAGCGTATATTGATTCTATTGTAGGCGGGGAAGACGTGAGTTCCCCCAAGCCAGACCCGGAAGGGGTGTTATCCCTTCTGGGCCTGTGGGGGTTAAAGGGGGAAGAGGTACTATATGTGGGCGACAGCGTGGTGGACGCGAAGACAGCCCAGGCGGCAGGGGTGGCTTTTGCCGGGGTCACCACAGGGACTACGGCAGAAGAGGAATTAAGGCAATATCCTTGTGTTGGCGTGTACCATGATTTAGGGGAATTGGTGGAGGGAAACCTGTAGGGCAGGCCCTGGAAGGGTTTACGGTAACCTTACCGCTGAGTACCGCCACGTTAGACGCCTCGGCATAGCCGTTCACTTCCCCTGCCAGGGTCCCGGCAGCAGCCAGCCCATTGGAAAAATCCACAGAAACAGACACATTGCTGAAAATCAGGTCCTTCACTTGGGCAGCATCCTCCGGGCGGTTGGAGCCAATGACGCTGAAAAGCCCGGCCTGCCCGTACTGCCCATCTTCAATGGCGCCTCCCAGGCGGATATCCAGCCCATAAACCACATGCCCTTTCCCATCGAAGGTGCCCGAAAATACATTGGCGTCCGCAGGGTTGCAAGTGCCTTCCCCCCATATATCCCCCCAAGGGAATCCAATTCCCCTCTAAGGTAATATCTCCGGTTAATTCATAATCCCCATCCATAGGGTAGCCTGCGTCTTTGCCTATCCTTGCCAATTCCTCCCCGCTGGAAATCTGTATGGCCGCGGGCGCTGCCTCTGCGGCAAAGGCAGGGAAGGAAGCGCCGGATTGGGAGAATAAGACGGCAAAAGCTAATACGGAGGATAAGAGATGGCAGAAGGATGGAAATTTTGCTTGGAGCTTCATAAGGTAACCCTCTTTCCCTTTTGTCAGGGATTCACCCGCCCTACCTTCAATGCTGCTTCCACAAACCCCCGGAACAGCGGATGGGGCCTGTTCGGCCTGGAACGCAGTTCTGGATGCGCCTGTGTGGCAATATACCAGGGATGCCCTGGGATTTCAATCATTTCCACTATCCTCCCATCCGGGGACAGCCCGCACAGTTTCATCCCATGCTCCACAAGCACGGAACGGTAGTCATTATTTACCTCATACCGATGCCTGTGCCGCTCATGGATGGTATCTTCCCCATATACTTGGTAGGCTCTGGAAGCCTTGTCCAAAATGCAGGGGTAAGACCCCAGCCGTAAGGTGCCCCCAATATCCTCTACCCCGTTTTGGTCCGGCATCAGTGCGATGACAGGATGCGGCGTATTGGGGTTCAGTTCAATGCTGTGGGCGTCCCGGAGCCCGCATACATGCCGTGCAAATTCTACGATTGCAAGCTGCATCCCCAGACAGAGCCCCAAAAACGGCACATTGTGCTCCCTGGCATACCTGCAGGCAACAATTTTCCCGTCAATCCCACGGTCCCCAAAGCCGCCAGGGACTAAAATCCCTTGCACGCCCCCTAGGATTTCTTCTGCATTTTCCTCATCCAGCAATTCAGAATCCACCCATTTGATATTAACGGTGGCACGTTCTGCAATCCCCCCGTGCTTTAGGGCTTCCACCACTGAGATATAGGCGTCGTGCAGGGAAATATATTTTCCCACCAGTGCAATTTCCACATCCTTATTCGGGTGCCGGAGTGCGTCCACCATGTCGATCCAGTCGCTTAAGTCAGGTTCCGGGCAGTCTAAATGCAGGCATTCGCAGGCTACCTGGGCCAGGTTTTCTTTTTCCATGGCAAGGGGCGCCTCATAAAGGTATTCAACGTCCAGGTTCTGGAGCACATGGCTGTCCGGCACGTTGCAGAATAAGGCAATCTTGTCTTTGATCCCCTGGTCCAGGGAATACTCCGAGCGGCATACAATGATATCCGGCTGGATGCCCATGCCCTGCAGTTCTTTTACGCTGGCCTGGGTAGGCTTCGTCTTCATTTCCCCGGAAGCGCTGATGTAGGGAATTAACGTGACATGGATGATTATGGCGTTCTCATGCCCGATTTCATGCTGGAACTGGCGGATAGACTCTAAAAAGGGCTGGCTTTCCATATCCCCGACCGTGCCGCCTACTTCGATAATGGCAATGTGGGTGTCTTCTGTCGTGAAGTTCCGGTAAAAACGGCTCTTGATTTCGTTTGTAATGTGCGGGATAACCTGTACCGTACCCCCGCCATAGTCCCCCCGGCGTTCTTTCTGCAGGACGGACCAATAGACCTTCCCGGTGGTCACGTTAGAATGCTTGCCCAAGTTCTCATCAATAAAGCGCTCATAGTGGCCAAGGTCCAAGTCTGTTTCCGCACCGTCGTCTGTAACAAAGACTTCCCCATGCTGGATTGGGTTCATGGTGCCGGGGTCGATGTTGATGTATGGGTCGAATTTCTGCATGGTAACCTTGTATCCGCGGGCTTTCAGCAGCCGGCCAAGGGATGCGGCTGTAATCCCTTTGCCTAGGCCGGAGACAACGCCGCCGGTGACAAAGACATATTTTACAGGCATGGGTAAATCCTCCTTTATAAATCGTTATTGTTGGTTTCAATGAAAAATGGCATATTGATATTCAGGCAAAACCAGGCCAGTTGCGTTTGGATATCAACATGTCACTCAATGGTTTTATTATACAACTTAAAGGAAAAGAAATCCAGAACTATTTTAAGGAAAGTTTATAAAAACTTTAGAATTGTACACAAAAGTTTCGCAAAGATTATATTGATTTTCCTTTAAAATAAACATATAATGAGAAGTGTCGCGGAACAAATGGTTGCGATATTTGGCAGGAGGAAATAGATGGACAACAAAGGAAATAATAATAACAATGGCGGCAATGGCGGCAACGGCGGCAATAATAAGAATGGGATGACAGTGATGGTGTTCGTCCTGGCCGCGCTGCTGGTCCTGTTTTTGACCAGTTTACTGAATAGCTGCGCTAGGGATGCCACCAATAAGGAGATTACTTATTCAGAGTTTGTGAAGATGGTGGAGGAGGATAAGGTGGAAGAGGTTACCTTTACCTCCAGCCGGATTAAGATTGTGCCCAAGGGGCAGGATACTTCACTGTACCGGATTTCTTATTATACGGCGGAACTGCGGGATGAAGAGCTTTTACCTCTTTTGAGGGAACATAATGTAAAGTTTGGGGGTGAGGTGGAGGACGTTTCCACCACGATTCTGTGGAATCTTGTAAGTTATATCCTCCCGCTGGTGCTGGTGTGGGTGCTGCTGTACTTCCTGATTTTCCGCAAGCTGGGCGGGGGCGGCATGATGGGCGTTGGGAAGACCACGGCCAAGGTATATGTGGAGAAGTCCACAGGCGTCACCTTCAAGGACGTAGCCGGCCAGGACGAAGCGAAGGAATCCCTCCAGGAGGTGGTGGATTTCCTGCACAACCCTAAGCGTTATACGGATATCGGGGCGAAGCTGCCGAAAGGGGCGCTTTTGGTGGGGCCTCCCGGGACGGGCAAGACCTTGCTGGCCAAGGCTGTGGCAGGGGAGGCAAATGTGCCGTTTTTCTCCCTGGCAGGCTCTGATTTTGTAGAGATGTTTGTGGGCGTGGGCGCTTCCCGTGTCCGTGATCTGTTCAAGGAAGCCCAGAAGCAGGCGCCATGTATTATTTTCATTGATGAGATAGACGCCATCGGCAAGAGCCGTGATACCAGGTATGGCGGGAACGATGAGCGGGAACAGACGCTGAACCAGCTTTTGGCGGAGATGGACGGGTTTGATACCTCCAAGGGGCTGTTGATTTTGGCGGCCACCAACCGGCCGGAGGTGCTGGATAAGGCGCTGCTGCGCCCAGGGCGGTTTGACCGGAGGATTATTGTAGACAAGCCGGATCTGAAGGGCAGGGTGGAGACCCTGAAGGTGCATGCCAAGAATGTGCTGATGGATGAGACGGTGGACTTAGATGCGATTGCGCTGGCTACATCTGGGGCTGTTGGTTCAGACTTAGCCAATATGATAAATGAGGCGGCTATCAATGCCGTGAAGCAAGGGCGGAAATATGTAAACCAGGGCGACCTCTTTGAGTCTGTAGAGGTAGTGATAGCCGGGAAGGAAAAGAAAGACCGCATTATGGGCCCCAAAGAGAAGAAAATGGTGGCTTACCATGAGGTAGGGCATGCCTTGGTAACCGCTTTGCAAAAAGATGCGGAGCCAGTACAGAAGATTACCATCGTGCCAAGGACAATGGGAGCCCTTGGGTATACCATGCAGGTGCCGGAGGAAGAGAAATACCTGATGACCAGGAATGAGCTGATAGCCCATCTTGTTACTTATATGGGCGGGCGGGCGGCAGAGGAGATTGTATTTGAGTCTGTGACCACCGGCGCATCGAATGATATAGAGCAGGCCACAAAGATGGCAAGGGCCATGGTGACCCAATATGGCATGTCTGAGAAATTTGGCCTGATGGGCCTTGTGACCGTTGAGAGCCAGTATTTAGACGGCAGGGCCAGCCTGAACTGCGGGGAGGAGACTGCAGCCCAGATTGACCAGGAGGTAATGCGGCTCCTGAAGGAATGTTACGATACGGCTGTGCGGCTCCTGCAGGAGAACCGGAGCATTTTAGATGAGATTTCCCAATACCTCTATGAGCATGAGACGATTACCGGCAAAGAATTCATGAAGATTTTCCGCAATCTGAAGGGAATCCCGGAGCCGGAGGAAAAGACAGATGCAGAGAAGGCGGCAGAGGAATTTAAGGCAGAAGGGAGCCAGCCTAAGAAATCCTGGAGGCGGGAGCCCCAAGAGAGCCCCATGGATGCTTATGTCAGGGAACGGGAGGGGCGTTCAGCGGCGGAGGCCATCTTGGACAGGAATGCGCCCGGTACGGAAAGCTATGTGGAAATGGGGGCTGTCCCCCAGGCAGATCCTGCCAAGGAACAGATGATACAAGCTGGGGATGTGCCGAAGCCCAGGCAGATACCCTTTGAGCCAGCAAGCCCGTTAAGGGCTGACATGGAGGAGGAGAGCTTTTCCATGGAGGCAGGGGAAATCGGGGCATGGGAAGCTCCCCAGGGGCCGGGCATGCGAGAGCCATGGGAAGGCGTGGCAGGGATGGCAGATACGCCGAAGGCATGGGAGGATATCAGGCGCGGGATTGCTTCCAGGACGAAGGCAAAGCAGGAGGGGGAATCCTTTGGGGATATTATTTCCAGCCCAGAAATGCCGCAAGGCCAAATCGGAGATATTGGGGCACAGGACGGTTCCCCAAGCATCCAGCCAGAAAGCGCGGCAGGTGGGGCCGGGGAATCAGGGGACGCCCAAGGCATCCAGGCAGAAAGCATGGCAGACGGGATGGGGATAACAAAGGATGCCCAGGAAGCCAGGGAAGAACAGGCGCCAAATGGGAAAGGGACCCGTGTAGAGAACCTAAAGGACGCATTCCTGGTTGCCGCCATGCAGGAGGAATCCCTCCAGAACCTTCCGCCAGAGAAGCAGGCGCTGCAGGCTGAGAAAAAGCCAGGCAGGCAGAAAGATAGTAATTCCAGGAAGAAAAACACGCAGAAGAAGGAATCCCCCAAGGAAGAGGCGCCATCTAAAGGGAAGAAGGCCCAAGGGAAGAAAGCCTCCAAGAGTAAAACAGCAAAGTCCGATCCCAAGGAGGAAAGCCCTTATGGCGGGGGATTTCCCAAGAAGGGGGAAGCCCCGCTAGCCAAGGAAAGCAGGAACGGCCAGGAAGCCCCGAAGAAGGAGGAAGCCCCGCTAGCCAAGGAAAGCAGGAACGGCCAGGAAGCCCCGAAGAAGGAGGGGGCTCTTCCCGCCAAGGAAAGCAGGAACGGCCAGGGCTTCCCTAAGGGGATAGGAAATCCCTCTGCTATGGAAGGCGCACAGAGGCAGGAAGAGCCCCCAAAGGAAATATTTCCCCAGATGGAAGGGTTTTCCCAGGAGGAGGCAGGACAGCCTGCAGACAGGGAAGATTATTTGGACCGGCTGCTGAAAGGAATGAAATAAAATACGGCTATGTTTGACATTCAGGAAGAGTTAAAGAAACTCCCGCAGAAGCCGGGCGTTTACATTATGCATGATGCAAAGGATGCCATTATATATATTGGGAAGGCCGTAAGCCTTCGGAACCGGGTGCGCCAGTATTTCCGCCCCAGCCACAATGAAGGGCTGAAGAAGGAGCAGATGGTCAGGCAGATTGTGCGGTTTGAGTATATTATTACGGACTCTGAGCTGGAGGCGCTGATATTGGAGTGCAACCTAATCAAGGAGCACCGCCCCAAATATAATACGATGTTAAGGGATGATAAGTCATATCCTTATATAAGAGTGACGCTGGGAGAGGATTTTCCCAGAGTCCTCTTTTCGCATCAAATGAAAAAGGATAAATCCCGTTATTTTGGGCCTTATACCAATGGGGGGGCTGTCAAAGAGACCATAGAGTTGATCCGGAAGCTCTATGCCCTCCGTACCTGCAGCCGTTCCCTGCCCAAAGATATCGGGAAAGAGCGCCCTTGCCTGAATTACCATATCCACCAGTGCATGGCGCCCTGCCAGGGCTATATCAGCAAGGAAGAGTACCGGCAGAGGATAGATAAGGCTGTTAGTTTCCTAAATGGGAATTACCAGCCCATCCTCAAAGAACTAGAAGCCAAGATGCAGGAGGCTTCAGGGAATATGGAGTTTGAAAAGGCTATAGAGTACCGGGAACTGATAAAGTCCATCCAGCAGATTGCCCAGAAGCAGAAGATTACCCATTCAGATATGGAAGACAAGGACATTATTGCCATGGCTTCGGATGGGGAGGATGCAGTGGTGCAGGTGTTCTTCGTGCGGGATGGGAAGCTGATAGGGAGGGATCATTTCCGCGTGGATATCGGCAGCGAAGTTGGCAGCGCCCAGGTGCTTGCCACCTTCTTAAAACAGTTCTACGCAGGGACTCCCTTTATCCCCAAGGAGGTGATGGTGCAGGAAGAAATCGAAGAGGCGGGTGTCATTGCCGAGTGGCTGAGCCAGAAGCGGGGGCAGAAGGTGTATGTCAGGGTCCCGAAGAAGGGCAGCAAGGAGAAGCTGGTGGAACTTGCCCGCCAGAATGCATCAATGGTCCTGTCCCAGGACAAGGAGAAAATCAAGCGGGAAGAGGGCAGGACGATTGGCGCCCTAAAAGAGCTTGGCAGGCTATTGGGGCTTTCAGATCTCAGGCGGGTAGAGGCGTATGATATTTCCAACATCAGCGGATTTGCGTCGGTAGGCTCTATGGTAGTCTATGAGAAGGGCAAGCCCCAGCGTAGCGATTACCGCAAGTTTAAGCTGCGCACGGTTACAGGGCCGGATGATTATGCCTCTATGCAGGAGGTATTATCCAGGCGTTTTTCCCATGGCATGAAGGAGCAGGAGGAGTTAAAGGCCCGGAATTTAGAGAACCAGTTTGGCAGCTTTACGAAATTCCCGGATCTGATTATGATGGACGGCGGCAAAGGGCAGGTCAATGTAGCCCTGCAGGTATTAGGGGAACTGGGGCTGGATATCCCGGTCTGCGGTATGGTGAAGGATGATAATCACCGGACCCGTGGGTTATACTACCATAAGAAAGAGATTCCCATTGACCGCCGCAGTGAAGGGTTCCAGCTGGTTACTAGGATACAGGATGAGGCCCATCGGTTTGCCATTGAGTACCACCGTTCCCTAAGGGGCAAGGAGCAGGTGCACTCTGTGCTGGATGATATCCCAGGCATTGGGAGCGCAAGGCGCAAGGCGTTGATGCGTAAGTTCCAGTCGTTAGATGAAATCCGCCAGGCACAAGTGGGGGAACTGGCGAAAATCCCGTCGATGAATGAGAGGGCGGCAAAGGCAGTTTATGAATTTTTCCATGGAAAAGAGGGATGCGAATGAATGGCGTAAGCGTGAAGAAAATCGTAGAGAAGATGAACCTAAAAGTACTGAACCCGGAAGTGGATATTAAGACCCGGAAGGTCACAATTGCGGATGTGAACCGGCCAGCCCTGCAGCTGGCGGGCTATTTTGATTATTTTGATGAGAAGAGGATTGAAATCATCGGCATGGTGGAATACACCTATATGCAGAAATTGAGCAATGAGGAGAAGGTAGGGCTGTACCGCAAATTTTTTGCTTACCATATCCCCTGCGTGATTTTTAGCCGCAACTTGGAGCCGGACGCAGATTTGATGCGGATAGCCACAGAGAGCAATACCCCGGTGCTTTCTACGGATTATGGGACTTCGGCCTTTATGGCGGAACTGATTTACTATCTGGGGGAAGAATTGGCGCCCTGTATTTCCATCCATGGGGTCTTGGTGGATGTCTATGGGGAAGGGCTCCTCTTGATGGGGGAAAGCGGCATTGGGAAGAGCGAGGCCGCATTGGAGCTGATACGCCGTGGGCACCGCCTAGTCAGCGACGACGTGGTGGAAATCCGCAAAATCAATAAGCATACCCTAGTGGGGACGGCGCCGGATATTACCAGGTATTTTATCGAACTACGCGGGGTAGGGATTATCGATGTGAAGACATTGTTCGGTGTAGAATGTGTGAAAGAGAAGCAGAATATCGACCTGGTGATTAAGCTGGAGGATTGGAAGCGGGATAATGAGTATGACAGGCTGGGGCTGGAGGAAGAGTATACGGAGTTTTTGGGGAATAAGGTTGTGTGCCATTCCCTGCCAATCCGGCCGGGGAGGAACCTGGCTGTCATCTGCGAGTCGGCGGCAGTAAACCACAGGCAGAAGAAGATGGGGTATAATGCAGCCCAGGAACTGTACCGCAGGGTGCAGGAAAACCTGAAAAGGACCGATGATGATGAGGATTAAGCCTGCCGATGGGATGCGGCGTTATGATGATGAGGATTAAGCCTGCCGATGGGATGCGGCGCTATGATGATGAGGATTAAGCCTGCCGATGGGATGCAGCGCTATGAGATAGATAAAAATTAAGAAGAAAAGATAATAAAAATAAATACATTGGAAAGAGATAATGATTAGGAGGTAATTGGAATTATGGAGAAGAAAAATGCATGGAAGAAGTATCCGGAAGGGAAAAGGGAAGAAGTATTTGCTTTTGGGGAGGAATATAAGGCTTTTCTCTCAGGCTGTAAGACGGAGCGGGAATGTGTGGCAGGGCTGGTAGCACAGGCCAAGGACGCTGGGTTTGAGGATTTGAATGAAGTTATCGCCTCTGGCAGGGAAATAAAGACAGGGGATAAGCTGTATGCAAATAATATGGGCAAGACGCTGGCCTTGTTTGTAATTGGGAAGCAGCCCCTGGAAAAGGGCATGAACATTTTGGGGGCGCACATTGATTCCCCGCGCCTGGATTTAAAGCAGGTGCCCTTGTATGAAGATACAGGGATGGCGATGCTGGATACCCATTATTATGGAGGGGTGAAGAAGTATCAGTGGGTGACGCTGCCCCTTGCACTCCATGGCGTAGTGGTTAAGAAGGATGGCACGAAAGTGGAAGTGAACCTTGGCGAGAAGGAGGACGACCCGGTGTTTGGGGTCAGCGATCTGTTAATCCATCTGGCTGGGGAGCAGATGGAGAAGAAGGCCTCTAAGGTAATTGAGGGGGAGAAATTAGACCTCCTGGTAGGCAGCATCCCCTGTGCAGACGGAGAGGATGAGGAAAAAGTAAAAGACGCCGTTAAGGCAAATGTACTGAATCTTTTAAAGGAACAATATAATATAGAGGAAGAAGATTTCCTGTCTGCAGAGATTGAAGTGGTCCCGGCGGGGAAAGCCAGGGATTACGGGTTTGACCGCAGCATGATTATGGGATATGGCCATGACGACAGGGTGTGCGCTTACCCATCCTTTGCCGCTACGCTGGAAGCAGGGGTATGTGACAAGACCAGCGTCTGCCTGCTGGTGGATAAAGAGGAGATTGGAAGCGTGGGCGCTACAGGCATGTGTTCCAAGTTTTTCTCTTATACCGTAGCGGAAATTTTAAATGGTATGGGCGGGTATAGCCAGATTGCCTTTAACCGTGCCATGGACAATTCCAAGGTACTTTCCTCTGATGTGAATGCGGCGTATGACCCGCTGTATGCATCTGTGATGGAGAAAAATAACTGCGCTTATTTTGGCGGAGGGCTGGTATTCAGCAAATATACAGGCTCCCGCGGGAAGGGCGGCTCCAATGATGCAAACCCTGAATATATGGCAGAGCTCCGCAGGATTTTAGACGGGAATGAAGTGGCCTACCAGACAGCGGAGCTTGGGAAGGTAGACCAAGGCGGCGGCGGCACCATTGCCTATATCCTGGCCAATTATAATATGTCCGTCATTGACTGTGGGGTAGCAGTGCTCAATATGCATGCGCCTTGGGAAATCATCAGCAAGGTTGACCTCTACGAGGCAAAGCGGGGCTATACGGCATTTTTGAGGGAAGCGTAAAGACTAGGGAAAATATTAGGAAGAGCAGCCGTCCTGTAGTCGCTTATGATGAAGCTATGGGATGGCTGCAGCGGAGGCTGAATTGTGGATGCAGGATTTTATGGACATTTACAGGAGATTGTAGGGGAGGGTCAGTGCCATACAGAGGAAAGCATGGCTGCCCATACCACCTTCCGGGTAGGCGGGCCGGCAGAATACTATGTGCGCCCGGCAAGAGGCCAGGTGCCGCAAGTAGCCGCCCTGTGCCAGCAGTATGGGATACCTTGGTGCGTCATAGGCAACGGCAGCAACCTGTTAGTGGGTGATAGGGGCATCCGGGGCGTAGTGATGGAAATCGGGAAAACAGTAGCCGCGGTTTCTGTCCAAGGAGACCGGGTCACGGCAGAAGCAGGGGCGTTGCTGTCTTATGTGGCAGGCCGTGCAGCGGGCGAGGGGCTTTCGGGCATGGAATTTGCAGCGGGGATCCCTGGGAGCGTGGGCGGCGCTGTGGTGATGAACGCAGGGGCCTACGGCGGGGAAATGAAGCAGGTATTGGCCAGTGTAATAGTCCTAACGCCGGAAGGGAAGGAAAAATGCCTTACCGTGGAGGAACTGGAACTGGGCTACCGTAAAAGCTGTATCCTCAGGAACCGCTATATTGTCCTCCAGGCTGAATTTCAGCTAAAGCCAGATAACCCCCAGGAGATTGCCGCCAGGATGGCAGATCTGAAAGAACGGAGGGTATCTAAGCAGCCTTTGGAATACCCAAGCGCCGGAAGTACCTTTAAGCGCCCGGAAGGGTATTTTGCCGGGAAGCTTATCCAGGATGCAGGGTTATGCGGCTTTCAGATAGGGGATGCGCAGATTTCCGCCAAGCATTGCGGCTTCCTTATTAACCGGGGGCATGCCACGGCTGCGGAAATCCGGCAGCTCATTGCCCATGTGCAGGAACAGGTGGAAGGGAAATCCGGCGTGCGCCTGGAAACGGAAGTGAAGTTTATGGGAGATTTTTAACAAATGAAATTTATTATCTTAACAGGCATGTCTGGCGCAGGGAAGAGCACAGCCTTAAAAATCATGGAAGACATTGGTTATTTCTGCGTAGACAACCTGCCGATTGCACTGATTGAGAAATTTGCTGAGCTGGCAGACCCTGCGTCTGAGTTGCAGAAGGTGGCGGTAGGCGTGGATATCCGGAGCGGCCAGGCCTTAGAAAGCCTCCAGGGCATTTTAGGCCGCCTCCTTGCAAATGGGAAAACCTTTGAGATCCTTTATCTGGATTCCACGGACCAGGTACTGGTAAAGCGCTATAAGGAGACCCGCCACCTCCATCCCCTGGCCGGCGGGGAGCGGGTGGATAAGGGCATACAGAAAGAGCGGCAGCGGATGGAATTTTTGCGCCGGCGGGCAGATTATATCATAGACACCAGCAATATGCTGACCCGTGAGCTGAAGGCAGAACTAGAGAAAATCTTTGTCCAGAACCAGGACTATAAGAGCCTTTTTATTACGGTCGTCTCCTTTGGGTTTAAGTATGGCATCCCAACGGACGCGGATTTAGTCTTTGACGTCAGGTTTTTGCCAAACCCATATTATGTGGAAGCGCTGCGGCCAAAGACAGGGAATGACAGGGAAATCCAGGATTTTGTCATGGGGCATCCAGAGGCGGGGCAGTTTTTGGATAAGCTGGAAGATATGGTGAAATTCCTGATTCCCAATTATATTACAGAAGGGAAGACCCAGCTTGTGATAGGCATCGGCTGCACAGGCGGCAAGCACCGTTCTGTTACCCTGGCCAATGCCTTATACCAGAAGCTGTGCAATGAAAAGGCCTATGGGATTAAGATTGAGCACAGGGATATCCAAAAAGACGCCCTGCGCAATAAATAAAATGAGTGATAGGATACCTATGGTAACGGCGGGGCCAATGGGGCTGGTATCATGTATCAGGAGGGATGGCAGATGTCTTTTTCAAGCCAGGTAAAGGAAGAATTATCCCGGCAGTTCCATCAGAGCAGGCATTGCCAGATTGCAGAGATTGCAGCTATTTTAAGTTTTGCGGGGAAATTGGAAGGGGCAGGCAGCGGGGCCGCGCTGGTGGTTTATACCGAAAACCTCCCTTTGGCACGGAAATATTTTGTACTGATGAAAGAAACTTTCCAGGTGACAGCCCGGATTGCAGTACGCCAAAATATTTACCTCCATAAAAGCCGGACCTTTATCATCTCTATTTTCGGTGAGGCAGAAGTATGCAGGATCCTCCAAACAGTCAAATGGAGGAATGGGAAGGAAGAAGATATCCGCCCCAGCGGGCTGGTGGACCGGGTGCTGGTCCAGAAGTTCTGCTGCCGCAGGTCTTTTATCCGGGGGGCGTTCCTTAGCGCGGGGTCTATGAGCGACCCGGAGAAATCTTACCATTTTGAGATTATTTGCGCCAGCCCGGAGAAGGCGGGGCAATTAATGGAAATCATCAATAGCTTTTCCATGGAATCCAAGATTGTCATGCGCAAGAAAAGTTATGTGGTATATTTAAAGGAAGGCTCCCAGATTGTGGATATGCTGAACGTGATGGAAGCCCATGTGGCGCTGATGAACCTGGAAAATGTCAGGATCCTAAAGGAAATGCGCAATTCCGTCAACCGCCAGGTCAATTGTGAGACGGCCAATATCAACAAGACTGTCCATGCAGCTGTGCGCCAGCTAGAGGACATCCGCTATATCAAGGATACCATCGGGCTGGACAGCTTACCGGAAAATTTAAGGGAAGTTGCCCTGGCAAGGCTGGAATACCCAGATGCGCCCCTGAAAGAATTAGGGGCTGCGCTGGAGCCGCCGGTAGGGAAGTCTGGCGTCAATCACCGCCTGCGGAAGCTGTGTGAAATGGCAGAGAACCTGCGGGGCGGATCCCAAAGCTGATTGGGATGCCAGGAACCCAGTGAATGGCAGCCAAAGCTGATTGGAATGCCAGGAACCCAGTGAATGGCAGCCAAAGCTGATTGGAATGCCAGGGAACCCAGTGAATGGCAGCCGAAGCGCTGAAAAAGCGGTAGCGCATGGGGGCCGTTTTAGACAGGGAATTGTGTGGGGAGGCGGGAGCCGTCAGGGAGGTTCATGGATTAAAGGGGGATTCTATGGGAACGAAGAAGCTTTTATTTGTATTTAACCCTTTTTCAGGGAAGGGCCAGGTAAAGGGAAAACTATTCCCCATTGTGGACTGCTTTGTAAAAGCAGGCTATGAGGTTACCATTTACCCGACCCAATGCCGGCAGGATGCTATGGAACTGGTAGAGAAGCAGGCAGGGCGTTATGCCTTGGTGGTGTGCTGCGGCGGTGACGGGACGTTAGATGAGGTGGTCACTGGGATGATGCGGCGGGAGCCAAGGCTTCCCATCGGCTATATCCCTGCAGGCAGCACCAATGATTTTGCAGTTTCCCTGGGGATTCCGAAGCAGATGGCACGGGCGGCGCAGATTGCTGTGGACGGGAAAGCCTTTGCCTGTGACATTGGCAGCTTTAATGAGGATTATTTTGTATATATTGCAGCATTTGGCCTGTTTACGGATGTGTCCTATGCCACCAGGCAGGATTTGAAAAACCGTCTGGGGCATGTGGCGTACCTATTGGAAGGGATTAAGCGGCTCCCTGGCATCCTGCAGTCCCAGAGGATGCGGATCCAGTACGGGGATCAGGTAATTGAGGATGAATTTATCTATGGAATGGTGACCAATTCTATTTCAGCTGGGGGATTTAAAAATATCACTGGTAAAAATGTAAAGCTGGATGACGGGCTTTTTGAGGTGACCCTTATCCGTATGCCCAAAAACCCCTTGGAACTGAATGCAATTATTGGGAGCCTTACCAACCTGATTGATGATACTGACTGTATCTACACCTTTAAGGCTAGCCAACTGTACATCCAGTCCCTGGAAAAGGTAGCCTGGACCTTGGACGGGGAGTATGGGGGGCGCCATTGTGAAGTGGCTATACAGAACCAGAAGCAGGCGATACAGATTATGGTAAGGAATGCCCAATAGCCTTATTTCTTTTGGGGAAATGGTAAAAAAATTTTGGATAAACCCTTTTCTTTTTGGCAAAAATAAGGTAAACTATAAATAGATTTGTTGCCTGGGGGCATGTACGCCTCCAGGTAATAAGGCTTCCCAAAGCAGCTCGGGATTGTCTGCAGGGAGGCAGCCAGATAGCTGCCAGACGGCCCGCAGGCAGGAAGCGGCAAAGGGGCATACATAAGTATATTTTAATTATAATATCATTTATAAGCGTTCCCTGGCAGGGGACAGAAATGGAGGAAAAGAAATGTTAGTATCTGCAAAAGAAATGTTACAGAAAGCAAAGGCAGGCCATTATGCAGTGGGCCAGTTCAACATCAATAACCTGGAGTGGACAAAGTCTATCTTACTTACCGCACAGGAGCTGAATTCCCCGGTTATCCTCGGCGTATCAGAAGGCGCTGGGAAATACATGGCAGGGTACAAGACGGTAGTAGGCATGGTAAACGGGATGTTGGAAGAACTGAACATCACAGTCCCGGTTGCCCTCCATCTGGACCATGGCAGCTATGAAGCTTGCCTGAAGTGCGTTGAGGCTGGGTTCTCTTCCATTATGTTTGACGGTTCCCATTACCCAATCGACGAGAATGTAACAAAGACGACAGAGCTTGTGAAGATTGCCCATGACAAGGGAATGTCCATTGAGGCAGAGGTAGGCGCTATCGGCGGGGAAGAGGATGGCGTTATCGGCACAGGCGAATGTGCAGATCCAGACGAGTGCAAGGCAATCGCAGATTTAGGCGTGGACATGCTGGCAGCAGGCATCGGCAACATCCATGGCAAATACCCAGAGAACTGGGCAGGCTTAAGCTTCGAGACCTTAGACGCTGTACAGCAGAAGACAGGGGATATGCCATTAGTGCTCCATGGCGGCACAGGCATCCCAGAGGATATGATTAAGAAAGCGATTTCCCTGGGCGTAGCTAAGATTAATGTGAACACAGAGTGCCAGCTTTCCTTTGCAGCAGCTACCAGGAAATACATTGAAGAAGGCAAAGACCAGGTAGGCAAGGGCTTTGACCCAAGGAAAATCCTGGCTCCCGGCGTAGAGGCCATTAAAGCAACCGTAAAAGAGAAAATGGAATTATTTGGGTCTGTTGGGAAGGCCTAAAGGGCAGGCTGCATCCGGAGGGATGGTTTGGGGCATACCTGGAATAGAAGTTCCGGGCGTGCCCCTGTTTTATCTGATAGGAAAGGCCATGCACAATGGAAGGCTATGTAAGCTGTATGGGATTGAGGATGGAGCAGTTTATAGCTAATTAGAGGTAATCAAAAGAGGAAAGGAAAAGCACAATCCAGACGGAACCG
>CAJUSO010000001.1 GCA_910588965.1 uncultured Lachnospiraceae bacterium | reverse complement strand
TTTGAATGATAAATTCAGAGAGCTTGGGATTGGGAAATATCAGAAAAATATGAAAAATATTTTTAATATTTTGATGGAGCAAGGAAGTCCCAAACTTGCAATACGGTATGCAAAGAGAATTATAAAAGAAGGACAAGGTAAGACACCAACGGACATTGCACCAGGTACAAAAGTGTATGAGCTAGTGGAGGAATTGACTAAATATTTACCTGAAAATTTACAAAAAATATGATGTTAATAATTGAGGAGGCTATGGAAAGGGAGAGTGTCAGATTATGTGTGTAAGTCCTCTGGACTGCCAGAATGAATGATATCAAAATGCCAAAAGCCCGTAAAGGCTGAAGCCCTTGCCTTGACTGGCTTCCGGCATTTTGAGCAAGTTAATCAAGCAGTCCAAAGGGAATTTTCAGACAACTTATTTACACAGATTTTATGACACAGCCTGTAAAAAGTGAAACCGAACCACTACCGGCTAAAGCTGGTAGGTTCGACCTGCTGCTAAAGCAGCCTAAAATTGTTCACATTCCACGTTATCTCTCTCCTGCTACTTTCATCCTATCTCAAAGTTATTTGAATTACTTCTCTCCTGTAAATCCTGATTCTTAATATATTTTTTGATGATTTCATCCGTTACATTTCCACTGCTTGCCACAAAATAGCCTCCTGCCCACAAATGCCGTCCCCAGAACTGTTTGTTCAATTCTTTATATTCCATCTGCAATTTTCTGGATGTATTTCCTTTTATATACTGCACCAACTTACTTGCAGACAAATGGGGCGGCACCGATACCAGTAAGTGTATATAATCACTCCCAACATGCCCTGCCAGGATTCCTACTTCATTACTTTGGCAGATTATTCGGATTAGCCCTCTTGTTCTTACTGCTATCTTCCCTGTTATCACAGGTTTACGGTATTTTGTTTCCAAACCAGAGGATACTTGATATCATACGTACAATGTGACGATTTTCTATAATTTTGCATTTGTTTCACCTCAAGCTTAGTATCTCTATTTTCACTTATTCTAAACTTGAAGCTATGGGGTTGACCTAAAGGCGAGGGTTTTAACCCCATCATACAGACAATAATTATGACAAGATAATAGACGGACAAAATACCTCTAAAACACTAAAACGGCACACAAATTCCCTGATGTGCCGTTAACTTTTCTATTTATGTTGATAAAAGGTAGATGCCAAATATGAACACTGCCAAATATGAAATCACCCCAACCATTTATGGGTTAAGCAAATCATAATAATCCGCTTACGATTTTTAATAGTTTGAAATTTTCATCCCAAGATACAGGCCTGTATACTTGGATATTCCCATCATCTGCAAATCCCTCAAACTATTCTGCTCTAAAATCAATCATTTTGATACCACTTCCATAGTATCCCTTCCATAATTCTTTTTTGGCTGCAAGTAACTTTCTTTTTACTATATCAGCAGTCCTAACCATTCCATTGCAACAGCCAGGCGCATAATAACATGCATACTTTTTTATGCCAGAAACATCAAGGCCAATGGAGCCTGCTCCTCTGCCCCAGCTCTAATAACTGTGCTGATACCCCCATCCCCTAAGGCATTTTACAAAACTTCAGAATATTGTAATGGGAGTAGCCTTTTCCCCTCATTGCATAAAACGGTTACATCCGATCGTATCATGCATTTAACGGATACGTTAACAGTTACAGCGCTCCCCGTTCCCTATCCATGAATATGTGAGAACTGCACCAAAACGATATAACACAATGAATAGAACTTTCTTTTATAAGCTTAATGTATCAGCCATTTTATTCTATTCTCTAGCTCTCTTTGCCATCCCCCTTCTAAAATATTCAGCTTTCTGCCTGCACCAAAAACTGTTCCACTACGTTCCCCCTGTCTGTGAACATCAGCGTATCGATTACAACATTTTGAAATCCAACTTCCTGCAAAATACTTCTCAGCTCTTCTATCTCAAAAAAGTGTATTATCCCTCTTCCTGCCAGGCTGCCTTCTGAAATATCACAAAACGTATTCTTTTCCAGTTCTATTCCTGTACCACATCCAGTTGTCCTAGTGGTAAATAAAACTGAGAACATTCTCCCCCCCCCCATATTTATCTGATAATTTTTATCTTTTTTCAATAATTTATGTATTTCGCTATACATTTGAATAATATTCTGATATCTATTAGCGCAAATTGTAGCGTTGTCAATCACGCAATCAAAAAATCCTTCTTCATAATCTAATTCTAAAGCATCACGCACCCTTAAATCTGCGGCCAACCCTTCTTGCCCTAGCCGTTCTCCTACCTTACGGACAGCGCTCTTTGAGCCATCAAAAGCATATACATCAAACCCTTCCCTAGCTAAATACCATGTATGGCTTCCACCGCCACAGCCAAAATCGAGTATTTTTATAGAATCCCTATCCATTTTACCATAATTTCTAGCCACAAAACGGATTACTGGCTCTGATGGATATTTCCCCCATTCCTGTGTCGCATGGATTTTTTCCCATACCATGTCAAATGATTTCATTTTCTTTCATTCCCTCCCAAGATATTGATATCCCTTTTTATTAGAATCTCTTTCCATAAAACCAATTATTTTAAATTTCCACCATCTTCACCTTTGCAAAAAATCAAGGTTTCCCTGTCTGCACCAAAAACTGTTCCACTACGTTCCCCCTATCTGTGAACCGCAAAATATCTACCACAATATTCTGGAACCCTATTTCTTCTAATATCCCTTTCAATTCCTCTTCCTCATAAAAATGTGAAGTCCCCCTCCCCTCCAGGCCTCCTTCTGTAATATCACAAAACGTATTCCTTTCTACTTCTTTCCCTGTCCCATACCCTGTGGTGCCCGTCGTAAAGGAAGTGGAAAACAGCTTCCCACCCTGTTTCAGCATCCTATATATCTCTTGGTACATGGTTGTAATATTCTGCAGCCGATTCGCATAAACCGTCGCGCTGTCAATCACACAATCAAAAAAGCCTTCTGCATAATCCAATTCCAATGCATCCCTTACCCTTAAATCTGCTGACAGCCCTTCTTGCTTTAAACGTTCTCCCACCTTACGGACAGCGCTCTTTGAGCCATCAAAGGCATATACATCAAACCCTTCCCTGGCTAAATACCATGTATGGCTCCCTCCGCCACAGCCGGAGTCCAAAACTTTCACAGAATGCCTGTCCCCTTTATAATAATTCCTCGCCACAAACCGGATGACAGGTTCTGAAGGGTATTTCCCCCATTCCTGCGTGGCATGGATTTCCTCCCAAGTCTCATCGAATGATTTCATTTACATTCCTCCCTCTACATCATAAAATTTTTTCTTTTGAGATACAACGCCTTCCTCCAGAAAAGACTTAATGGTTTTTACAATGGAACTCGCTGTATCCCCTTCACCATAAGGATTCTCCGCCTCACTGGCGGCTGCACGGAACGAAGGAGACATGGCCTTTATGATACTGTCCTTAATCGCTTCTTCCTGCGGCTCACAATCAATAATGCTATCCGCACGCAGCCGTCCCTTCTGCCTATCACCAATATTAATCGTAGGGATTCCAAAACATGGAACCTCTACAATCCCGCTGGAAGAATTCCCGATAACAAATTCCGCATACCGGATTAAACTCAGATATTTTTTCATCCCCAAAGAAGAATAGCAAAAAATATTCCCATGCTTTTGGGCGCTGTCCTGGAACACTTTATTAATCTCATCCCCCTGCAAATCCGCATTTGCCATAGTTACAATAAAATTTAATTCCTGGAAACACCCTAATGCCGCTGCTAATTCCTCTGTCTGCCTTCGGGCTGAACCCTTTTCCAAGGTAACTGGATGGAAGGTCACGCTTGCATAAGGCCTATCCAGGGATATCCCCATAGACTGTTCTAATTCCGCTTTGGCCAGATATTCCATTTTCCTGACATTCTCTACCCCCACATCGCCAAAATTAAAGACACGGTTTGGTTCTTCCCCTAATTGAATAATCCTGCGCCTGTATTCCTCACAGGCTGGAAAATGCAGATAACTCATTTTCGTTATGCAATGGCGCACAACGTCATCCATTGCGCCCTCCGTAATCTCCCCTCCTGAAATATGGGCAATAGGGATTCCATATACCATCGCGCTGCTGCATATAGAGAGCAGTTCATAGCGGTCTCCCTCCACAATTACCATATCCGGTTTCTGGCGCCCATACATTTCCCCAAAACGGATTGCGGCATTCCCCATAGTCTGGCAAATGCCAGCTTCTGTAGCATGTTCCTCTAATATTTCAATCCTCTCCGCAATAGGAAAACCATCCTCTTCTATTTCATTTACAGTATTTCCATACTTTTCTGACAGGTGGCTGCCTGTCACTACCAACAATAACTCTAATCCATCATCAGAGATAATGTTCTGGATAACCCTACGCAGCAGGCCATATTCTGCCCTTGTAGCCGTCACGACACATATCTTTTTCATTCCACAATCAACTCATCCTCTTCAAAATCTTTTACCGCTGCTGTCCCTATAAGCTCATACCAACGCATAGGGCTAATCCCATCTCCAGGGCGCTTAATATACAGGTTCTCTTCTGTCAGTTCCTCCCCCTTGCAAATCCTTCGCCTTGCCACAATACTTTTTCTGGCAATGCTGATATTCTTCTGCTCGGAAGGGCTAGGCTGCTTCCTGCCGCTTCCCATAGCCTGCTCTATATGCCGGACAGCGCATACCATCTGTTTTAATTCTTCTGGTTCCAAGCTAGCTTTATGGTCTGGCCCCTCCATGTTCTTATCCAAGGTAAAATGCTTTTCAATGACGGCTGCCCCCATTGCCGCTGCCGCTATCGGTACTTCTATCCCTACCGTGTGGTCCGAGTATCCCACTGGGACGCCAAAGGCCTCTTCCATTTCCCGCATTGCCCGCAAATTTACATCCTCAAAAGGCGTGGGATACTCTGTATTGCAATGCAGGAGCGTAATACTGCCAGCCCCATGCCCCTTCAAAATAGAAACCGCCTCCCCAATCTCTTCCATCGTGCACATCCCGGTGGACATAATAATATCCTTTCCTGTTTTTGCGATTTTCTCTAAATACGGCAGGTTCGTAATCTCCCCAGATGGGATTTTCCAGAAGGGAACCTTTATCTCTTCCAGGAAATCAATACTGTCCAAATCGAAGGGGGTAGATAGGAACATAATATTCTTTTCCTCACAGTATTTCTGGATTGAACGGAACTGTTCAAATGACAATTCCAGTTTTTTTACCATTTCATATTGGCTTTCATTTTCCCCTGTAGTTTCCTTCTGGTATGCCGCCTTTTCTGCAAACTTTGAGATTACGTTCTCTGTTACAAATGTCTGGAATTTCACACAATCCGCCCCTGCCTCTGCCGCTTTGTCCACTAACCGAAGCGCCAAATCAAAATCCCCATTGTGGTTATCCCCAGCTTCCGCTATAATGAATACCTTTTTCCTCTCCATAATAGAATACCCTCTCTGTTCCATAATGTATCTTATAAGGGCTGCTTAATATCTTACAAGAGCTGCTTAGCAACTCCTACCGCCAAATCTACTGTATATCCCTGCATCCCCCTATAATCCCTCTGTACAAATACCAATACCCTGCCTAACTATCCGTCCTTTCCCTCTGTTAAGCCCTATATTTGATCAGGAAAGGCTTAGAATCATCAAACGCACTGTCATTTTCCCTCCGCATCTCCACCAATCCGTCAAAAGCCTTTTTGTCAAATATACTTCTTCCAATACAAAAATCTAACAACCCATTCCGGTTAAAATGCTTTTTAAATGTCAGTAAACTATCCTCAATCCCCACGCCGCCGCCTAAATGAAACGCCTTAATCCCACGTTCTGCCGCCCAATTGGCAGCTTCGCTCAATAAAAGGTTCGTTGCCGCCAATTTCCGATACTCCGGCAACGTCCCTGATAAATGGTAATGCATAAATTGATGGTTATAAAAAAATATGGCCGCGCTTATGGGGATACCCTGATAAACTGCATAAAAATATACGATATTCTCTGCCATCTCCCCATTAAGGAAATCAAAATACTCCGGCTGAAAATAGTAATACCCTTCTGCATGATTGTTCCGCATAGTAGCTTCATAAATCTCCATGAATGCCCCAACGCCGCCGCCTTTATCCGTTATAATCTTTATACCATTTTTCTTTGCCTTCCGAACCATGTTCCTGTTATTTGGGGTCATATTCTGGAATATAACATCTTCTGATGATGTATCCATATATACCGTTTTCTTCATATAAACTACATTACAGACATTTTCAAAAACTTTTTGGTTCTGCAGCAACGGATGAAAGCGGAAAAATTGCGACACAATCTTATGTTCCATACACCATCCACTTAGTTCTTCCAAAAAACACCTCATCCATCCTTCCGTAACCTCACCTGCAGACAATGGCCCGCCATATCCATACGGCGTTGCCCAATCATAATATTGCCCAGGTTCTAAGCATGAGGACAATGGGGGGAAAACTGATATATCCTCCTGCATCATCACATAACACAGTTTTGCATCATTCTCCTGGTGGTATATCAGGATTGGGGTTCCATCACCATGCAACTGGAAAGAACGGGCATACTCATTCAGATAATATATGTCCCAATCCGGGAAGCTTTTTACTATGTTATTCCATCTTTCTTTTTCTTCTAGTTGGATAATATCCATGATACCCTCCTGTATCGCTTCTCCATTGTTCATTATCCATTCTATATTTTTAATTCCACTCCTAATACTACTATTTTACATATAATACATATCCATTAGGAAATAAATTCCCTCCATAATACCTTAAATACAATTTATAATCTGGAACAAGGCTTTTTAAAATCTTAGCTGTTTTCCATAGATTCTCCAATCTATATTCCAACGCCACCATAATCTGTGGCTTCTCTTTGATGATTTCTTCTCTGCACCCCAAAATAATCTCATTTTCCATTCCCAACGCATCTATTTTCAGGATTGTTGCCTTCCCCCCAATTTTTCCACCTATTGATTCACCTCTCCATTTATCAGAAGATAACTGATGTATCGTGATACCTGAAAAAAGCCTATATTTATTACTCAAATACTCTTTTTCTATCTTTTCATCAACTACATATATAAAAATTGCACTATAGTTATTTTTTGTCTCCTGGATAAAAATATCTATCAATTCACCTGCACCAGGCCTAAAATCAATTAAAACCCCTTTCTGATAAAACTCTAAGATATCTTTATCCAAAAACTTGCCAAATCGCCTATCTACAAGTTCAGCAAATTTATCATAATCTAAAAATAACCTATTTTCCAATATCCCTAATAAAACTTTTCTGGAACTATAATCTTCTAACTCTTGGTATAGCCAAACAATTATTTCCCAGTTATTCTTTAAAATATTAGCAACATAAGAAAAATATTTTTCGCCTGTATAATCATCCTCTTCCCATTTTCCACGTGTTACCTGGCTTTTCATCAATTCGTCATGATATAAAAAATGTGTCCTATTATAAAATTCATAAATATATACCATTTTATCAACTATTTTTTTCATAGACGCTTGATTAAGGTAATTTATCAACGAATTAAACTTATAGTCATCCAAGTTTTTCATACTTAAATATTTTTCTTCCACATGATTACTAAAAATCCTCTCCGCTTCTTTTACTATTTCCCTTGCCCTGCATCTCCAGGTATGCTTTTTTTCCGCTATGCTCTTTCCTTTCCATGCAATCTTTTCCATTAATAACAAATTTGATAACATTTTTCTCATCCTACCTGAAAACTCTTCTAGATTGGACATATCATAAAAAACAATGTCTTCTCCATCATGGAATTCTCTCTCAAGATAGTTATTTCTATCACTTACACATACAGCTCCACAAAGCATAGATGTAAACACCCTCTCATGGCTTCCATCACGAAACAATGGCAATTTATTTATTACAACACGTGCATTCCCCATAATTTCAATTGCCATTTTATAATTTACAGCCCCATGGATCCTAACACACTCAGGATGTTCCGAAATATAATCCTCCCAACCATTCCCAAAAATATCTATGGCAATCCCCTTTTCGGCCAATGCTTCTATCAACATTTGCCTATGCTTCCCATGAATATATTCCTCTATAAAGCCTAACTCATCCATCAAATTTACAAACTCAATATCGGAAACATGGAAATCTCTACAACGAAATTCTTCCTGCAACAATCCCTCTATCGTATCTACATTATTGAATAATAACCGATCCATAATTTTTTCAACAATCTTTTTCATCTCCGTAGATAGTCCAGCTATTTTCTGTTCTATTTCCTGCCCACCATAAGAACCTAAAAAAACGACTTGATATTCCCGATCCTTTAAAGGTTTTACCTCTTGTTCTGGCATATTTCCTCCATGCGGCAAAAAACCTGTATAATCTATATTCGGAAAATACCTTTTGATAAAAGATACATGATTGGCATCAACGCAAGAAACATAATGATTTGTACATTTTCCATACAAACGTTTCGAATGGTAACACGGATGATCCACTAAGAAATCCCAATATAATGCATTCCCCTTTTTTATCAGCCTATTCAAGGCCTGTTCCATAAACATACCATTAAATGCAAAAATCATATCATAATTATTAAGGCTACAATAATTATTCCTTTCAGAATCATCCTTAGTCGGATTATCTGTGCAACTGAATACGTCGACCTGAACAAAACTCTCCTTAAATGCTTCCACAAGCACATCCACAAATGTCTCCAAAACTAAATATTGGCCTATTCCTTTTATAACAAGAATCTTTCCTAACTGCGTCACAAAATCCCCTCCTTCTGCATTTCCCTTGATACCATACTAGTTCTTTTACTCATGTTTTAAAATATGTTTTGACAACATTTATCAGATATTGCATCTGTTCCCTTCCATACCTCTGATCTATCGGTAATGATATAATATGGCCTGACATTTGCATTGCTCTTTCATCCCCTTCCAATACTGTCCCCTCCAAAGGCCAATGTATGGCACAAAATACGTTGTTTTTTATTAAATAATTACGAAAATCATCTCTATTTCCAATGTATATCGGGCATGACAATGGTACAAACTCATTGCCCCTAAGCACTAACTCCACTCCTAATTTAGAAATTTCTTTTTGAAGTTCCCTATAATTTTCCTTTCTCCTTCTTATTAACTCTCCAACCGAAAAGTATTTTAACAAGCATTTAGATAATAAAGAAATCTGAAAAACCGTTTGTTGGAAAATCAGTTTGTCCTCTTCTTCTTCAAATATTCTCCGATACAGTCCATTGTTATCCAGTTCACCCTCTATATATAATTTTTTAAGAATCATGGCCTCTAATTTTATAGAAGGATTTTTGGGCAAAACACCCTCCATCAAAATCCCTGGTAATTCCTCATCCGAATACAATACCCCACCATCCATTATCGGAAACCATTTACGGAGGCTGCATATACAATAATCACCTATAGTTTTACTTTTAGTAAAAATACTATGTGTAGTATCCTCAATAACTGTAAAGCCATATTGAGATTTGCTCTCTTTTATATATTCCAAAAAACCTTTATCCTGGAGCCGGCCAAAATAATGCATGACATATACAACAGAAACTTCATCCTTCAACTTTCTTTCAAAATCTTCCCTATCAACCGAAAAATCCTCATCAATCTTATAAAATACAACTGAAAAGGTTTCACCAAAACTTTGTATTATAGAATCACAAATATAACAAGGCAATAATACTACGCCCGGCTTTATAACTTTCTTCAGCACCCTAATGGCACTTCTCCCACTATCCGTATAAAAAGTAAAATAAGGTTTTAAATACTCAAAAATATTATCCTCCACATTATGCAGGGAAGATATGTCCAATTCAAAATTACTTCCCAATTCCATATACTACGGCCTTCCTTAATTCTCAATTTTAGTCCTGCACCGCCAAGGCCTCTTCTGAGAATACCTCTTGCGCATATTCTTTAAATACATCTGCCATTTTTACCACATTCTCCATATAGAGAATCCCCTTCCGCGCAATTTCTTTTCCTTCCTCTTGTACAGATTCCTCCGATAAAAATTGCTCATTTCTTAAAATAGATTTTGCACTATTCATTGTAATCTCAATCAGTTGATATGCTTCGTTCTGCTCCAACAATTGTATGTGCTTTTCCAATTCTTTTAAAATATGCAAATATTCCTTATTATCTATTTTCTTCTTATCACATATCTTATCTAGTTTTAAATACTGTTTCTTAATCTTATTTGCCTCTTTAGATACCCCCACAAATTCCTTTGGCATACTTTGCAGATGCTCCACTGCCCATGTCCTGCCCTCTTCATCTAGCATTGGCGGCAATTGGCGAAGACATGCCTGAATATCTACCTCTTTCGTGCATTCTTTTTCTATGGCATCCTTCAGCGCCATAACCTCTGTATTATTTATTTTTGCACCTCCTTCTGTTGCATTAATCACCCGGAATCCTTCCCTATAATTTTTACACCCCTCTATATACATGTTATACCAGTCTATAAAAACCTTAAAATCCGACCGTGTCGGAACCTCTTTTTCGTAATTTCCTTCCACCATTCGGAATTTGCTGGTATCCACCTGCTCCATAACCTCATGAAACGTACCATCCGCATGGGATTTGTTGTCTGTATATGCCAAATCCTGCCCCACCAGAATAATCGTATTAATTCCAATTTTATATAACAAGGAAAAAACACTTGTCGCAACAGACCCACCACAAGACACCTCCCCTTCTTTCCACTTACTTTTCCTAAAAATTTTCTCTGCAAATTCATACCCTTGATTAAAGAAAAACTTCATACCAGTATGATAATCTAACACTTCTGGCGCAGCGTTTAGCATAGTCAAGAGAGGAATAGACCTTGCTTTTTCTATTTTAACAAGTTCCAATGGCTTCATGGCATCTATCACCGCAAACATATCTGGCTCTATCCCTGCATCTAACAAGGGCTTCATTGCTGTATCCACTGCAATGATAAATGCTTTGCCTTTTGCGTGTTTCAATTCTTGGATATTCTTATTCAGCGACGGCCCTGCTGCCACTACGATCCCTGGGATATCCCTAGGAATCACTTCTACAAGCTGCGTCGTTTTATAACCGTCACATAGATACTTCACATTTGAAAACAAATTCCTCACCATAATATGAGAAAAAATCTCTTTTGTATTAAATTGCAACACCTCGTTCAAAACGATATCCCGCCGTATCCTCATATAATCTACAATCTTTTCCGTAAATAAAACATCATAGTTCGGCAATATTAAGCTTCTAGAAAAATTCAGCGTCTCATAAGAAAATAGTGTTTGAAATATCCCCTTAACATGTTCAGCATCCATATCCCTTATACCTTCTACCCAAAACACTAGCAAATGTTTTTCCATCCAAGATTCAATATCTACCATCTCTAGAAATTTTAAAAATATCTGCAGAGAGGGTTCGTAAACAATAATTGCTATCCGCTTTTCCGTTTGTTCTACTAATTCCCTTAAATAAGATGGGTTTCCTACACCTACGATAAAGACAGGGGCATTTCTCTGCAATTCCCCTAAGGTTTTTACCCAAACTTGTGCTGGTTCTTTTGCGTTTCGCCGGCCATTCAAATAACAAATCCTATCCCCCCTCTTAATTTTCAGAATTACCTCTCCGTCACAAGAAACCTCTTCTAAAATTTCCAAATCTGGTTGCAAATTATCCTTAGCTTCTTTAATCATGACATCCATTTCTGGATAATATTTTGCTAATGTCTTTAAATTTTTCTCATATATTCCCATTTATTTATATCCCCCTATTCTGTAGCCACAAATAATTGTAAATATTCCATTAAACCATAATAAGCTGCATCATGTAACAATACCATATCCTTCTGCTCCATTGCCTCTACAATATCTCCCAAAATCAGGAGCAAATTATTACACATATCTCGATATAACATTTCTTCTATCCCAAATTGATTCCCTTCCAAAAACCACAGTACAAACTCTTGGATTTCCGGCACTACTTTTGCTATCTGCTCTACGTTATTACGAATATTGTATACTTGATACAATACTCCTATCTCTCCCAAATCACTATATAATTTTGCTATTTTTTCCTTCATAATTACCAACCTTATCTAATCCTTTTATAAACAAAGGAGCTGGCAGCGCCAACTCCTTTATTCGTTTTCATATGAAATCTATTTAGCAAATAATCCCAATACAGCAAATTACTGTAATAATGATAATACACCCTGGGTTGCCTGATTAGCCTGAGCCAACATAGATTGACCAGCCTGAGCAAGAATATTATTCTTGCTGTATTCAACCATTTCAGAGGCCATATCAAGATCGCGGATACGGGACTCCGCTGCCTGGGTATTCTCTGCCACGTTATCCAAGTTAGCAATTGTATGCTCTAACCTATTCTGGATTGCACCAAGCGCAGACCTCTGAGAAGATACCTTATTAATTGCATTTTGAACAGCTGTAATTGTTGCGTTTGCTCTTGCATAAGTATCTACACTAGGTTTCTTCATCTCAAATGAACTTCCAACTGCCCCTACAGTAGGCCCGTTCCCTAAAGTATCCACTTTATCAATATAATCAGTAAAGGAAGTATTTAAAGCAGCGCTCATCTTTTCAATTGCAACGCTAACCTCATGTGCCATAGCGGAACCTGCCGTAGCATAAGACGCAGCTATGTCTGTGCCACTATACACACGATACATTGGGTTTGTCATACCATCGCTCATTACCATTGCATACTGCTCTTCCTTTGCAGCATTTGTAATAGCTGTTGAGAATGTCTTAATTGCTTCTTCCTGGTTCCAAGAAGCTGCCTGGCCTGCATTCCATTGATAAGTCATTCCATTATATGTTATAGACTGCGCTTTCTGGCCTTTTTGAACTGCTCCAGCCTCTGTCCCTGTGATTGACCTTAATCCTAATGTCTCTGCATTCATATTGTCAATCGTAATCTGAATCTTCTGGTTCGCATTAGCTCCAACATGAAGATTCTTCTGACTGAAACTACCATCCAACAGATTCTGCTTATTGAACTGTGTTGTCTGGGAAATCCTGTCTAATTCCTGTGTTAATTGATCCAGCTCTTCGTTAAGAGCTTCACGGTCAATACTCTCATTTGTATCATTTGCTCCCTGAACAGCAAGTTCATTCATCCTTTGAAGGATTGAATGTGCCTCATTTAAAGCACCCTCTGCCGTCTGAATCAAAGAAACACCATCCTGTGCATTGGTAGATGCCCGTGTCAGACCACGAACTTGGCTCCTCATCTTTTCAGAAATTTTCAAGCCAGCAGCATCATCACCTGCACGATTAATTTTATAGCCAGATGACAATTTTTCAGAAGATTTGGCCTGTGCGTTTGTGGTAATTCCTAATTGGCGGTTAGAATTCATTGCAGTAAGATTGTGTTGTACGATCATTGCCATTTTACTATTCCTCCTTGAATATCCTGTAGCTTCCATGCTACAATTTTTAATTTAATTACTTAATGATAATACATAATTGTTGAAGCCTTCTTCCAAAATCAATCCCTAGGTTAATTGACTGGAATCCGTGTATAACTTCATCTTTGCTACACTCTTTTCCCGCTTCAACTTAATTTATTTACAATATCTTTATCGGATATTCCTTAAAAGACTTTATACCTCTTTTCATTTTTATACGGCAAAATTTGTTTGATTTCCACCAATGTTTTAGTATGCGTCCGTTTTATAATCATTTAATTATCTATATATTCAACAAAGTGTTCGCATATTTCAGAACATTCACTTTCTCAATCGCTTCTTTATTCCCTACAATATTAGCCGCCAATGCCCCTGCAATATTCCCCATAAAGGTACTAACTTCTATAGATGCCCCTGATGCCGCAGCCAGACTAGCTAAGGCAAAAAAGGCATCTCCTGCCCCTATGGTATCTTTTACTTTCAAAGTAAATGCAGGATACGTCTCTAACTTCCCATTTTCTACAAAAGCTGCGCCTTTTGAACCCTGGGTCAGCCATCCGCAGCTACCAAAATACTCTGACAGCCTAACCAGCAGTTCTTCTTCCCCTTGATTATAATCTGAAAACGCAAGCCCCAACTCTTTTTGATCCAGGGCAAATACGTCTGCCCGTTTATATTTCGTGATAAGGTTCTTCCCATAATTAGACGAGTTTGTCTGGCAATTCAGCGCCAAAAACTTTGCTTGGCCTTGTATTATGTCCATAACCTCCCTATCAACCAACCCATGGCCAAAATCACACAATACCACTACATCATATTGATTTATTTTATCCTTTAATTTATCCTTAAATTTATCCAATGCCATATCATCAATGCGCATAGGTGTAGGAAGGTTATTTACTGCGAATATTTTATCTACCTCCTCCCGTTTTTCATTCAGCAGCACATAACGGCTTTTCACTATTGTCTCAAACACCTCGCTATATACCATATCTACCCGCATCTTATTGCTCAGTTCATTTAATATCCTGCTATGGACATTTTCTTCCTGCCCCACAACACTCATTAAAGTTACATTGTCACAAAAAGCAGCTAAATGGCGCGCAACTGCAAGAGAACCTCCCAGATATTGTTCCGCATACTTATACCTGGTAGAATAACCCATATCTTTTGACATCAGCCCCTGTACGTTACAATAAATATATTCATCAATAATCACATCGCCAACCACTAGAACTTTTAAATCCTGCATACGTTCTGCAAGGTTCTTAATATCCTCCATAGAATAACGCTGTTTAAAACCTTCTGCAAACTCCTTAACATCTGGCGGCAATGCTGGGAGCGCATTATTAATCAATTTTGTAGAACTAAATACCCTGCCCGTCGTATATGCAATATCCCCTCCATGGCTCCTTACTAGCTTAATCTCTTCCTCTATTTTCCCAGTGATATCATCCTCTGCTTTCGCATACTCTTCGCCTTTCACATACAAATCTGGCTCTACCGCCTCAATAATATCATCCACCGTATAGCCTTCTGATAACATAACATAATCAATACAGTTGATGGCAGAAAGAAATTTCAGGCGCATATCATCATCAAAATATGGCCTTCCTGGCCCTTTTCTAACGTACTCTGCCGCCGTCACAGAAACTACCAGGACATCTCCCATCGCCTTAGCCTCTTCAAAATGAATCACATGCCCCGGGTGAACCAAATCAAACACACCATGACAGAGGATGATTTTCTTCTTCTGTTCCTTTAACAATAATTTAATTTCAGCAAAGTCCTCTTTACGCACAATAATCCCCATCTATTTTCTCCTCTAAATCTGTTCCCAGCCTAATTCGCTCTTCATCTGCACCACAAAAGCATTATAAGGAATCATCTGTATACAAATCTTCTAAGTACTTTAATATGACACCTTATTTTTTACCATACTTAAATACTGCTGTGTCCTTCCCACTGATTCAGAAAAGATTTGATATCTTTCGAGTTCTATTTCTTCTCCCCTCTTCAAATAATTTAATATTTCTATCACTTCATCCACAAACCCCATACATCTCCGAGAAATTTTTTTCATGATTGGCTTGATAATATAGAGCCCCTCTTGAACCTGATCTATATATTTATTGGAAGGCTCCTTCTCATATTCTATAGCCCTCAATCTGATTTCTCCGATTTTGTCTTCCAAATATTCACTATCGCATTCTGATAAAATGGTTTCATCCAACCCAGTCATTAAGAAGTTATGGCGTTTCTGCTTATATTGAGATAAAATATTTTTGCGTTCATCATACTCTATATCTTTATACCAAGAATAATCCGTAAAAATTCTCTGGGAACTACCTAAGAAAGAAAACTCTCTCCCAAAACATTCAATAGCTTTCCCAATACTTAAAATCTTCTGGTTATTAAACGCTGGATTTAATATATCATCCCTTACCCAATCTTCAACACTGCGTGACATCCCCTTAAGGTTCTGCATATGCTTATGGAAAAAACCTGTGCACTTCTTTACTTGTGTTTCATAATCTGAAATATCCTTTATCATAATATGACATACGAAACGCTTCATCTGCTCAACGAACATACTAATAACATCCATGCACGTAACAATAATTACTCCCCCTTCATTTACTAACAGTGATAATTTATTTATAATTTCATCGCAATTATCAATGGAATGCAAAAAACCTTCTGCAATAACGATATCAAACTTTTCCGAAACAAGCATCTCTTCTATCATACATTCTTTAATTACATATCTTTCAGGCGGGATGTTATATTCGCTGAACAACTTCTTCATTTCAACAACACCCGTATGATTAGGCTCTACCAGTGTTAGGTCACCCCCCCCCAAAAAAAATAAAGCTAATGTATTATAACCACTGCCTGGCCCCACCTCTAAGATCCGTTTTCCTTCAAAAGCGATACATGGAATGCCCAACTGCCGATATAACTTCTCTCTTCTGGCATAATGCTTATTGATTTCTGTTATATCCTGCTTTACCGGAGATATACCATGCTGCCCATAATATTCTATAAACTTATTTTTCATCATAGCCCCCACTTATCTATATGAAATTAACATGCTGCGGTGTCGGCTGGCTGCACTTTTCCAATTCATGGTTTTTATCTAACTGATTCAGGAATTCGTTGACCTTCTCTTGCAGGCACAGGCTCTCACAGTCAGTCCTAGCATCAAAAGATTCTGATGAAATCATATCCATCACTTCCATATAACGTTCGCTCAGCCATATATCTTTAAAACGCTGTTTTGTGATATCCCCTATATGGTATTTGCTGTATTTTTCATTAAAGAAAGATCCGCATGGCGCAACAATCCCGCTTCCTGACATCTGCAGCTGAAATTGCGGCCCGAAACACTTCTTATATCCCCGCTTCCCCCCGCTCATAATTTTAGACCACTTTACACTTACTTGATATCCTTTTGCCGAATAAGCTTCCGCCTCATGCAGTAAATCTTCCAATTCATAGTATTTCTCATATTCAACCCCAAGGGTATGGTTTTCATCATCACTGCAATGTTTAATTACGAGGTAATCCACCCCTAATTCTTTCCCTAATTTTGCCAGCGGAATAATCTGATCTTTTAGTTCCGGAATCAATACCATCTGCAAACCAATTGTAACATCCAATGACTTCTTATTTTTTATTTCAACAGCCTTCCGAATTGTGGAAATCACTTTATCATAACATTCCCCGCCCACACCATGGATATCGCAATACGCTTCTTTTTCCCCTGCGGAAATATTAAACCTTAAATAGGTCAGGCATGGGAGGATATCCTCTAACCGGTCTTCTTTTAATAAGTAGCCATTTGTCCCCAGGGCCATATCTATCCCATTCCTTTTCCCTCTTATGATTGCATCATATAGATAAGGATTACAGGTACTTTCCCCATCACTGACAAAACTAATCGCTTTAACCCCAATCTCTGCGGCATCATCCAGGAAATCATCAATCACCTTCGGTGATAGATTCGGCTTCTGATTAATAAGCTGCATCTGCCCATAACAATATTTGCACCGATAGCTGCAATGGGTAGTCAATGCACAGTCAATCGTAATTGGCGCTATCCGTTCTCCCCGGAGCCATTGATTCACCCGTTCCTCATGCCATTTCAATTTACACCCATCTAATATGAAATTCCCTTCTGCCTGTTCCTTATTCTTTATGTTTTCCATCCTAAACCTCCGTTAATTAAAATCTTCTAAGATTCTTTGGAAGATACCCTCTGTATCCAACTGGTTCGCCATCAGCACTTCTTCCCTTGTCCCATATCCTTTCGCAAAACAATTCTTCAAGCCAATCCTTACAAGCCTGCCCTCGCATCCATGTTCTGCGAATGTTTCAGAAAGCAATCCCCCCAGCCCGCCTACTACACTATGCTCTTCTACAGAATAAATAAGCGGAATCCCGTCTGCTGCCTCCCGTACCCCCTCTGTATCGAAAGGATTTAACGTATGTACGCTGACAACCCCCACCTCAATCCCTTCTCTATGAAGCCGCTCGGCTGCTCCCATGACCTGATGCAGGATTTCCCCCGTCACAAAAACAACCGCATCCTTTCCTTCCCGTAAAATACTGATTTTTCCTGGCAAGACCGTCCCACCAACCGGATACAGCCCAACAGGAAGGTTATTTCCAAGCCTAATATATACGGGACCTTCCACATCGTAAGCATACTGGACCAATGCCTTCGTTTCCTGCTGTGTCGCAGGGGACAACAAAGTCAGGTTGGGAATACACCGTAATACAGCTATATCCTCTGTTGTATGATGCGTAGGGCCCAGATAACCATATGATACCCCCGCCCCTATACCCACAATTTTTACATTCAGGTTTTGGAGGCATACATCCAAACGGATGAATTCATAAGAACGGTATGCCAAAAAAGACCCTATTGTATAGGCAAACGGTATCTTCCCACAACTGGCCATCCCTGCAGCTGCAGCTATCATATGGCCCTCTGATATCCCAAAATTAAAATACTGTCCTGGCATATCCCGCCGGAAATCATCATATACAATCAATCCATTATCGGAAACCAGGGAAAGCACATTCCTGTCTTTTTTGGCCAGCTGATATAACCCCCTTAAATATGTATTCCTCATGACCCCTGCAGCTCCTTCTCTGTGATGCCCAGTTCTTCCTTTACAATCTCCATTTCCTCTGGGTTTGGCATGCGGTAATGCCAGATAGGCACTTGTTCCATAAAAGAAACACCCTTCCCTTTTACCGTATCAGCAATAATGATTATGGGCTTCGCCAATCGCTGCTCCTTACATTTCTGCAGAACCCTTACCAGTTTCCCAATATCATGCCCATCCACTTGCTCTGTGCTCCACCCAAACCCCTCCCACTTTTCTTTCATGGAATCCAGCCTCAGGATATCCTCTGTATCTCCCATTGCCTGCAGCTTATTCCTATCCAAAATGACTATTAAATTATCCAAGCCGTGATGGGCTGCCGAAAGCGCCGCCTCCCATACAGACCCTTCTTGGCATTCGCCGTCCCCTAACACAACAAACACCTGGCTCTCTTTCCCATCTATTTTATGTGCTAAAGCAACCCCAACTGCAAAGGATAACCCATGCCCTAGGGAGCCTGTCGTCGCTTCCACCCCAGGAATATCACCATATTTTGGTTCTCCTCCCAACAAAGAGCCTGGCTGGCAAAATGTACGGAGTTCTTCTTGTGTAATATATCCAACCCTTTCCAAAACACTGTATAAAACAAGGCTTGCATGGCCTTTGCTGACAATCACTTTATCCCTGTCTTCCCACTCTGGGTTATTTTTATCATAATCCACAATCCCGCCAAAATATAACGCTGTCATGATTTCAACTGCGGAAAACGCAGACGCCAAATGACCCGTTCCCCCGCAGAACGCCGTCACCATAATCTTTTTCCGAAGTTCACGTGCAATATCCTCAAGCATTTGCTTCCTCCTGCGGCTTTATATAAAATTCACATGTTCCCCTGGATTTTTTAATTCAGACAAATATCGGTTCATTTCATCCAAACGGCATAATTCCCTGCAATTCTTTTCCAAATCCATCTTTGAGAAATAATCCATCAACTGTTTTCTCCTATCCCCCTCCCAAATTTCCCCAAAGCTTTGCTCATTTAGGTTCCCATAACTGAATTCTTCTTTTCCCATAAATACAATACATGGCCATAGGTTCCCCTTTGCATCAATATATACCATAAACGGCAAAGCATAACATTGCGTATATTCCCGTTCACAAACAAGCTTCTTCATGGAATGCGCCCGGAAATAAATCTTATAATCCCTAGACTCAATCTCTTTCAGTTCCTTTTCTATTTCCAACATTTCCTGATAATCAACCTGAAGGATATTCCCGCTCTGTGGATGCTGTGAAAAAGGCTTTATTGTAAAATAATCAACTCCTATTTCCCTTAACTCTTTTGCCATAGCTACCACTTCGTTTTTATTTTCTGGTAACAGCAATAACTGTACGCCAATGGTGGTCTTCGCTTTCTGGTCTGCTTTTACCCGGACTGCTTCCTGCATATTATTTAAAACAATCTGCAAATCACCCTTCTTGCATTGATGGATTTTATTATATGCTGCATCTGTAATCGCCGCTGTACTAAAGCGGATCCATGTTAAGGATGCCAGGCATTCTTGCGATACCTCAGGCGTCAGCAATACCCCATTGGTCGACATCGCCACATCTATTCCGCTTCTTTTTGTCGTGTTAATGATATCAACAGCATCTTTATGTAATAACGGCTCACCTTCCCCTGCATAAATAATACTTTTAACACCTTTACACGCAAATTCCCCAATCCTCTTACATAACAAGCCCCCGTCCCACATGTCTGGCTTGTAACCCGTATAATCTACAGCACAAAATACACAACGATGATTACATGCATTTGTCAAGCCAATCTCCAATTCTAATGGATATATATTTTCTCCCTTTTCCCACTGCGCCACCCTTTGCGGGTGGTAAATCAGTTTATGGGAATCCATCCGTATTTTATCGCCCATCCTCATTTCCCTCCAAACGTTCTGCAACCTCTTTCAATACACGCTTCATCAACATATCATATGTCATATGTTCCAAAGCTGCCTTCCGCCCCCGGGCAATCATTTCTTTACGCTCTTCTTCATGATTTAGGTAATAATGCAGCTTTTCAATCAAATCATCCTTATTATAAAACATGACCACATCCTTACCCACGTCAATAATCTTTCGGATATCTGTGATATCCTCTTCCTCTGGGATATAGTTGCTCATATAAAATCCTCCGCTAAGCATGGTCTCCCATGCCCTGGCAGCGGATGTTGTCATTACATTATTGCCAACTACAACCTTAGAAGCCTGATATATTTTAGATAGCATCTCCCCATTCTCTGCCACACCCATGGCATACACCCTATATTTTTCCTCTTTCTCCCAACCGCTTCCCCACAATTTGATATTTGTAAAGCCCGCATCTAAAATCCAATCAACCAACGCCTGCCGGTATACCCGTTGGTTAAAATTCTCAAACATATCTTTTGCAAAAATCTCCAATATATTCGGATTCAATTGAATATCATAATGATACTGGACTGCACCTTTAATATATTCCGAAAAAATTTCTTTTGTATAAAAAATTTCCCCCATATCTTGTACATAAGCCTGATAACCTTTATATACAGCATAAATCGCTTCTTTCAGCTCTCCCTGCAAGTTCTTTACCGTGTTATCTATATGGTTATCCACATCGCTAGCATGGCAGACAAAACAAATATCGCAAACGTATTTACCGAGCTCTTCTGCATTTAACTCATATGGCTTATAAATATATGGATTCGCGGGTATCGGCGCTTTAATCAGGCAGTCCTCTCTATACCCTATCTCTTTTATCCCCTTCCAAGTTGTGAAATGGTTCATCACAAAATCTCTTTCCGTTAATTTCAAGGGGGTATTTTTATCTAATATATTGGGTAAAAAATCTTGAATCCATGTAATCCATACTAATTCTTTTGGACATTCTATATGTTCAAATCGAAAATGGTCTATACAAAACATGATATCAGGCTGAACCTTTGATAAAACAGACACGATATCCCTTTTTCTTATCCTATGTATATCATCGCTCTCTATCAATATTTCCGCCTCACATCCCAAACGCTTTACTGACTCCATACAATCTCTAGTATGGTATTGTAAAATCGTTGTAAATCTACTCGTCCAAAATAAAAATTTGGGCTTTCCCGTCCTTATCCTCTGATTAATTTCTTCTACATTGTTACAGTAATAACTTTCTATTTCTTTTTCTCCAATCCGAACCTCCTCGTTGATTTCTCTGGCTATCTGTTCAAACATAATTCTATAATTTTGAAAACCGTAAAAATACCGCGCCGAAGGATATACAACCATGCTTTCCTTTAAATATTCATAAAAACTTCGTTCTCCTACAAGAAATACAATCCTATTTTTTTCAAGTAGTCCCTTTATATCGTTTAACTGTAAAAACACTGTCCAGTAATTACTATCATAAACCATATAAATTGGCAAATCCTTATTTAATAATTTATATTTTATTTGAATATTAGCCTCCAGACATATAATATCTTCCATCCATATTTCATTGATAACCATTACAACCTGTTCTGTTTTTTTATCAAATTCCTTTTTGTCCCGTAAACAAATTGAGAATGTTTTCTCCTTTTTATCAACATAAACCAACCATTCCTCATCCTGCCAGATTGGTGAAACTTCTATATCCTCATCTTTATTATCATTCCTATAATGCGAATACCCTTCTAAATATTGCACATTCTTCTGTAAAGTTTCTCTCAAGCCATCCTTATTCGGATAATAATAAGCCTCTAAAATAAGCTCATAAATATCATCACACCCAGATTCCGCATAAGCAGACACAAAATCAAAAAGTGCATCTCTTTCATATCCATTCCGAAACCGCATCTTTGCCTTTTCCAATAACATTTCTGCATTATTATCTTCAAAAACCTCTAAAACTTTATCAAATAACCGAAACGCTTCTTCTACAAATCCTGCTTCTTCAAGATGAAACACTTTTTCCAAATATGGCAATGCAATATTATCCATTCTTTTCTTTCTTCTCCTCTTTTCCAATTTAGAGCCTTAAAAGCCATCCACATATATCCAATAATACAATTTACAAGCACTCCCCATCCCGTTCCATAATGAAATCCACAACCTGCTGCAAAATCAGATTGTGGATAGATTCTACCATACCATAGTGGCAAACCGGCACATAAACATTATATTTGCCCAGGCGGCTAATCCGATTCTCCCGCTGAAACCCCGACAAGGTGATTACCTGCATCCGTTTATCCCTAGCCACCAAAACTGCATTCACAATATTCTTGGAATTGCCAGAACTGCTAATCGCCACCAGCAAATCCCCTTCATTCGCCAAGAACTCCAACGGGCGCGAAAAAATCTGCTCATACCCATAATCATTCCCCATGCAGGTAGTGACTGAATTATCATACAGGCTATATGTTTTCATTCCGCCATTTTTCATAAAGTCTGCTGTCATATGGCTTGCGATTGCAGCGCTCCCTCCGTTCCCAATAAAAAAGACTTGCTTCCCTTCCTTTTTAATCTCTGAAAACAAGTCCACGAAGCGCTGCATAGCATCATCATAATCTTTCAGCGGCATACCGTCCTGTTTATAAATTTGCGTCGCTTCCAAACATTGTATCAACTGATGCAGATACTCTCTGTACATCTCTGCCTCCAACATATTCTTCTGATATTGTTATTTTCCTCCAAGATATTTAAACCAGTCGCTGGTTGCTTCGCCTATGCTGTCCGGCGTCCAGACAGGAGCCTCCCGCCAGTAATCTATATTCTCTAAAATCTTAGCAACCCCTTCTTCTAATGAAACCTTGGCCTTCCAGCCCAACCCCTTCTCAATCTTTTCCGTGTTGGCATAAGTACAGTCTGGCTCGCCTGGGCGTTTGGGGATATGTACGGCCTCACCGCCCAGCAATTCACATAAACGGTTTACAGAATATGTACCGCCGCTCCCTACGTTAAAAGTCTCATTCACAATTTCCGACATAGCCGCCGTATAAAATGCATCCGCTACATCGGTCACATATGTGAAATCCCTGGTCTGCTCACCTGTCCCTACTACGGTAAATGGCTTGCCTGCCAGTTTCTGTGCTAAAAACACACCAAACACTGCCCCATAGGTCCCTGATGTGCGGGAACGGGTCCCATATACATTAAACAAGCGCAACGTAATGACAGGAAGCCCATATACTTGTCCCCAATGAAGTACAGTCTCTTCGCCAAGCCTTTTGGTCAATGCATAGGGATACTGGGGGCGTATTTCTGCGGTCTCCTTCGTAGGAAACTCATCTGGAATCCCATAACAAGAAGAGGATGCCGCATAAACCAATTTCTTGGCTCCTGCCTCCCTGGCGCATTCCACTACATGATAAGTGCCAAGCACATTGGAGGAATAATATTCCCATGGTTTCTGGATGGATGGCACGATATCTGCCAAAGCCGCCATATGGAACACATAGTCCACTCCTTGAAAAATAGGGCGGATCTCTTCTGCATTGCGGATATCCATTTGATAAATTACCAAGTTCCCATTCCCCTTCTGATGGCTCAGATTCTCCGGACGGCCTGTGGTAAAATTATCAATTACCCGAACCTCATGCCCCTCTGCCAGCAGGCGGTCTACAATATGAGAACCAATAAACCCACAGCCTCCTGTTACTAATGATATCATAATCCTTCCTCCTGAAATGCTTCTTAGAATATCTATAAAATATCTGCTATATTCAAATAAAAATCCTAAAATATTGGTATTGAAAAACTTCTCAGATGATTACACTTAAATTTTCGAACAAAAAAAGAGAAATAGCGACTATTTCCCTTAATCTATGGTATGTCGCCTCCATGCGTCCTTTGATATCCTATCTCCTGTTATATCGGCAACAGCAGAACTATAATTTAGCATTGGGGCGAAACTATTTTTTGGTATACCGTTTCCATTGTTGGCATGATACACCCAATTTTTGCTTGTGCTTTTTCATATGTAACTGGCGCATCACCTGGAAAACCCGCCTTCCCTATTTTTTGTATGGACCTATGCATCCTTTTTACGGCTGCTTTCTGCATTCTTGCCGTCATAAATAATTTTTATATCACAAATTGGCGCCCTTATTTACTGAGCGCCAATTTGTTGTTAAATAACCCATAATTACATCATCGTGTATTCAGTGCCTTGGGATTTCCACAATATATAACCAAAGGCGCTTTTTACTAAAACTCCTCAGCTTCCCGCTTCTTCCTATTCCAGATATAGATAATGATACAAATTATAACTGATATTACCGATACGGATATTGCAACAATAACCCATAACCAAAAATACCCGATATGAAGATTTATTTTCTCTTGGATGTTATTTGCATTGCCTGCCATATCATCTAGGATAATGCCAACATTGTGCCACCCTTTCGCAAGGGTAAAGGTGATTGTACCATCATCACCGGAATAGGCAAATGGCATTTTCTTTCCATTATCGTATATCACACACTGATTTTCATCTATCAATTCGCTGATATTGGAAAGCGTGAATGTACGGTCAGTTTCACCATAAAACCAATTCCAAGAATCCAGGTTATCTGGCATCGTACAGGTGGGAGGGATATTATCAATATGTATTGTGCCGAGGTCAATACGGTATCCCTGGTTTTTAACGGTCAACTGCATCTCCATGTCTGTATCATTCTGAAAGTTTTCTTTAAAATAATCCGCCCCCAATAGATAATTATAGATCCCCATACCATAAATACTATCCGTCTCCGTACATTGGGCATTCGTTGGGATTTCATTGCCATTACTATTCCGCAAGACGATATCTGTGGCGGTTTTCTTTTTCGCCATCACGAATATTTTAAGGTCTTCAAAATCTGACGGCTTTTTGCTGATTGCCTCGCCATTTTCATATTCAAATGAATACACGCCTGTCTTTTTCTCAAGATTACTCTCCATAATAAAAGCCAGAACATCCTGGTTTACCATGCGTGCATAAGTATTATAGTTAATGGCGCTTTTATTGCCTGCAATATCAACTGCTACCAGTTCGAGTGCATACACCCCGTCCTCTTTGAACGCAGGCAAAGTGTATTTATTTTGTTCTATCGTCCCGCTTGTAAAGGACGGGTTGACAGCCACCACATCAGCAGTGGAATAGTCCGGGATATACTCTGTCAATTTGTATTCCAGATATGCCAGATTCAAATCCTCAAATTCAACGGTAGGCACTTCCTCGTCTTTCCTTGCATAAGGATAGACGTCCAGGAATTCTGTGTCATCTGCCTCAACAAAGGAACCATTTTTCATGCTGACCACAGGCGCTGTCTTGTCAATCTCAAAAATAACGGTGCTGGATTGCTCGGAAAGGTTCGTTGCTAAATCGGAAGGCGCCATCTCAATATGATAAACAGCATCTCTGTCAAAAGTAAAAGAGATTGTATGGACATCTCCATCACTGTCCCACCTTGCACCACCTAAAACACTGCCTGTAATATCTTCCATCCCTTCCGTATTGTGTTCTTCTCCCGCTTCTTTACTAGTAATCTTCAAATTCACTAGCTCTGGATCGAAGTTGTGTTCCGTTATTTTGATGCTTGCGGCTTTATCAATATTAAAGCTGTTTTCTGCTGTATTGCTAAATTCATCAAAGTTTTCTTCAATCACAGGCTTTGTCTTATCCACATAAAACATGTTTTCATTGCCGCCGCTAAAATTGACGGTTGCAGGATGATCCCCCAAGTCCATCCCTGTCAAATCAAACATATAATCCCCCTCATCAAAATCAATCACTGCAGTATGTTCTATATTGGATTTCTCTGTGAACGAATACCCTGGCACATCCCCAAATGTGTTTTCAATCTCTACTTTTATTAGTTTTTCATCAAAATTCCGCTCTATTACCGTAATATCGGCGACACGGTTTTGATTGTAATATAAATCTGTATCATCATCTTCACGGAAAACAACATTGATGATAGGAGCTGTCTTGTCAACCGTAAATTTCTCACTTTGGACATTCTCCATCTTATTCAGGGAATTATCTGTTGCATCAAAGTTTAAGATAACATCATTATCGTCTTCAGGGAACGTAAATGTTTTTGTAGCTTGTGTAACAAGATTTGCATCTACTCCTGTCACCTTCCAACCATCTCCCAAATCCCCGTTTAAAGGATATCCTGCTTGATTCACATCAACCGTTTTCCTGTCATATGGATTTTGTTCGGCGCTCTTCGAATACCCAATCTGCCTGATCCCAGAAATGGTATCTGTAACCACAACGGTAAAGCTGTTCGTCTCGGTATAAAGATTATTCCCAGAAGCGTCACGGCAGTTGGTGGTTATGTTCTTTACAATATTAATATCAGGCGCAGTACTATCCACAACATAAGCCTTTGCAACCCTTTCTCCGGATCTGTTGCGGACATAGTCGAAAGCCTCAACAAAGATTTGCCCTTTAAATCCCTTTGGGACATCTAACGTGGCCTTGCCATTCCGAATCTCTTTTGAACCTTTGATTACATCCTGCTTCTCGCCATCTTGATATGGCACAAAGCGATACCTCACTTCATGCAAGCCAGAAGAGGGCTTAGCGTCTGAAACATTTATTGTAACTTTAAAGTCTGTCTTGAAGTAATACCCATATGCCAGCTCTTCCACAAATTCTGCCGTATTTTCAATCCCGTCAGATGTTTTGGGGATGAAGTCAATCTTGTCAATCCTTGGAGAATCTTCATCTATATAATAGGTGGCCTTAGGGTTCACCGCATTTCCTGCATTATCCACAATTTTAGCGGAGATTACATATTTTCCGTCTTTTTCTTCCCCACAGATTGAGGAAAAATAATTTGTGTCGAATGTATACTGATGCTTAGAATTATCTCGCTCATCTGCTGCTTCTGCCACTTCTGCCTTTAATAAAGCATTCCCCCTTTTATCTTTCAGGACCTGAGCGCCATTAATGGATAAATCAATATTATTTATACCAGAATGCTTGTCACGGACAGTTAATTTCACCGTTTTCTTCGAACGGTACCATACTTGGCCATCATCCCTGGGAATACTATCACTTTTGGGCAAGCTCAAAGTTGCTGTTGGCAAAATAGCCTCCATCATTACCAACTTGCCGTCTGAAACAGCATGTCCCTTTGCCTCTGCAATATTAGGGCAGGAAAGGCTCACTTTTCCGTACTTGTCATATGCCTTCACAATGATATCACTTTCAAATACAGCATCCTTTATGGGAATTTCCACAGAAAATACGCCGTCACCCTCATTTTTCATCTTTTTGGGGGCGGATATCCCTGCATACTGTACGGTTGCATAGTCAATACCACTGTCAAAATCCATATCCTCCGTATAGGCTTTGAAAACCAAAGTACTATTTGAATAGACGCCAAAGGTGAGAACCTTCAGAATCTTATCAAGTTTACTTGTCTTTTTCTGCACTGTGAATCTTTCAACCATTGGGTTTTCAAAATCCTTGTAAACCATCAGTGTCTCTAATCCTAGCTTATTTTCTGCAAAGTCCGTAACGGTTCCTGTTACGGTATATTTATGTTTCTTGTCCGGTTCTATGCCCGCCGTATCGGCCAAAATATAGCATCCTGCTTCATCAGACTTAATCTGTCCATGAGGATAATAAAATTTCCTGCCATTAATATCAAGCCATATATCCTTAAGGCCTGATGCTGCATCAGCTGTGTCCACGCGGAATTGGATAACTTCCTCCTTGTCAAACCACAGTTTAGAGCCAATATCTACACTCTCTGGGGAAACCGCCCTCACAATCCCCTTTTCAGGTGCATCCGTATCTTTGCAGAAGGTAATGGACCCCCTTGCAATATTGCCACAATTATCTTCCACTTCCACTGTGAAAACATGCACCCCATCACTGAAATCGCCCATCCGGAAAGATTCCGTATGTTTTTCTGTTTTGAAAGAAAAGCCTGAATTTGAATATTTCACTTGCCCATTGTCTTTAATGACAACGGAATATAAGCCGCTATGCAGAGAACCCTGGTTATCCGCGGCTGTAATCTCCATTTCAACATTATGATCGGCAGCACCAAACCATACGTTCCCCTCATCATCCTTATGCCCCTGGCTCAAAATACCGCCAAAATCTATCGTTGGAATATTATCCTCAACCATTAATTCATCGCTTTGGAGCATTCCATGCTCTGGAATCTCGGTAGCTAAGGCTTCTGTCGTTAACCCAACCCCGTCTTCCACCGTAATACGCATAGCGCTGATTATTTCATCGGGTGAGACAACTAAAATATACTCATTCCCTTCTTTATCCTGGGCAGTTTCCCTACCATTAATTTTAACACTTTTTACTCCTGAAGAATAAAATTCTTTCTCTGATTCATTGTCATTTGCTTTTATAGCAATCTCAACCGCATTTTTATAAAATGTGCCAAAGATAAGAAACTTCAAACTGCCTTCTGACATATCGTTTTGAGGCTTCCTGATTTCTATACTCTCAATTTGCGGAGGAAGCATATCACTGCCGATTGGATCTTTCATCGGTTCTAGGTCATTATAAATATTTCCTGCTTTATCGGTAACCCTTAAGTGCAACGTATGCCGGTTATTCGGCACAGGCTTTGCCAAATTCCATGGAAGAATTATCTCATAGTCTGACTTGCCGTCTACATAACCGTTAAATTCCACATAATCCGTCCTATACTCTGAATCCCCTTCCTCTAATAAAAACCCATCATCCCATAAGTACTCAATTTTTGCTATACCAGAACGGGAATCCGAAATCTTAACATCTGCTTTTACAGCCTGCTGGTAATTTCCATTAATATGTGATATCTTAACCTCCGGCATTGTTTTGTCAATACAAAAGGACGATTCATTACCGCCTTCATAAGTAACTTCTGCAGAATGATATGCTAAATCCGTGCCCTTCACCCCAAAGGAATAATCTCCCTCACCAAAATCAATCACGGCTATATGCTCCGTTTTCGATTTTTCAATAAATTCATAGGTTGGTACAACGCCAGATGCGTTTTCAATTTTAATTTCTATTAAGCCTGCATCAAAATTCCGGTCGGTAACAGTAATATTGGCAGTACGTTTTTGCTTGAAATATGTATCTCTATCATCCTCAAACGCAACCTTGATGCTTGGAGCTGTTTTATCAACCGTAAAGGTTTCGCTTTGGATGTTTTTAATATCGTTTCCCGCATGATCCACGGCATCAAAAGCCAGAGTGATATCATTATCATCTGCAGTAAACTCAAAGGTCTTTGTAACTTGTGTGACAAGATTAGCGTCTGTCCCTGTTACTATCCAGCCGTCTCCTATATTTTCATCCAAGTTATACCGAACATTATCTATTTTAATCGTTTTTCTGGCATATGGGTTTTGTTCTGCACTCTGCTGATATCCAACCTCCTGGATACCTGAAACAGTATCTGTAACCGTCACCGTAAAACTGTGATCCTTTGGATAAAGTTTATTCCCAGCCGCATCCCGATAATCTGTATCGCCTTGATCCATAATATCAATGACAGGTGCACTGTCATCCACGACGTATGCCTTAGCTGTTTTTTCACCAAGGGAATTACCCACGAAATCAAAAGCTTCCACAAAAATCTGCCCTTTAAATCCTTTTGGTATCTCTAACCTTGCCTTTTCATCCTTGATACTTTTTGCGCCTACTATTTCTTCTTGCTTTATGCCATCTTGATAAGGCGCTAAGCGATATTTTACTTCCGCAAGCCCAGAAGAAGGGATACCGTCAGAAATATTAACAATTACATTAAAATCCTCCTTAAAATAATAGCCATATGTAAGCTTATCAATAGCAATTTCTTCTAAAATCTCTTCTGTCCCTTCTGTACCATCCGATGCTTCTGGAATAAAATCTATCCTATAAACAACTGGCGGCACTTTATCCATATAATAGGTACCTTCATGGCTGGCTACATTCCCCGCGTTATCAGTAGCTACTACCTTAATCTCATATTTCCCCTCTTCTATATATGTTTTGTCCCCTGCCCTCTCACAAAGGGAAGTAAAATAATCTAAATCAAACAAATAATGCAGTTCGTCATTATCCTGTGCACCTGCCGCCTCCCTGGCCGATGCCTTTATGAAAGCAACCTTATTTTTATCTTCTGGCACATCAACGCCATTGACCGAAACATCTATATTGTTTATGCCAGAACCTTCATCTTGGACAATCAGTTCCAGTTCTTTGTTACTCCTATACCATATCTGCCCATCATCCCTGGACGCCCCATCACCTTTAGGCAAATCAAAAGTTATTGTTGGCACAACGGTATCTACATCTATGACAGCATCATGGACATTGCTACTGGTATTATCTTCTGTAGCATAGGCAAACGGCATGCCGTTTACTACCATCAACAACACCATGACAAGCGATAATACCTGTTTTTTCCATTTCACGTCAATTCCCCCTTTCTGCATGCGAAACGAAAACTCTTCAAATTACAGATTTATTTTTTCCCTAAAGCCGGCGCAATCGCCTTATAAAAATCAGTTCCTGTTTTCCGCCTTTTGTATTTGTGGAAATACATCAAAAACCCAACCACAAGGCATACCAGAAACAGCGCCGAAAATGCCCATATCGGCGCTAAAATAATCGGTGAGTTGTATTTTAAGTCAAGAGCCGTTACGAGTTTTGCATAAACCCCCGTTGCCCAAAGGGACAAAAATAGGGCAGTAATGGTAAGCACAGAAATTACCAGTGATTGTATAAAGGAAATTAATGCATATGCAACCACAGGGATTTTCTCAAAAACCGCTAATATTTTTCCAGATATTTTTTTCATGCCATTCTCCTTATTTCACTATGCTGTTGAAGAACTCAAGGACTTCCTGCCTTGTCTGCCCAGTGCTCTCCATAATCAAAGCGATATATTCATCATTATCCAAAACATTTTTAAGCTTATTTATGGCATTATGGAAATCAGCTTTATCCTTATGTTTTTGCAATGTGCCATAAGCCTCAGACACCTTTGTCTTGCTGACTTCAACATTGTATATTGCCGTCGCTAATTCATATCCAATGCATTCCTCTGGCGCATCCAGCGTGACAATCTCACTGGAAATGGCTTTAAAGCTGCTTGCATCGGCATGCAGCATGATTTCATCTATGCGCTCTGATAAGTTATTGTACTCATCCATCTGGGTGAGGATATCGACTATCATCGCAGCTTCATAGTCTGAAATGCTTCCATTCTCCTGGTAAGTAAAACTGACAATTTTATTGTATGTATCATCTACTCTGTCGGCAGGGGCAAATGAAATATAATCTTTTGCGATTTCACTGAGCCTGGAAAACTGTGTCTCATTATAAGTTGCCGTTAAATTATCCCATTTATTCTTAGCAATCCTATAGGCCTGCGAATAATAGACCGCATTAATAATCAGGAACACAACCGCCAAGGAAGCCATAATCCCGCATAGGTGAAAGGCTGTCCTTACCTTGACATCCTCCTCCTTAAGGATTGTCGGAGCCGAATCCTTTGCCAGTTCAATATCCTTCCTTAAATCTTTGTAGGAATGGTAATATTTATCTGAGGTAGTAAAATCATCACTCCGTTCCCTTGTACACTTTTTGATAATCTTTTCTAACTTTTGATGATACGCTGCCGCCGTAAGCGATAAGTCACGGTTGCAATATGCCGCGTCATTTAAAAAATTATCCTTATAAAAATCATAAACATCAAATTTAGGAGCATTACTCCTTGTAACCAATTCAAACATATTAAGGCATTCCCAAAAAGTAGCCCCGAATGAAAATATATCGCTTTCCACCGACATCCGCCCCAACTCACCAGAATATGCAAAAGGAAAATCCGACCCTTCCGTAGCCTCACAGAAGCATTCTGGAGCAGCATATCCCAATGCGCCATATTCATACTGTTTTTCTTGGGATTCTCCTTTATTATAATCTACCGGCATAAAATCGACCCTAGCAAACCTGTCTGCAACTGTAACCCTCTTCGAACGCCCAAAGTCAATTAACACAAGTTCTTTCCCATGGCGGGTAACCATAATATTTTCTGGCTTTATATCCAGATGCAGAATATTTTTTTGCTCCGTTACAAACTCCATAATTTCACACAGATTAATCATAAAGAGCAAAACCTGGTTTTGATATTTGAGCTGGTTTTCGTAGTTATAGCTTGCAGATATGGCCGCCTTCTCTGCTGCGCTGTATTCCTGATATCCCACCGCCTTTTTGAGCCCATTATCCAGAGGCTCATATTTCCTAAGCTTCCAATATTCCTCCTGGCAAAACTCATCCAGATTCCAACCATCAATAAATTCTTCTATCACACAGAAATAAGAAGAGGCATCAATTACGCCCTCATAAATATAAGGACAGGGTAAGGAAAAATCTACTAAATCATCCACAACATCATCAATGTGTACGACGGAACGGCATTCCCGCAAATCCTCAAAAATCTTCCATTCCTGAGTCTTGAACAGTTCCAGGCGGTCAACTTTCTTACCATCCATAACCTGGATTTTCGGCTTGAATTTAAGTACGCACGAAAACTGCAGGCCGCCACTGTATTTAACTTTTAAACCCTTATAAACAATGCTTTCCGTGCCAATAGCAATAAACCCATCCTTATTGACGCCATAAGATTCATCAATAATATATTTATACGAATTGCCAGTTATTGTTCTGCCCATGCCAAATCCCCTTTTTTACTTTTAATATTGTGGCAAAAAGTTCCACGAATCTTTCCAGACTTCTATCATTTTTTTAGGATATTCAAAAATAAAACCACTCATCTTATCCACAATTTCTGCACCAATACCTTTAAAAATTGTTTTTAAGTGTATGTTAGTTCCATGTTTTAAAAAACGCGTTGACTGTGTATTCCACACATGCTTCCAACTGCCGTTCCCTTTCGTGATTCCGGAGATTTCTATTTTAGGTGCAACAGAAGTTACACCAGCAAAAATAGCTGACCCCACAGCATCAGACAAAATCTTAAAAACAGAAATGTTTTCCCCTTTAACGATAATATCACTTATATTTTCGAACAAAGAATCCCCTACATCCAATATTACGTCACAAAACAGCTCTCTCCCCATTTCTGTCAATGGCTTAATTTTTCCAGCTAAAGCCAAAACTTTTATACCACCTGAAAGAGCTCCGGAAATTGCCCCAGAAATCGCCCCCTCAAAAACCCCATCCTCAAAACCTTCCCAAAAAGAACCGCCTGTTAAGCAATTCATTATCCCTCCAAAGAGACCGCCTACCACGGCTCCAGCAAGTAATCCTTTCGCCGCCATAAGCCCGATTGCAGCAATAGCCCCTCCAACACCTGGCAATACTACAATCGCTACGATAGCCGCAACGACTAATAACGCAGTAACTACAAGTTTCCAATGCTTTTTACACCACTCCGCGGCTGACTTCAGCCCAGATTTACAACTATTCCAAATATTTTCCAGCAAACTTTTTTCACAGCCTGGTTTAAGGTAGTAATATTTATCATAAAAATCCTCTTTGCCCTCATTGATTTTATCTGCGACGTTGCTATCAATTTTCTCAACTTCCAAAGCAAATTGCTCAACTCCCTCCCTCAGACTGTCTAGGGCGTTCATTTTCTCTTCCTGTATTCGCGTGGAAGCTGAAATGGAATAAATGATATCGTCTAATTCACAAATGTTCCTGTCAATTGACTGGGACTTGCTCATTATTGTTGCCAGTTCGGATTTCAAGTCTTTTACTGAACTCCTGACATCCTTGACAAGATTAGGCATATGATTCATTTTGCCTGCGTATAGCGCGATAGTAGCCATGAAATCACCTCCCCCTTCTCCTATTCCTCCGTTTTCTCCTTGGGTATGTCTACAAAAATCAGGCTGAATATCGTATTCTCATCACCTTCCATTAACTCAGTAAGCCTTGTTATTTCCCGTTTTTGGCTTTTTTTATCGGAAACCGTATTGGTGAATCTTTTTTCAAACGCCATAACATCACCCTCCCTGATTGCCGCCTGACTGCGGGTTTTTATTGAACTCTGCCAATTCATCGTCCAGCTTTGTGTATTCGTCTTTCAGGCTCTTCACTGCACCATTATTTATGCCATCCAAAACATCCTTTATGCCGCCGATGTTTTCAAGGATATGGTCAGTTTCTGTTTTATAGGCGTCTGCACCTTCACCTTTCCATTTGTTAAGCAATGCGGCGTTTATGTCCTCAAATTTTTCTTTGATAGCGTCAAATTCTTTTATCACCTCTGCGCTCTCAGACATAAACTTAGAAATTTTCCCAATATCTACCGAAACAAATGCACCTTCAGCCATAGCTTAACCCTCCTCATACTTGATGAACTTTGCTTTCAGCAAACAATCTGCTTCTATATCATAGAAATATCCATCGCCTTTCTCACATGGGGCATAATCTTCCTTAAGGTATTTGACATCCATGTTGCCAAATACCGTCTTTTGTCCGCGCTCACCTGCAAATTCAGCAATGTTATCAAACAGAAACGCTGTGCTAACAACACTATTAAAGACTTCGTTTGTCTCCATTTCACTTATTTTCTGGACATCTGAAAAGATAAATACATACCCTTTATCTTCAGCAACTGCTGCTAATCTCGGCAAGGCTTTCTGAATGAAATACTTGTTTTCGTTTTGGTTTAAATAGACTAACTTACTTTGAATCACAAAAACCGTATACGGGGTATCCTCATATTCATCTTTAACCACAATGCGTCTTACATCCATTTCTGATAAATTGAACATGCCGCCAATTAAACTTTTCGGCAAATCAAGATAGTTCTCATTGAGATAAAGGTAAAACCTCTGCAGCGGGGACAGCTTTTTGGATCTTATTTCTTCGGGTTTTGAACCTGCAGCGGCTAATGTTATTGTCTCTTGGCTAAAACCGTTAAAATACACGCTCTCCCTCCCATCTTGGTATTTATTATAAATATCCTGCAACTGATTACGGCCATCATCCAAAAATACCATTCTGGCGCCCGGTTTTTGCTTGATTATCCCAGATAACAGCAGTTGAAGCAGATTCGTCTTGCCAAATTCCCTTTTGCCGTATATGGATATTACATGCGATTGACTCAGGTCAACTGTCACTGGGCAAAAATCAACATAATCCAAGGCAACACTAACCGGAATTTCCAACTCCTTTTCACCGCCTTTGGCCGGCTGCTTTATCTTTTCAAAATCAGACGTTTTCAGTTCTTTGGGGAACATCTGATATTTTTTTACAGACTTCCCGTACATACCATCACTAAAACCAAACTTTTTCTTGAGGGCACTAACAAAATCTTCTTTCGTCTCTCCCGGCTCCCCTTCTTTTACTTTATATGGGAATGCACATTGTACCTCATATGGCAGATTCATCCGGAATGTCCCCGTAATGCCCTCTGGCCTGACGCTTACATTCGCAAAACCATGCCCTGGATGATTTCCAACCTGCCCCACTTTACCTGTAAAAATCTCGGTATATTTATCCAATGGCATTTCAAATGCTATCTTCTGCCTAAAACTGCCTAAATAGGAGGCAAGCCCTTTTGTTTCAGACGCAGTCACAACAATTGTAATACCCCTTGAAAGCCCATCACGGCAGAGTTTCGCCAGTTTTTCCTGATACGTGGCATACCTTGGCTCATCCACAAAAGCGTTAAGGTTGTCAATCATAAACGTAGTATGCAAGGGCGGATATTTTGTTTCACGGTAATTTCCCCCATTAAGCTCTTTTATATTATCCTTTAAAATATTGTCCAAAATTTTGAATACACGCTTGACATACTCTTCATTTGCATTATCATAATAGGCCGACACAAGCGGAAAATCCCTATACTCTGACAATCCCCCTCCAAAATCAAGGATAAACACTTGCTCCTGCCTATTGTTGTATTGTTTATGCAAAATATTTATAAGGGTTTTAAGAAACGTCGTTTTACCACTCAAGGCTGAACCAAACAATATAATGTTCGAATCTAGCAAATCAACGTTGAATGGCGACTGCATTTGGGTAATCGGGATATCAAATTTGCCCAATGTACATAACATTGTTTTTAAAACCATCTCACGCAAACCTCCAATCCGTATTGTCAACAATTATTTCCGGGAGCGGCGGTAGGAATATTTGTTTCGGCTTTTCCATGTCCTTGCTCATCGCAATAATTGTCTTTGTAATATAAGCAAGCTGGGTGTCATATTCGCTGACATTGGCGTTTTTCTTTCGGTCCTTCTCATTATCCTTTTCCGAAAAATAGAAGCTAGGGTTAAATTCACCTGAATCTGGGACTTCTGTAACCGATACTGGCAGCTTAATATCCATGTTCCTGTTCGCACCTGTGTATGCTGACTGGAAATATTCGAAACGCGATCCTGTCCCCACCAGCAAGTAAGCGCGCCCATTCAATGGCATAGTCGGTGCTGCGGCGGCAGGGCTGTCAATCATCTCCTTAGAAGCCTGTTTTGTAGCAACTTTTAAACAAATCCTTGCCTTCGAATTTACGCGGATATCGTCCGTAATCGCCCCCTCAATATTCTGCGATACCAAAATAATATGGAAACCAAGCGTCCGGCCTACGCGGGCAATAGTAGTAATCTCAGTAATAAAATCAATATCGCTGCTTTCACTGGAAAACCTCTTTAACTCCGTAAATTCGTCCACAACCAAAACAAGATGCGAAAGCGTGGATAACTCCTCCAAATCTTTGTTTAACGCCTCTTTTTGCTTATCATTTAGTTTTTTCTTCTGTTTATCAATATTTTCCCGGCTTTCCCCAGTATTTTCCATACATTTTATCTCTTTAATTATGCGCAGCGCACGGATATAGGAATCTACATTATCCACTCCTAATCTAGTGAGCAGAAGTTTCCGGCGCTTTATTTCTGCATTCAGCGACTGTAGGAAACGTTTCAGCATATATGCCGCAGAGGTCCCTTCCTCCTCACCTGCAGTATCAGTGACTGCACCCACACAATGGGGCAGGTTACCCAAACGGTCGGAAAACCCTCCGCCTTTCATATCCACAAGCATTAAATTTAAATCCATTGGCGAAAACTTCATACATAAACCAATTAAATACGTTATAATCGTCTCAGATTTACCAGAACCTGTAGTACCTGCTACCAGCATATGCGGCCCATCTGCCTTTTCATATAAATCAAGGTATGTAAAACCATGTTCATTTGCCCCAATTGGTACACAAAGGTTGCGGGTAATATCATTCCTCTCCACATCCTTCCAGCTTTCCAACATTTTTTGTCTGGGCTCGCCTTTACTGACGCTCTCAGAATTATAGCCCCAAAGTTCAAAGAGTGTTACCACTGACGGTACTTTCCCATTTTCAGCAACCCGTGTATAGTAAATTGCACTCAGCTGTTTAAAAGCCTTTGTGAACTTTTCCGTATATTTTCCCTGCTGGCCAAAAATATATTTGTTCTGGAAGGCTTTATATTCAATCAGCTTGTCTGTGTCCTTTGCCAGCCCACCCTTTTGGCCGCCTGTGTTTTCACTTAAAACATTCAGTGTCTCACGGCTAAGTACATTGTAACGCAAGCTGCTAAGCCTGTTTTTGGGATTATCCTTATCAATATTAATAATATTTCCGCAATATTTAGGCAGCTTATCTTTGACATCCTGAATAAAGATAAACGTCAAGCCATTTTCATTCACATAGGCTTCCCCCTCTTTGGGAACCTCAGGCATAAACTTTGAAAAACCTGCTTCCTTTATATTATAATCATCAAAAACAACACAAACAATCTGCGTCTGTTTCAGCCCAGAACCTTTCTCACCGTCATCTTCTTTTTTACTTTTACTGCGCCCATTCATAATACTTAACAATTGCCCAAAAACAATACCTGAACTTTCTTTATTAAATACAAACTGCGAGACCCCGTCAAACAGTTCATTTGTGTGCGGAAGATATTTATAATTCTGCAAAGCTTCCTGCAAATGGATTTTCGCTTCTTGAACCTCTCTTTTCTTCGCTTGTATTTCCTCTCCAATCCCTCCCTCATTCTTTAACTTTAACAATTCTCTTTCCAGCCTAAAGATTTCTTGTTCATATTTTCTGTCAAAGAAAAATACAAACTGCAAATCCTCTGGGGAATGGTAATAAGCAAGCTCAAATACAATATGCTGGACAAAATCTCTCGAAATCTGGCTATCATTTGAAATAACCCCCAAGGCGCCGCTTTCTTTCAAATCGACAAGCAGCGGAGGCTTACTGCCATCATCACTGCGCAGATAGTTAAAGCCAATAATGTCCTTGTTATCCGCAAGGTCAATTCCTTTATTCGCAAACACATAAGGTAATTCCGTAAGCAGGAACTTGTTCTTATCTTCTTCCGCCAATTCATCCGGCGTTAATTTTTTGCGCCGTTTCTCCTCTTTTTTCCCTGGCACAAAAATCTTTATTCTGTCACCAATTTTTTTATAATATATATCATATGAAATTACATCTTTTTTCTCAGATTTAATATCAAACAAAGGCTTCACCTCTTCGGAGGCGCCAAGGGAAATACGCATAAAGTCATTGTCATTTTGTGAACGGGAGAAAATGGAACTGTCTATATTAGCTGTATTGGCAAAAAGCACACCCATGTCTGGATAGGTACTGTTTAAGTATTTAATATCACTTTCTTGCCATTCTTTTATGGTAGCAATTTTCCTGGCAATATAATGTTCGTAATTCTTTTTCCACTCTTCTAGGCTTTCCTTATATTCACGTTTTTGCTTCCGAAAATTATAAAATGAAGTAACAAAGGCAACAACAGCCATTGCACCAGACATCATTATCATGGTATTTCCCATACTGCTTGCGCTTGGTGAAAGCAGCTGAATAATATAACGCGCTACAATCATGCCGCCTGCAGACAATACGGTTGGAATAATTACATCCAGCAATCTCTGCTTACTTTTTTGCGGCATCTCCGTCGGCGGTAAAATGTCAATGACAGATGGCTCAATCACATTCAGACGGCGTGTACTAATATTATATTCTAGGCTATCATTGGCTTTTAGTATGTAGCTATTTTCTGTTTTGGAAAACAAGGCATGCGGTTCAATCTCTGTATTCGTTGTAAACAACAGCATACTGGAAGTTACAAAACCCAAATCATCAACCCTTTTGTCAAATATGTTCAAGTGTTTGTCTTTTCCATTTTCATCCTTAACGATATATTTATCCGTAAAATCAATTACATTGAAATCCCCCTTTGCATTATAAAGAACCTGAAGTTCTTTCCTTGTCTTCAAATATTTTTCCATCAGCTGAAAATGTTTTCTATATTTATCCGATTCTTTATTTGACTTTATCAGCCCATAATATATCGCTTCTATCAATTCCTTGAGCGTAATATCTTTGATAATAAGCAAAGTAATCTCATCAGAAAAACTTTCACATTCAAACCGTACCGAAATCATAATCTCATTGTTTTTCATCCAAGCGCCCCTTTCCCTATCCCATCTTTTTCCAAAGATGGTAATAGTATTTCAAGCATCTCCTCCGTACAGACATCTGGAACATCAACTGCTTGTACGGTTGGCAGCCCTCTTGCCTCCGTATGGATTTTTTTGTATGGCTCTACAAAAAAAATATTAATGGATGGACGCTCTATCCTAGGCGTACTGTCAACAGCCAGTTTATGATTTCCTTTTGGCACCATACCGGGTTTCATAATCTGAGGAAACATAGGTTCTTGATGTTTTGGCCCAAAAAATAAGGGCATACTTGGCTTAGGCGCAACAACCTTAGGCAAACCAGATACTGCATACTCCCCTTTCCTAAATTCCTTTGCTGGAATTCCAGCCTTCTGAACCATCGGTAACCCTTTTCCCTGGATTATCGGTTCCAAAGTTGAGGCCTGAATAATAGGAACATCAAATACTTTTGGCGTTTCAGGAACTTCCGCCTCCACTATTTTTGCTATATTTATTTCAGAAAATTTTACTGCCAGCTTAGGCACTTCTGGCATCCTGTGTCCTGGCACCGCAACTTCAGTAGCTGCATCTGTTTTCATTAACCTTGTGCTCGGAATTGTAGCTTTGGGAACGCCTGGCAGTTCCATCTGTTGAATATCAGGTGCGCAAAACGGAATGTTACTTGGCATTCTATCTGGCATTTGGGGAAGCCTTGGCATAACAGGATTTGCCAAAGACAATGATTTTGTTACACTTGCCCTTGGGGCTACTGCAAATGTAGGAATTTCAACTGCCGGAACAGCCCCTCCTGGAATGTCCGCCATAATAGCAGAAGCATCCATTGTAACAGGCTCAAAAAGTGATCTTGCCAAGTTTTGTGTGTTTTCCTTACTAGGAAGGCTTGGACTTGCCTGCTCAAATTTTTTGAATGTATTGCCTGGTATACTTATTTTGATGCTTGCTGGCAATATAGGCTGCTGTTGTCCGCCCTTTGCAAATGAATGGTTAGGAACTGTCGTTTTGATAATTCTCGGTAAGGCAGGTTCTTCTTGCTCCACCTTTTTCAAATGCCACACTGTTACACTTTTCATTTCCCCATATTTGGGAACATCTACTGCGTCCAATTTGGCAAAGCGAACGGCCGTTTCCATATGTTCTGGTTTTTCAATTGGTACAATTTCCAACATTTCATATTCAGGTTTTACAAATTCTTTTTTCGGAATCTGGCTAATATCCGATATAGGTGGAAATTCTGGTTCATATGGCAAGATTACCATATTTTCAAACCTTTCCATCTGCTCTACAAATTCCACCCGTTCGTTATAAATAGCAAGTTCTTTTTCATAACTTTTACGCTGATTGTCGGTAAGCAGTTCTATCTCATCTGAAGACAGTATATTAAAAGCCATATCGGTTCCATCCTTATCTATTGATGTTCCAAAAAGCAGGCTGCCACACAAGCCCCCCATACAAACTGTTTCAACCCCTTGCATAAAAAGGTTAATGCGGCAGCCCTAGCCATCCGTTTATTGTCCACCACCGCTTATGCTTTCTGCAATCTTCCTGTCAACATCCTCAAAGTTCTTTCGGTTCGCTTCTAAGAGCATTGCCGTAGATTTGACAGCGTTCGGCACCCCCTCTGTGATAAATGGCTGTACCTTATCCCTAAAAAATGCTTCCAGGGCATCTTTTGCCTCACCCTCCATTGTAGAAATTGCATTATTTAATGCTTCCATGAAAGCATCACCGTCGTTCTTATAGGAAAGCGCTATCCCTTCCAAGCTGCCCTCCACACTGCCTCCTATCGTATTGACCGCGTCTGTCATGCTTTGATTTACAATCCTGCAATCTGCCACTGTAATCTTCCTCCTTTTCTATTTAACCGTTCGTTACTGATTGTTTTCATCTGCAAGCTTATCATCCAAACCATTAGAGCCAGGAATTGCCTTTAACGTTTCCTCTGCAATTTGCTTTATCGTATTTAACAGGTTTTCAATCCCTTTATTGACGCCTTCCTCCGATGTAAATGTTTTATCGTAAAAGGCTTTAAATCCAGCTGCTGCCGCACCCTCAAAACTGCCCGGAATAAGGCCTGTGACCGCACTGTCTAATTCCCCAGCAAGGGCGGACGCCTTTGACTGATACTCCTCAACAGCCTGCACAATGTCTTGCATCATCTTTGCTGTAATATTAACTGTTCCTGTACTTCCCATCGCCATAATCTTTTCCTCCTCATTATTTCATATTAAAATTTTATGCTTGCATTAAGTTCCTCGAACTTAACAAACACATCTTTATAATGGCCTGTCCCAATTATTTCTGAAAGCGTCGACGAAATATGGCTAATAACAAGCAGCATATCGTCAATCGGTTTTATCAGGACATTCATTGCTGTTGTTTCAACGGCTTTTCCGGCCGGGGTATCCACTGCAGCCGTTAAATCCTTATACATCTGCTCCAGCTTTGTTTTCAGTGCCTCAGTCCTGGTTTTTAATGCCCCCATATCAGACGAGGCCGTTAAAAACGCCGTGTCATCCAGAAGAATATCGCGTGATATTAACAATATCAATCACCCCCCGACTTCGCTTCTGCAATTTTTTCAAGCAAAGGTTCCCTGACCTCTCTTGCCAGGAGACGGCACACTTCCTCCGCTTCTTTGTAATCACCCATATCAATACAGCATTGGACGCGGAATGTCACTGCTACAATATCCGTGGGATCTTTTATCATTGCATCGCGGAAGAATCTGGCAATTTCCCTGTATTTTTCCTCCGCATCTGCTGCACCCATCTCCTTCCGTGCATTTGCCTCCGTATATTTGCCAATATAAATATTCTGTATGCCTTGGCTTGCCTGCAGCGCCTTCGCATATGTAACCACTTTTCCGAAATCCTTTTTAAGAGTATACGCGCCAATATACAAACGGTTGATTTGGTCTTTGTCCTCACCTGATAATTCATATTCCCCCAGGCCATCTAAGCGAAACGTCGGGGTGTCCCCTACTTCCCCTTCTTCCAATTCTGTAAAAAATTCACGTTCGCCATCTTCGTTCGGTTCTGTATTTTCAACAAGTTCCTCCAGCCCATATTCCCCCATTTCTTCCTCTATTTTTTCCCGGTCTGCCTCGATCATCTCCTCTATAGCATATTCATCCAATTCGGCTGGGGGTGCAAGTTCCTCATCAATAATGGCAAACCCATTATTATATGCTTCAGCCGGGGCCTGTGCAGCATCCAGGCATTCCAATGTCTTATCCGCATTTTCCATCTGCAGATAAATCTCTGCCGCATTTATATAACATTCCGTAACATTCTTGATTTGCGGCTCTACTGTTTCCAACGCTGCTTGAATAATCTCAAGTACTCTTGGGAAATGGGCTTTATCCTTATCAATCTTGTATTTTTCAAGTTCAAGGTTCATTTGGTCAAAATAAAAATCATTTGTCCGCACCGCATACTTTGCCGCTTTATGCAGTTCTATCTGGGCAATATCCAAACGTTCTGCCTGAATAAGCAGCTTGAAAGCAATTTGGTAACCTATGTATTCCGATGGGGCAATTAATTTTATCTGGTTCGCAACTTGCAAGCCCCTACGGATATCATTCTTAATGCCATAGATAATCGCTTTGCGCTGTAGGATATCCAAATTCACGCCAACAAGCTGCTCCGCTTTATTCAGATTGATAAGCGCATCATCATATCTGCCGATATCAAAGCAGATGATCCCAAGCAGGTTATAAAGCTGGATAGTATTTTCAGGTATGCATCCCAGTTCATCCGCTTTTGCAAGGTTCTTAAGCGCATCTGCCAATCTTTCATCTGTTGCCTGCGCAAACCCCAAATCAAAGTAACGGTTGCCGTTACCTGCATCATATTTTACAGCAAGGCTATACTCTTTAATAGCATCCCCATAGCGTTCCATAGACATCAAGGCATTGCCTGCACATTTATAGGCATCAGCATTTTGGGAATCAAGCTTGATGGCCTGATTTGCCAAATCCAGCGCTACATTGTTCTGCTGATTCAAAAATGCAAGGCGCGAATCTGACAACAGCTGTACCACTTTCTCATTTGGCATTTTAATCACCTCTCTCCATTTAAGATTTCATCTATCGTTGTATCTTTCTTTAAAATCAAATCATAAAAACCTATATGCGTATCCCCTTCATACAACCAGCACAAATCCGTGCCATAAGGCGCATCAAATATCTTCAATGCCACCTGCTCATGATGTTCCTAATCCAGAAACACCTGCAATCATCCTTACGCTGGTTGACAATCCCTGCCGCATTACTGCCAATACAGGCTGTGTCTGTAATGAACGGTTCACTGCTCTTTTGGAAAGAGCCAAAAGAATCGGAGCCACACATGTTTTTCACCCTGCCTCCTGCAGCATTTTCCTTCTGTAATATTCCATATTATAATAATTGCTAGATTTCTGCCGTTTCCAATACGACATATCGGAATTTAATCCTCTAATCCTGTTATCAGCATCCTGCAATTCACTCCTTGTCCGATTTAATTCAGCCTGTAAGCCAGCGAGCCTTGTATTGAGATTGTTTTTCCTTGATTTCAGCGTATCCCATACATTGTTGAGCGTCGTTTGGGTTTTCGCAGTTTCATCACCATATACATCTATTATGTTTTTACTTTTCACATCGCTTGCATGAACCATTCCGCTGAAATTCGCCGCAGCTTGGTTTGTCTTATCTGCAACATCCCTAAGCTTATCATTTAAACTGCCTTCCCGTCTTATGACCGCATCCAAACCTTCAAGGGCATCCTGGGTGTTTCTAATATCTGTATTAAGCTGATTGATCCTGTTAACCACTTGCCGCCGCTCATTTTTAAGATTGTAAATATGGTAATCACAGTTGCTAATCTCATTACATGAATCGTAATATTTTTGGCGATACTGTTTATACCGATATTCACTTTCATTCATAGCAACATCCTCCTCAATAATATATTGGCAGTATTTTTTGATTCTTATTTAGGGCATCTGGATTCTTGGTATGGTATATTTCGTATACAATATGATAAGCCCTTCTTATCCCTTTTATCTGACTTAATCATATTATACTGTTATCGCCATATTTTGACAATGTCGCCCTACCTGCCTTTAATCATATCAAGTATTTTTACACGCACATCTGGCATTTTGTCTATATCCCCACAATCCTATCTTAGATTTTAAAAATATAAGTATTATGTTTGTACTTGATATTTTGTATTTTTAATCTTTCCAAAAAAAGAGAGAACACCCTCAACAACAACCAAGGCATCCTCTCCATAATTTGCTTGCTTTTTTCTTTACCTTCATTTACGCCCGCATCCCATCTAGCAAATGAACGGCTTATAAGTTACAGGAACCAGAACAGGCAAAACTTTTTAAGGTTCCTTTATCTCCCCTAAGTCCAGTCCTGAAAACATCCTCTCTTCCTTTTCTTCCATATTCTTACAGAATTTTTCTATATTCTGCTCTACCAATCCTATAATACTTTCTATGAATTGTTTTTTCACATCCCCCTGATCGTATGGGGATATGCGATATAGATATTTCGTCATCTCCTGGAGAATCCTGGAATGGAATGCCGAAAAACGGCTCCATGTTTCCTGGTACTTCCTTACATTTATCCATTTATACAAAACAAACGACGGCACAAATAACGCTGTCGAACCTATTATCAAGCTGATGGCCCCCTCTTTATAACTCAAATGAAATACTATACCATATGCCACTATGATCCCAAGCAGCACGGCAAATTTCATACCATAGTTCTTCCATTTGTTCCATCGCCTCCTACTATACAGGAAATCCATATTTGCCTCAAGCCACTCCAAGAAAAATTTTCCGTCTTCCTTGACATCCGCGGATGGATCCTGTTCCCATAGTTCTTTCCATTTTGCCCTTATCGCCTTTTCCCTTTCTTCTAATGCTTTTTTCTTTCGTTCTCGTTTGCACATCCCCCTGTTACGCCTCGCTTTCTATTTTATCTCTTCGTATCCATTGCTACCCCTTTTCTACATACCGCAATTTTTACCATCCTCCACCTCTCTTTTACCTATCCTTCTCCTATCATCCCCCTGCTTTTATGCACGTTCTCTTCCTTTATTACTTCCTTGCTAAACGCCTGTTTTTTGCCCATTTTGCGAATGTTATTAATCCAGTCATATATCATGTCTTTCTTATAGACATGGTTTCCATCCTTGTCTTTCAAATTTTCCAGCGCTCCCGCCATCAGGGTGTACTCATTATACAGTGATGTAATGAAAACGCCTGGGTCATCTGTGTTGATAGATACATTAATTTGAGGGCATGCCTCTAATTTGCTAATATCACCTACCAACCCTTTGTTATAGAAGGATATAATCGGATGGCTCTCATAACCAGGCAAGCCCCCAATCAGTAAATTTGACGACGGGTTTGTCTCGATAGCAATGCCCCTTTTGGCTATCTGCTTCTGCATCTTCTTCTGCACTTCAGCAATCCCACATATCATATAGTAAGGAATTTTTATGGTGACAGGCTTATCTCCTTCTGCCCGGACTGCTGGGTTGTAATGATATGTATGGTATAAGATTCCTGCTTCGGGGATTTTCCTCTGCTCCGCCTTTATCGACTTATTGATAGCCTGATCCCCCCAGGAATCCGCACCTATTAGTTCCTTTCGGTAAAATCCGTCTACATACAGTTCTGGGGCATCGCCCCGCAATTCCCAACCATAATAGTAGTTATAGATATCAAAGCTTAAATTATGGTTAAAATTTTCCTCTTTTTCGCGAAGTATGTTCTGGTTATAGTCGATACTCATGTTTTTTTCATAAATACGGTTAAAAAATACTTGGAATTCCCGCTCCAGAAATTCTAGTAGGTTATCCTGGTTAGATATGTGGAAATAAATAATCTTATGGTACAGCCATGCTACATTATCCAGGTAATCGTGCTGGCGGATGGATATCTGGCAACAGTTCCTATTATACCACGCTTCTACATCTATGCCCAACATGGTCGCATGCCCCAGGCGGTCACCGCTTCCCATGTTGAGAAAATATACCGCCTCATCAATGGCACGCAGCCCATCCAACACATCTTGATTCTCCTCCCCTACATGATAACTAATCCTTAATTGGGACAGCTTTTCTTTAACATCTGTACGGTAGACAGAATGGTTCTTCAAGGTACGGAAAGCCACGGCAAAAACCTCTGGGCGGCAGCCATCTTCACTGGAACATGCATCTATCCCTTTCAACCTTTCTCCTACCCTTGGATTTTTCTCCCGCATAGACATAATTGCATTGGATTGCCGTTTCAGTTTCCCACGGAACGCCTTATGGCGGCAGCGCATCTCCCCTCCTTTATAAGCGCTGTCTTTTTTCTTCCCAAAATGGAACACATAGTAATATTTCCGGTCTGCCTTCTTGCGGGATTTAAAGTTTAGCTGGCCAATGGCCTTGTCACATAAACGGAGCATATGGATATTTTTCACATCGCTATCTGCTGGCATAAGCCTTAATTCCAGGCTTTTTAGACACTGCTTGTGAAATGCACCCTTCACCGCAATCTGCGCTAATTCTTCTTCTGAAAATGCAGTTGTAAACCAGTCTTTCCTCTTTTGGTAAATTTGGAAATTCTGGAAGCCAATCTTGTCATTATTCTGCAGCAGTTCATTACGGAAAGACTCTTTAATCAGCAGATATGCAAAAAATAGATTGTATATGTCATCCTCCTGCTCCTTTTCCCCTTTCTCATAATAAAAACGCCTATATTCCATCTGGTAAATCAACCACCGCTCTCCTGTGGCCACTGCTTGTTCCCATTCATCCCATTCCCATTCCACACTATTCAGAGCATAGTCCTTCTGTTGGCTGCTGCTATTTGCATGAAACCCATCTATGGCATACTGGATACAATCCCTGGCCTCCAGCAGTTCATTGGGATTGGCTAAAAGCCTCCAGATTGCCACTTTACCCTGCCAATCCCATTCTGCACGGTACTTCTCCTGGTAATGCCCCTGAAACAGCCATGCACATTGCCCCAGAGGCATCGGCTGGTATGTCTCCTTAATATATTCCACTATCCTATCCTGGTTCTCCTGATCAAGTAGCCTACTGCCAACAGTAAAACATTCCATAGGAATTTGTGGGTAGCAAACCCAGAACAGCCAGTAAAACCCCTTGCAATGTTCCTGGAATTCCCCTGCCCTATCCCCCAATTCCTCTTCCAGATACGGTGTGATGCTTTCCCCTACAAAACCCTTTACCTCCTCTAGGGTGATACTTCCCAGATAATCCATCACTGGCTCCATCTCCAGGATATTCCCCAATAGCCATTTCATCGGCGCATAATATGTCCCAAGCTCCAATACTTCCCCTGTCAGAAAAGCATAGAGATACACACGGATAACCGCTGCCTTAAGATGGCGTAGGGAAAAACTGTCTTCTTCATAACTATAGCGGTAGCGGACTTTGGGATTCCTAGGAGACTCCCCCATCTGATCCAGCTGATTTGCTATCCGCACTCTTGTGACAGAATTCATCAACGACAGCCAAGACAGGGTAAAATAAGGAGTAGAACAGCGCAGATGGAAATGATTCTCTGCAAGCCCACGGCTAAGCACCTCATTCAACACGTAGTTGTCATGATAAACCACCTCAGTGTCGGTAAATACCCTCCGTTCAAAAGCTTTTTTATAATCCCTGCGGGCGTAGTAACTAGCAGCAAAAAGGTTTATGCCTATTTTCCTATTCAGGAAATCCCATATTTCTAAATATTTATACCGATAAACCAGCCTTCCCTGCTGGAAATCCAGCAACTTAGAAACTAGGCAATGGATCATATCCAAAATACTAATCCCTTCTTCCCTGGCCTTTGTATTTGTCTCTTTCTGCCATCCTTCCACTTCTAATTGGACAAAAACCCATTCCTTTAAATAACTTAATTTTTTAAATAAAGAAATCTCATCTAAGCCGTCCCCTACATGAAAACAGATTGCCTGCAGCCTGGAAAGCGGGATGGCATCATGGTCTATTCCGCCCTCCAAAACCTCATTAGGCGGAATGTATTGGAGGGCGAATGCCAATACCTCAGCCGCAAATTTAAGCATCTCCCACACCATCCATTCCCTTTTTGTCATCTGGGCTAAACCCCATCATACGATGGTTATAGACAGAAATGGCAATGTTCTTGATATAATCCTCAATATATTCCTTAGACCCTACGTTTTTTAAAAGTCCAAAGTAGGGGCATTTTTCAAACTTATTCAGAAAACTCCTTTCGTCTTTCAAACAATAATAGTCGTCCATTTTCTTCAGATGCTTCCCAAAGTTATCGGCCATAAGGCAAAACTCCCTGAAAAATACGCCTTTTTCATCCAAATTCACAGCATACTCATTTGCCGCTTTCCCTTCTTGGAACAAATGCTTGATAAGATTATACATTGTGTCAAAATGCTGTATGGGTAAAATCATGTTCCCATATTTCTTATCCCATCCATAATATTGCTGCCACAACCCATTAAATACAACACTAATCATACCTTTAGTGTCTTTCTTAAATGCTTTTTCAGAAGAATTATCGCCTACCCCCTCTTGAAAAGAATCCAAAAGCAATTGTTCTATTTTTCCTAGATAATATGGATAAAAAATGGAACATGTAATAAACGCACTTAATTCAAACCTCACTTCTCCATTATGGAAAATCTCTATCCCCCTAATTCCATCCCCATCCGCTTTATGCCGGATTTCCAGCTGAAGCTTTTTCCACTTTAATAAATCCGGATACATCATCATCAAGAAAACGCACTCTTCTATCATATTTTTTATATCATCTTTTGTAGGATCATGTTCAAATAAACTTACTACTTTAAATTCTGCCTCCCAGATTCCATCAAAGCATCCTATTACCACAGAATATTTCTCCGTAATGCCGCTCATATATACTTTTGGAAAATAATACTCCGTCCATTTTCCCAAAACAGTATCTCCAATAAATCCCTTTAGCAGCTGGTTATACTTTTCAATCTCTCCCATTACCTCTGCGCCGTTGCTATTTTCAGTAAAGGAATCCGCTTGCCCTAACCCCCATTTCCTATATGTATTTATATAAATCCACCCTTCTTCTTGTTCTTCCTCTTCTTCAATCCGTACAAGTTGCCTCTTTAAATCTTCATACGCATAGTAAATCTGAGCCAGCGATATCGAAAAAAACTGCAGGATACATTCTACCAGCCCCCTTGAATATGGAGCCTCTAAACGGGTCATATGGTAAATGCTATGCACCAATTCTGCATAACTATAAGACACATCACTGTTGTCCTCCCACCAATCAATCAATGATTCCAATGAACTAGGGCCATAGAAATCCTCTGATGTATATTGGAAAAATTCCTTCCTCTCTGACTTAAGCAATTTACTGATTTGCCGACCCGACCTTCCCAATGGCTTTATTTCCGGTGATATCAGCCGGATAATCTGCTCGCCCCTACGGGTAATCTGATTTTCCAGCAAACTATAAAGCAACTCCCTCTCCTCTTCCAAATAAATACGTTCTTGGATAAAACGAAAATAGGAATCATCCATTATCCGCTTAAACCCTTCCCCCATTTCCCCGCCCTTTTTCGGTAAATACAATTCCTGCCCATTATATCCCTGCACCTCTTCTTCTAAAAGCAAATGCAGGATATTACTTAAATCCCGCAAAGAATCCGGTTCCAGGAAATGCCTTTTCTTCCCTTCACAGTCATAATAAATCCCCGTCCGTTCTGCATAAATGACCAGAAGCAATTTTTTAACGCTAAAGATATGTTTATTTTTCTCTTTGTAAAAACGAAAAAATATATCTTCTGGCCTGTCTGTTTCACCAACGTCAACCTTGATATTCCTTCCATTATAATCCCATTTTTTCCAAGACGGCATATACAAGCGGTATACCGGGGCAAAGACCTTCTCCATAAATTCTGTGGCCAAGCGGGCACCAAACCCCAGGGATTCCTTGCTCTCATATACCTCATTATAATTACTGGTATTACTGCCTGTAAAAAAGCCACTGCACTGCCCATAGAGGCTTGCATGGTTATAGGCCGTAAGCACAATCACTTTGGGAACCGAAAAATACTTTGAAATCAAACGCATAATTTCATAAGAGCGTATGTTCAAATGCCCTTGCTTCCCTTTGCGCTTATTATAATGAGCCATATCCAAATCATCAACCGCAATCACCAAGTATGTCTTTTGGGCAGAATAGCCATCCTGCGCAGAAAAATATTGCAGGCATTCCTTCACCAATTCTTCAAATTGCGTCCGTATCCTTTGGCTGCTTGCCAAGTTTTTTAAGTTTTCGTATGCAGAATACTCCCCCTGTTCCAAAGCCCTCACCTCTGTGAGAGAACAGTAATTTTTATAAATCTTTTCCAACTTCATCTGCAACGAACGGCGCTGGTACTCCTTTAAATCGTATTCTTTATCCTTGCTGTATTCATCAATCTTGGACAGCATGTTGGCCAGTACAATCGTAAAAATACTTTCGTCTTCTTCTAATGCGGACGCATCGATACATTCCAGAGTAAAAAACTGGGAATCTCCCAGTTTTTTCTCACTTTCTTTACCATCTGGCTTCCATTTATAATTTTGGAGCGCCTCCAGAAATGACATCATGGAAGAAGATTTCCCTGTCCCCCTACGCCCCACGAAAGAGACCACATTGGCAATCTCCATATTCCTTCCTTTTACATTCCTGTGCCTCTCATAATCTGTCATAATCTGCTTCACAGACTCAAATGCCCCCTGATAGACATTTGCATAAATGGATGCCGAAAAATCCTTCTGATTTTCATAATGTATCCCTTTTTCCAACAAATGCTGCAGCGTTATTATCTTTGGTTTCATGTATATCTCCTATCTCTAATCCTTTATCTTCCTGTATGCTGTAATTCTTGGCATTTTATATCCATCCTACAAGCAATCGCCATGCCAATGCCTTTTATTTCTTCCTCATCATCCTTATTATATAACCTCTTAATAAAATGGTTTTCCCCTGCCTCCGCATGCAGATTCTTTGTATATTCTAAAATCTCCTTCCCTTTAGAATAAAAACGTGTATCCTGCATATCTGTCCGTTCTAATTCGTCCAGAAGCATATAGGCTTTATATCCATATTCCAGTTCCATGAGAGGCAAGAAACTTTTGTACGTCTCCGATACATCCCAGTTCCTAATGAGCAGCCTCAAGTACTTCCTTTCTAAATCTACTGCCTTTTTACGCCTGGCATCTACCACCAATTTAAATACGGCTTTCATATTCACTGGATTACATTGGTATGCCCGGTAATAAGCCTGCCCGGCAGTATAAATCTGTTTATTGTTGTCCAGCCATTTCCCCAGCTGATAAAATAGATAACTTTTACATAAATCCACCCCACACGCATTTATCGCATTATGGTAGAATAATTTTGCATAGGCTTTACGCATCAGGCTTTGTTCCGCCACTTTTGCCTTCAAGAATTCCACCCTGTAAAACCCTTTGTCATATTGGTAAATTTCTTCCAGGTCTTCCAGCATCTTCGGCACCGGATATTCAAGAACCCACTTCTTCATTTTGTAAAGTTCATTTATCTTCCTCTGGCAGCTATATTTCGCATACAACACATATTCTATCATGTCATATCCGACCATCGAATCTGGCTGCCTCATTTCATCCAACATGCTGTTAACCTGATGCAGCGCCTTTTGAACCAATTGGCGTACATTTGAAAAAAATGCATCATCCATTGACTCCATCAGGATAGTTGTATACTCATACATAACTTTCACCATTTGGTTATCCCGATAAATCTGAGCCAATTCCTTCAAAATCCTACTATGGCAGCCTTTTAAAATGGATATATTTATCTTGTCGATAAGCTGATCCAACAAATCTTTATTTTGTTGACAATCCGTCTTAGCCAAAATCACAAGCCTATTCCCAAACAGGCTAATGATAGAAGAATCCTTCCACTGCGCCACCTGATTCAAGCCTACGATAATATCGAAGCCCTGGTTTTCAGGTTTTCTTAATATATCCAATCCAATCCCCATGGTGTCTGGCGTAAATGTAAAATATGAAAAACCAATCCATTTAAAAAACTGCTTTAAATAACAAACATCATAGGAATCTTCTATTGAATGGATAAAGCAAATATTCCGAAATCCTTTCATCTCTGTACCCGGTAGTCCATCTATATGTTATATGATTATCATATGAGAAAATCTTAAAACTTCTACTCTATTCATACATTATAGTTTAAATCCCACTACCTTCTCCTTTCTTTTTTACATAATAATACCTAAGCATCCCCCTACAGAAGAAGTAATAGCTTGTCCACTCAATGTCCCTCCTTCCTCTTCTGAAACGCGTGCAGATAACGACCAATTGTACCAAGAGAATACCTTCTGCAGATTTTTGGACACTACAAAAGGCCTTGCCCTTCCGCAAAGCCCAAACCTTCAATCTGATTTACGCCCAAAAGACACATTCCACTATCTCTCCTCTCTCCTAAACTAACATGGGCATTGTAATAATTTCACCAGAAAACCAAATTCTATACAAAAAGGGGAATACCTTTTTACATCTGGCAAAATCACATCCTAAATTGGGAAGTAACTGGCAGTTGAAAACCTTTAAAAATTCCAAAAACTTGGATTATGCTTCCCATTCCTATAGGGACGCTTCCAAATCCATATGGCCACATGCTGCTGCACCTTCACCATACAGCAAATACCTCGAAAATATGTTCGAAAAACTCTCACACTATTTTTAGTTTAACAGATTCTCTATAATTGTCAATAACTTAGCTAAAATTTTAGCCAAAAATTTGCAGACGGTTCTCCAATTTTTGGCTACTATGCCAATTAAACACGCTGCCAGCAAGGTATCAGAAGTAAAAATGCTCACTTTTTCCAGATAATGCCTACCCTATCTTACCCCAAGATGATAACATCTTTTATCAGAATCCTTTCCCTCCTGGGCAATGGAAATTCCCACGATAACGGGGGAACCCCTCTGGCGAATCATCCTATCCCACAGACGGATATGCCCAGCACACGCACCCGTGCCAATAGACGTTCTGGATTGCCCAGATTCCAGCCCGATTACCTGCGCAGGCTTTTTGGATCCACAGGCAGAACCCCACCATGTATCTCTCGCCAATTCAGGAACCTCACAAAAATTTGTTCCTAAATCAAAGGCATCAAAATCTGACGGAACCCCCAAAGATAAGTAGGATGCCCCTCCATCATATCTGGCATGTTTCCAAACACTTCTGGCAATTTGTCCCAAAATATAATTTACTGCACTATGGATTTATGATAATATAAGGCATACTCCAAGGAAACCCTCTAGGCCTCTAGGCTCCCCTGGCGGCGGCTTGGCCTTTATTTATTATTTAGGATATATCTTTACAAATACAAACGATAAAACAGCAATTACCATGATTTAAGGAGATAAAAATGAATTGGCTGCAAGAACTTCTGTCCGATAAGAATTTAGAAGCACACCTGTCTGCTTTTATCAAATGTTATGGGAAACCAGGCCTGTTCCAGGCGCTTCAATCCTACACCAATATGCAGCAAGAATACATTTGCAAGACAAAGAACTCTATGTCCAAAATACCCATTGGGGATATTTTCTATTTGGAGATTAACAAACATACCATTACCATCCACACGGATTCCAATATCCACCAAAAATACGGTTCCTTAAACCATGAACTGAAGTATTTGCCGCATGCTGAATTTGTAAAATGCAACAAAAGCTGTATTGTGTCCATCCGTAAAATCAAAAGCATCTACGACAATGATATTATACTTACAGATAATACCAAAATCCATATGAGCCGTACTTATGCCCCTCAGGTCATAATTGCTTTCTCTCACTTTTTTGGTACGAAACCACGGAGCTAGCATATCTTTTGGCATGGAATCTTATTTCTTTAAACAAGTAATAGACGGGAATCTCGCCAAGTAAAATACAGCGATATTTCACCCCCAAGATAAGTTTGCCGCAAAAAGAAGAACCGTACTCAGTGCCCTTATCATCTGTAAAACTAAATCACATTTCATCTTATGCACTGAATATGGTTCGACTTAAAGAGATTATATCATATTATAAAAGAAAAATACAGATAAATTTACATTAAATTACATTTTTGTTACTATTGTACTAAAATCATTAGAGGCTTTAGTACAATATGTCGAATTTTGGGTTTTGATACAGCTGGCGTTTCCAATAACTTCTTTCTTTCATCATACCTTTCACTTGATTTTAGTTTCTTTACCTTCCGCTTATATAGAATCTACGGCAATTCGGGAGCCATTACTTGACCCTTACCTGCCAAGAGTTATAAGTTTTTAAGAAGAAGCCAAATATCCGCACAAGCGTGGCTGCTTGGCCCATTGCCCACGGGAATACTTTAACAAAAAAGAAGAGCCATACCCAGCGCCTTTATCATGTGTAAAACTAACCCTAATCATCCTGCACTGAATATGGTTCAACTTATAAAGATTATAACATATTGTGGACGAAAAATACAGATAAATTTACACCAAATTACAATTTTGTTACTATTGTACTAAAATCAGTAGCAACTTTAGTACAATATGTCGAATTTTTTCCCAAAAATGACGAATCTATTGGGATGGCTTCCCAGATCCCCAATCTTGTACAATTTTCTCTATCCAATCCAACTTCTAGCGCCTTTTAGGACAACCTATAAAACTTCTTGCAAAAATCAAGTTTTCCAAACCATTGATTACACAAGTTTTTGTTATATATGTTCTATATTTTATCGTTTATTTTACTATATTTTTATTGATTTTACCAATCTTGGCATTTAACTTTGAATTAATTGGAAGATTCTTCCATATTATATATTCGACAAATATTGACAAATTTGGCGAAAGTAAATATAATGTATTAAGATAACTGGGACAGACGTTTGAGGGATGGTGAGAACAATTATAAATGTGCTTTTGGTTATGTCTTTATCCGGGACTTTGGCCTTTCTTTTCTGGCTTATTGCATATGGGCTGTACTTTTTGGAATTTAAAGCAAAATGGCTGCGTAACTTAAATATGCTGGTTATTCCGTTTTTCTTATTTCCTCTCCCGCTTTTTCGGTATCTCTTTTGCAAGCTGTTTTTAGATACTGGGATAATGCCTGCTTCCCTGGCAAGAGATATAGAAGGGGTTATAGACAAGACCTATATGATAGTAAACCAGGAAAATACGTTTATATTTTCCGCCTGCCAAAAGATTTTATTAACCGCTTCAACGTGCATGGCTTTTATTTCCCTCCTGTATATTGCCCTCCAATGCAACCGGTATTTCAAGCTGAGGCATGCAATCAGGAATAATTTAATCCTGCCGTTGTCGAAACAGGAAGTTTGGCAATTTAATAAGACAAAAAAGCAAATGCAGATTACACAGGATGTTTTGTTCATAAAATCCTCCAGAGTCTCTGGCCCTTTTACATTTGGCATTTTCCATCCAGTGATAGTAATACCTGATGATTTGCCAAAAACAAAGAAAGCACTCCATATGGTTTTGGGACATGAATTTGCCCATATCCGGCATAAAGATTCTTTCTTTAGCCTCATTGTCTGCATAATGTTAGCTATGCACTGGTATAATATATTTTATTATTTCTTCTTGTATTTCTTTAAGATGTGCAATGAACTTTATAGCGATGAGACTACACTTGAGATGCTGCCTGATGTGGAGAAGTTTGCTTACTGCGAATTATTAATCGAACTATCGCGAAGGAAAAACATATTATCTGATTTATTCACCTTAAGCTTTATGGGGAATGCAAGCAAACAAATACAAAGGAGAATTGATAAGATTATGAAAGGTAAAAAATGTAAATTTGGGATGGCTGTAGCTATTGGAAGCATTATGTTAAGCTTAGGACTTGGTTCTACCTTTGCATATGCAGGTGCAAATGAAATGCAGATAGAAAGTGGTGATACTTTTTCTTACAAATCAGAAGAAGAATTCCTTTTAGAGACATCTATTTCGGCTAATACACCCTATGAAGATTATTTTATTGATGAAAATGGAATACAATATCCTTGTGAAGATATAGAAACTAGAGCTATATGCATCCATGAATATGTAAATGGAACAAGAAGGGTGCATACAAAAGTTGGAAATGGTTGCCGAAGGGATTATTATCATGCTAAAAGATGCATTATCTGCGGCAAGATTGTTAGCTATGATAAATATTATACAGAATCTTGGGTAACTTGCCCACACGAATAGGAGGCTTATGGACAAAAAATTTGGATTGTCAGAGACAGAATATGAACTAATGGAGTTCTTTTGGGATAACCCAGGTGAAAAGAGCTTTAAGGAAATACTAGAATATTTTAACAACGTGAAAGGGAAGAACTGGAAGAAACAAACATTAAGTACATTTTTGACTATCCTCCAAAATAGAGGATATCTGCAAGCAGATATGTCCAAAAGAAAATATCTATATTCACCCACTTGCCAGCGCGAAGAACATGTCACCTCTTGGCTCCGAAAGCTTTGTAAAGACTTTTTTGGTAATTCCTTAGGAAGGTTTTTATCTGCCTTTTCAGGAGGCCAACAACTAAGCGATAAGGATGCAGAAGAGTTAAAAGAATATTTAAACAAATATAGCAAAGAGGATAACCTCTAATATTAAGCCCTAATGGTTTTGATATATCGCCGTCAAATACCATTAGGGTTTTTTAAAAAAGTATTTTTTATAGTAAGGATGGTGAGTAAAATTAGAAATGTTATTTTAGTTATGTCTCTATCAGGAACTGTAATTTTTCTTTTATGGTTTATTACATATTGGATATATTTCTTAGAATTTAAAGCAAAATGGCTGAGAAATTTAATCTTAATGGCAATCCCATTTTTTTTAATTCCTCTTCCTATTTGTCGCAACCTTTTTTTCAAATTATTTAGAAATACAGGAATAATGCCTTCTGCACTGGCTAAAAATATCGAGGGAAACATTGATACAACTCATATGATAATACGTTCAAAAAATACAATAATTTTTTCAATCTTTGAAAAAACGCTTTTATTTTATATAGTATGCATGGCATGTATATCTTTCCTTTGCATTTTATTCCAATTACGTCACTATCTAAAATTAAAACGGATTATTAAAAACCAAACAAGTTTGCCCCTATCAAAGAAAGAAATACTATTATTTAATGAAACAAAACAGCGGATAGGCATAAAACAAGAAATTAAGTTTATAAAATCTTCCAATACATCTATACCGTTTACCACTGGTATTATTCATCCAGTTGTAGTAATTCCTAAAACTTTGCCGAAATACAAAGATTCTTTGCAAATGGTTTTAGGACATGAATTTGTCCATATTAAGCATAAGGATGGTTTCTTTAATCTTATTACCTGTATAATTTTAGCCCTACATTGGTTTAATATTTTTAGTTATATATTATTATGTATCCTTAAAATCGCAAATGAAATGTACAGTGACGAAACTGCACTAGAAAAATTACCTGAATTGAACAAATTTGCTTACTGTCAACTCCTCATAGAACTATCACGAAAAAAGAACTTATTATCAGATTTATTCACACTAAACTTTAGTGGAAACAAAACTAAGCAAATAAAAAGAAGAATTGACAATATTATGAAATGTAAAAAACGCAAATTTGCTATGGCAGTAATTATCGGAAATATTATGTTGTGCTTTGGTATTGGTCTTTCATTTGTATATGCTGATGCAAATGAAATGCAGGTAGAAAACAACGAGGATTTCTCCTTTGACTCTGAAGAAGATTTCCTATTAGAAACTGTAACTCCTTCAAATACATTTTATGAAGACTTTTTTATTGATGGAAATAAAAATTTATATCCTTGCAAAGAAGTCGGAACAGATATTATTTGCACCCATCTTTTTATTTTCGGAACGCGGGAAGCACATACAAAACAGAATAACAGCTGTAAAATAGAGCACTACCATGCCGAAAGATGTACGTTATGTGGAAAAGTTGTTAATTACAACTTATATTATACTGAAAGTTGGAGCATTTGCCCACATTGACATAAGGTTCCTACACCTGAAATTGCTAAAAAATTATGTTTTTGTCATTAGTGCCTCCTATAACTTTAGTTTTCGATAAACATAAACGGCAAATAATACATATGTTTACTGATATGTCGAAATGCGAGGGCAATAGAGTATATTTCTATCAAAAGTATCAAATGTTAAGTTTCAATTTTTAATACCACCATACGGAAAACCGCCCAAACCAGAATATATCGGAACTGCACAGTAAGCATAAACGTTGTCACCCGATGCAGTGCCACAGCAATATTAAGGCAAAATATTATTATCCGTTCCACCGTATAAGGATAACCCGCCTTGAAACCACTTAGGAGAAAATACCTACCCTACAGATGTCTCTGATACATCCTATGTATTTATACTATCAGGAGCAGAAATACAGGAATGCACCATTCGGATTGGATATTTCCATAAATGGAATCCTGTTCTATGTGAAAAAATACGCATCTATGCTTCTCCTGGCAATGAGCCATAAAGCGGTGAAGTATAAGAAATAATGCCACCTGTTTTAAGGCCATTTATATCGCCTGCACTATACAATTTGCGTTCTAACATGAACCAGCTGGCGGCGCTAGTAGAATCGCAGATTGTTTTTATATGTAAAAGTTGCAATACTTAATTTGAAAAAGATATCATAAAACAAGCCATCATCATAGCCAAAGCCTACAACAATTAATCCAAAAAATAATTAGAGAATGAGACATCTTTAGCAAAATCTCCCCCTCTCCAAAAAAGAGTTTGGTATAGACACCCCCCCTCTCTGTATAGATAAAACATCCTGCGGAGAATGCCAGATTCTACAGCCATACGCCGCCAGCAGCCCTGTCATTTTTCCAAAGGAAATATAACCGTTCCACAAAAGAAATGCTGCCCTTCTTTGCTTTGCATGGAACCACACATAATTCTCTCTTTTCTTGTTACACACAGAAACCTCACCACCAGAATATCTTTGTATTGAAAGAAAATTATATGTCATAGCAATTCGAGCAGAGAAGAAAATACTATTCTGGGTAAGGGGTTTTAGGGGCAAATGCCACGATTAAGCGAACTATGATAACCAAATCCAGTACCCAGCCTTTTATATTCATAATCACGGGAAACTTCTCCGTACCATTTTTTCAGGCGCAGGTCATCCGAAGTGTCCGCAACAGCCTGGATTCCTGGCTTTTCGTCATAGGAGATAGTGATTGTGAGTTTATAGTCATCCGGCACAATAATTTCACAAAATCCATCAAACTGCAGTTCCACCTGCTTGTAAACAAGCAGCATGCTCCGCATTTTTGTTTCAAACAGGGGGTCTCTTTTTTCACAGTGATATCTGATATTAAAAGGCTTTATTTCAGATGCTTTCAGTATTTGCCCCACCCTGGCCTTTGTAATGGCTTCCAGGCGCGGAAACCCTGCTTGCGCGGCATGTCCCTGTATATATTGGTGGAGATTTTTAAGCCTACACAGTTCCTGGGCGTAGCCAAAATCTGTCGGACGTTGGCAGGCAGCATGGATAATCCAAGCTTTAGCGCCATCCGTAATTTCCATCGAGAAGAAGGAACCGAAGCCTTCCAGTTGTTTTCCCCACTACTGAAGCCGTAAGAATATTTCTTCCCCTATATTTCTTTTATGTTTTCCAATTTGGGAAGGGCTGCTGCCTCACTTTGGACATCGGGATTCAGGTCGATAAAAAGGGTGATGTTTTCCCATCTGCAGTATTCATAGACAGCATAAGCGCCGTGGGCGGAATCCAGAAGGAGTTTTTCTATGCGCAACTGCGGAAGATACGCTTTCATAGTGAAAAAAGATTGGAGGAAGGAAAGCATATCATGATGGAAGGCCCATTCTAAAAGAGGAAATACAGGAAGAACACTGTAGGAACCGAAGCCACATACATGTAGCGGTGGTAACCAAAAAAATAGCATTCCTATTGGGAATCCCATCTCCCATTGCAATCCGGCTGATGACGGTAGCGTCCCAATCTATAAGTTTAGCTTACCCACACACAAGGATAGATATGAGGCAGCCAAACACCGGGCAAAGTATCTGTGCCCAAACTCCAACCTGGGAAGCATAGCGCAGGGAATTGTGCAGGGAATATCGGAAAAAATGATGTAATGGGAATCGGCACCCATGGAGAAATCTGCTGGTGCTGATTGTATGTTGGTGAAGGGAATGTTATAATTCATCACAAAGAAATAGGAACTTATTGTATTCACAGGATAGGAGGATATATTATGTTGGTATCAGTGAAAGGTTATTACGATGGAGAGCAGATTGTGATATATGAAGATGACCGCAAGAATCTCAATATTGGTGATGAAGTAATTATTACAATTTTGGATAAAATCAATACGCAGAAGATAGAATCAAGAGCAGAGAAGGGGAAAAGAATCATTGATTCAAAGGCACATGTTATGCTAACGGGGAGAAGTGCAGAAGAAATAGAAAGCTATATAAAGGGGTTAAGGGATAACAGGTTTTAAAACAATTTTTTTGGACACATCGCCATTGATATATTACTTACTGAAAAGTGAATTGTACTATCCCCATATGGTATATTTCGGAGAGAATTATACAGTATGCGATTATGTCACGTCATCTATCACGGTAACAGAATATCTGACATATCCATATATAAACAGGTGGATTTGAAACTGATAAATGGATCTTATACTTTCATTGATGTGATGGACATACAGGTTAAAGCCATTAATGAGAGAATACAGATAAAGCAGTACAAATTAGGGCTGAGTATAAATTTTTTAAAACAATGGACGCATTACAGCTTGCAACAGCCTGGGTTACAGGATGTGATTGGTTCTTGACAAATGATATGCAATTAAGACAATTCAGGGAGATAAAATGCATTACACTAGATGAATTTAAGTGATAATAAATGGAAAAACTGATTCTTAACCCAGATTTTACTATTGATAATATCCATAAGTTGAAAGAATATAAGTATAATACTACAAAGGATATGTTACCGTATGAAAGACAAAGATATTATAACGAACGCGGATGGACATTTCAGAGGGAAATTGAAACTGTGAGAATGCCATTTGAAAAATTCCCGAAATGCGGAGAATACATTTAAAAGACCACTTACATCTATCAAACTTCCTATTCAATTATACAGCCATATGATAGCCTTTGGAAGGTGAGGAATCAATCGGAAAAAGCAAAGGAAAATTTAGATGGAGCCAACTTATAAGGAATAAAAATGAGGCCGGAAAAAAGGAAGTAGATGATTGATTTTAATTCAAGTGCATCCTATATGTATTTTAGCATAAGCAAACGAATTCCATCCGCCAACAGATAACCAAAGGGCTTCTCCACCGGCGCCTAGCAACGCAGCGCCTGCCCCGCCAAGGCCTGGCGTAATGCTATTATGAGAACTAGGCCAATGAAACCGCTCCTTTTCAGCTGCCATAAAAATCCCCCTTTTCGGTAAGGATTTTCCTATCCTTATCCTTACCGAAAAAGGGGCATCTATTACGAAACACAACCTATCCTACATTGCCTTCTTTGTCCTCTTTACCTTCTTTACTTTCTTTGCCTCCTTTGCCCTATCGTCCTAGGGCACCTGGAATCCTATCTCTGCCAGGCTTACTGGCTCTTCATCCTTGGTAGTTACGTGGAAGGACAAGTCTTCCTGCCCGTCATACAGGACCATAATCTGCATGGTTGAAGTGCCGTCTTCGTGCAGGTCGGATTTTTGGTTCATCCACTGGAGGGCATTGCCCTGGGCGTCACAGATTGCCAAGTCTGGGTCGTTATAGGGGTCGTTGTAAGGCTCCTGCCGGAAGTCTGGCAGTTCCACTTCCAGAACCAGCCCGGCTTTTGTCTTTATCCCGCTCTTTACTGTAATGCCATTCTGTTCCTGATTGATAGCAAAGGTTTCATTTACGGATTTGTCGATGGTTACGGGGAACCTTACATGCCACTCGCCGTCCACTCTTCCTGTGGGCTCATAATCCCCATTGCTCCCCCACTGGTCCCAGTGATAGCCAATCAGGTTCCATACATTCCAATCCACAACGATGGAATCCTTCTCCCCCAGCTTCAGATCTACCGCCTGGAGGTTCATATCTGTAGGATTCAGCAAATCTATCTGGTTTGCTACCACAAATGTGCCGTCCTCTGATTTCTCAAATGGCCGGGTGCTGTAGCCTTCCATCTCAATCCCTTCTAATGTAATCCCGGCGCTCCTGCCGTCTTTTGCCTCCAGCACGATGCCGTCCGCCTGGTTTAAATCCTCGTTTTCAGTCTGCAGGGTGGCTGTAAAATAGAGGACATAGCCGTCGCAGTATATATCTGATACAGATACGGATACGCCGTTACTCTCTGCTGTTGTGATAAATCCCTCCTCATCCTGGCGGCTTTCCACCTCAGACTGGACTGCAATGGCATTTTCCCCAATCTTGGTGAACATTTCTGTTTCTTCTTTCTCGTATTTCTCGCCCTGGGCGTTTTGGATCAATTTTCCGAACACATCGCTGAAAAGTTCTTTTGCCAGGACTGGGTTGGCTGCTGCTGCGCCGCCGATGGCGATTACGCAGGCTGCCGCCACGCCTGCTGCCTTCATCCAAACCTTGCTTTTCCTTCTGCCCTGTCTGTGGGCGCGGTTGCTGTCTTTGCTTAACCTGTTTTCCATGCCTTTTACCTCCATCATAATCCGCTGTTTATGCTGTTCCAATTCCTGGGAGGATAATTCTAGTTCTTCATATTCTGTAAAATCCGTCTCTACTTCATTCAGTAACCCATAAATATTCTTTCCCATGCCTACCTCCGTTCTATGCATCTATCATTCAGGTGATGGACCGCCGCTCCATCCGGTACTGCCTGCGGATTTTATGCTTCCCACGGGACAGGCGGTTATAAATTACCTCTTTCCTAAGCCCCGTCTCCTGGCTGACCTGATCCATGGTCTTTTCTTCCACATATAGCTTCAGGAACAATTCCCGGTCGGAAGGCTTTAGGCATCCCAGCATTTTTTCCACTTCCTCTGATATCTCTTTTTCTATCATTCGGGCAAGCTGTGCATCTTCCTGGGCGATTGTGGTATCTTCTATGTTTACCGTCTCCAACTCCCTCTGGTATTGGCGGAGGTAATCAATTGCCCGGTATCTTGCAATGGCTGCCGCCCAGTTTTTAAAGGTATTCTTGCTTTCATCGAAGCTGGAAATATTCTGCCAGATTTTCAGCAGCACATCATCGAAACACTCCTCCTGCCGTTCTGGCAGGCGGGACAGGTGCTTGCGGATGACTGCCATCAGCAGGCCGCCATATTGATTGATTACATAAAGGAGCGCCTTTTCATTATGCAATTGTAATTGCTGAATATAATTTTTTTCTCCAATTTCCATCCTTATCCTCTTCTTCAGTCCTGTGCACCGGCCTGTTTTGCAGCTACACTTATTATTACGCCTAGAGGGCCTATGATCCTATCCGTTTCCAAAAAGTTTTCCAAATTTTCTGTTTCCTATCCTTTACCGTTCCATCACAACACGGATGCCTATGTGTGCCAAACCTTTTCGCTTCCATCATAACATGGTTTTCGTAATGATTTTCTTAAAATTTTTTTAAATGCTTGTCTGCGCCAAACCTTTTCGTTATACTAGAATGCGGGTATATGTATCTGATAATGGCATACACTATTATACAAAATCCCACCTGGGAGGAAAGTCCCCATCCGTTCGGATCCAGAGGCAGGCTTTTGCCTGCCATTATCAGGCATTGCACCAAAATTTACATAAGGAGAACTTACGATGAAGAAAAAAACATTTATCATCCCCCTTGCATGTGCCGCCGTCCTCCTCGCTGCCTGTGCCATATTGGGGTATTTATATGCCAGCTTGGATACCCGTTTCCGCAAATTAGAAACGGAAGCCTTCCATCTGAAGGAGGACAATTCTGATTTAAACAGCCAGTTAAAAAACTCTGCCTCCAAGCTGGAGGAAACTTCTTCCAAATTAAAAGAAAATACCTCCAAGCTGGAGGAACAGGAAAAATATATGGCTGGGCAGAAGGATTATATTTCCCAATTATCAGACCAGATCCAGTCTTTGACGGACAGTACCGATAGCGAGGGCGAGGGGGATTCCTGGGAATATGACCCGGACAGCGACGCGTACCCGAACTTATATGCCGCCTCCGAAGAGGAACGGCCGAAAAACGGCGCCAAGTATGTTTACCTGACCTTTGACGACGGGCCTTCTTCCCTGACCCCCAAGGTACTGGACCTTTTGGATCAATACAATGCCAAGGCAACTTTTTTTGTGGTACAGAAAAATAATGAAGAATATGAAGCATATTTATCGGACATTGTGGAACGGGGACACGTCCTGGCCCTCCATTCTTACAGCCATGATTATAATGAGATTTACCGTTCCGTGGACGCTTTTTTGGCAGATTATGAAAAGGTATACGACTGGGTAAAGGAAAAAACGGGATATACCCCCTCCCTGTTCCGCTTTCCCGGTGGGAGCAACAACGGGTCTTCTTATGTCGGGCGCCAGATTATCGCAGAAATGGAGCGGCGGGGATTTACTTATTTTGACTGGAGCGTCAGTTCCGGGGACGGCAGCAACCTCACAACCACGCAGAATATCATTGACAACGTCTGTTCCCGGGTCGGGACGGTAGACCTCCCGGTTGTGCTGATGCATGATGGGTCTGGGAAGGACGCCACCTTGGCAGCCCTGCCCTCTGTGCTGGAATACCTGTCAGGGGAAGGGTACGAATTCCGCTCTTTGGACAACCATGTGGAGCCGGTCCAGTTCCGCAAAGGGACACATGGGGATTAAATAGAAAAAGGAGGACGCCATGCCTGGATTTACCACACATTATTTATTTGGCCTGAATGCTTTTCAAGAATTAAAACGTTCTGAATTAAAGGAAACCATACGGGAGCACCATGCGGCTTACAGCCTGGGGCTGCAGGGGCCGGATTTATTTTTCTATTTCCTGCCTTCCTATACCATCCGCAGGCACAATATTGGCTCGATTGCCCATACGGAAAGCACCGGCAAATTCCTGCGCCACCTCCTGGACAGCCGGAAACTATTCCAAAATGGGCTGCGGGAGAAACCGGAGGTATTCTCTTTCGCCAGCTTAGGGAACCGGAAACATTTCGTAAAGACAGAAGAACTGCGGATTGCAGAGGCATATATTGCAGGGTTTTTGGGGCATTACTGCCTGGATACCCAATGCCATCCCTATATTTACTGGAAGACGGGTTTCCAGGAAAAGAACAACCGTTACTATGGCAGGCATATGAGCCTGGAAACGGATATTGATAAAGAACTGCTGAGGCATTATCGGCATTGCCTCCCCTCTGGCTTCCGCCAGGACGCCACCATCGCCCTGACTAGGCGGCAGGCGCATACCATCGCCGCTATCTTATCCTATGTTTATGGGAAAACATTCCCACGGCTGGGTGTCTTCCATATCACCATGCACGCCGCCATCCATTCCATCCAGCTTGGGACAAGGTTTTTCCATGACCCTACCGGAAAGAAGAAACAAATAACGGAAGGGCTGGAAAAACTGCTTTTGGGGCATCCCATGCTCTCCACGATGATTCCCAGCGACACGCAGACCGTCCATACAGATCCCCTGAACCTCCGGAAAAAAGAATGGAAAAACCCTTGGGATGCGTCCCTTGTTTCCCATAAAAATTTCTTTGAGATGATGGGGCTGGCACAGCAGCGGTATCTGGAAACCCTGTCACGCCTGGAACAGCTTTATGGCACGCCATTCCAGGCGCCGGCGGGAAAGCCTGGGACAAAACGGCAGGGAACCCCCTCCATTTCAAGCCACCCAAAAGAGCTGGTTTACCGGAACCGGCTGCTTAGGCTGTTGGGGAACCATTCCTACCACAGCGGCCTGGACGCTGGGATCCCAAGCTAACACATGGACGCAAAAGGGCACCGCTGCCCTGCCCAAGGCTTTACCCCTCTTGGAAAAACGCTTGGATCTGCCCTAGGATAATCCCCATCAGCCGGGTCCTGGCTTCCAGGCTTGCCCAAGCTATATGGGGCGTAATCAGCAGCCTGCTGCCGTCTGCTACCTGCCGAAGCGGGTTATCGGCAGCCATAGGCTCTGCACAGAGCACATCCAAGCCTGCCGCTTGGATTTCCCCCTGATTAAGCGCATCTGCCAAATCCTGTTCCACCACGATGGGGCCTCTTCCCAGGTTCAGGAAAATGGCAGATTTTTTCATCCGCGCAAAAGCCCTGGCATCCATCAGGCCTTCTGTCCTGGGGGTCAGGGGCGCATGGACAGATACAATGTCCGATATTTCCAGCAATTCGTCAAACCCTACACGCTGGTAGCCGGGCTGGTTATTCTGGCCGGAAGTGGAATAATAGATAACGTTACAGCCAAAAAGCCGTGCTATCTCCGCTACCCTCCTGCCGATTGCACCCATGCCGATAATCCCCCATGTCTTGCCATGGATTTCGCAAAACCTCTGGCCAAAATGGGTGAACAGGCGGTCCTCCACATAATTCCCCGATTTTACATAGGCATCGTAATACGGCAGATGCCCTGCCAGGTAAAAGAGCAGGGAAAACGTATGCTGCGCTACGGATTCTGTGGAATAGCCTGCCACATTGCGCCAGGCAATCCCGCGTCCCTCCAGGTATCCCTTATCTAAATTGTCCGTCCCGGTGGCTGTGACGCAAATAAGCTTTAGGTTTTTTGCCGCACCAATGGTCTGGGCGTTCATAGGGACTTTGTTCAGCACCAGCACATCCGCGTCCGCTGCCCGCTCCCCCACTTCCTCTGGGGCGGAAAAATCATATTTCACCACTTCCCCCAATGCCTCATAACCTGACAGGTCAATATCATCCCCAATGGACTTTGCATCCAAAAATACTATTTTCATGGCGTCCTCCCTTCCTCAATGATGTTCCCTGGCTTCTTCCTGGCTTTGCGGCTGCCTCCCCAGATACCTTTTCAGGCTCTCCATTTGCTTCTTGGCCTGCTGGTATCCTTCTTCGTACAGCTTCGTCAGCATCTTGGGGTCTGATTCTGTCCTTTTTACGCCATGGGTCGTTTCTGGCGCAATGACAAAGATTTCCCCTGCCTCCTCCCGCTTCCAAAGTTCCTGTATGCAGGCGTTGTATTTTTCCGGGCGGGTCTTAATGGCTTCCACAACCTTGGGGTATTTCCGGTAAAGCTTCATCGAAATCCTGCCCGCACGTTCCGTCTTTTTGATATAGCCGCGCTCCCTGGTAAGGATGACGATATTCTTGTCGCAGCCTTCCTGGATGGCGCGCTGGTAAGGCACGGAATCGGACAGGCCGCCGTCCAGGTAGTAACGCTTCCCTACTTTGACAGGCTGGAAAAGCACGGGAAGGGCGCAGCTTGCCACCAGGACGTCAAATTTATCATCCCGGCGCGGGACTTCGATATATTCCGGCTTACCGGTATGGATGTTGGTCACGCAGGCCTCCACCTTGCCGGGAAAAGCCTCGAAGGCCTCATAATCAAAAGCCTCCAGCTTGTTGGGGATTTCCCCGAATACAAATGGGATATTGTAGAAATTTTTCTCCTTCAGTAAATACCGCACTCCCATATAGCGTTTGTCGTCCATGTATTTTTGCGCTATCTCCAGGTTCCTGCCTTTTTGCCGGGAGAGGTAGGACACCCCGTAGGCTATGCCGGCAGATACCCCGATGAAATAGTCTGGCATAATCTCTTCTTCCAAAAGCGCATCCGTAACACCACAGCTAAAGACCGTACGGCTTGCGCCGCCCTCCATGGTTATTCCTAATTTCATTCCAAATCATTCCTTTCTCTGCTGAAATATAGATGGAAACCATTCCTGCATGGCCCAAAATGCCCCAGGCCAACCATGCTAAAATTTATTATATCGCTGCCGCGGTATTTTGTCCATAAGCGTCTGCAATTCCTGCCGCTGGATAAAAGGTGCAAAAAGCCCCAGAAAGCGCCTGGCTTTCCGCTGGCAGGCATAAAAGCAGGGGATGGGCATAAAATGAAGGGAAGAACCAATCTATGAAATGGCGTAGCTTTATGAGAGTGAAGATGTCCCGCAAGGGATGGATAACAAGGATACTGCCTTTGCTGTCTTTATGCCTGTGCCTGCTGGGGGGATGCGGGGCGGCAGGGAGCAAGGCAGGGGCACAGCAGGATTTCACAAATTTTACAGGGCAGATTTTCCAGTCGGAAATCACGGCCAGTACCTTAAATATGCATTACAGCTTAGCACACCCGGAAAATTTCGGCATCCTGGAATATCCCATTACGTTTGGGAAGGTGTCCGCAGGGGCTGGCATGGAGGCCTCCGTCATTTTGGAGAACTGGAAACAGGGGCTGGAGCAGTTTGAGAAAAAGGATCTGCCAGTATCCCAGCAGATGACATACGATATCTTGATGGATTACATAAAGCAGGAACTTCCCGCCTCAAAATTCCATCTGTATGATGAGATGCTGCGGGCCAACAATGGGATCCAGGCGCAGCTTCCCGTGCTTCTGGCAGAATACACCTTCTATGACGAACAGGACATAAGGGATTATCTGGGCCTTTTGGCCTGTGTGCCAGGCTATTTCGGGCAAATCCTTGAAGTGGAACAAACGAAGGCACAAAAAGGGCTCTTTATGGCAGATTTTGCCGCAGAAGACGTGGCGGCGCAATGCACTAATTTTACACAAGACCCGGAAAATAATTACCTCTTATCCACATTTAACGACCGGGTGGACGGGATGGAGGGGATAAGCCAGGAACAGGCCAGCCTATATAAACAGGAAAACCAAAAGCTGGTACTGGGGCAAATAATCCCGGCTTACCAGCAGCTGGCCCAGGGCATTTCCAGCCTGAAGGGGACGGGAAAGAACACCGGGGGGCTCTGCGGCCTCCCAGGTGGCAAGGAATACTATGAATACCTGGTAGCACGTACCACAGGGTCTTCCCTTTCGGTAACGGAAATGCAAAAGCAGGCAGACCGGCAGCGGGAACAGGATCTGAAAGATTTGGAAGGCATCGTGGAAAAAAACCCTTCCATCAGCCAGAAATGCGTGGCATACCAGCTGCCCACGGAAGATGCGTCCCTCATCCTCCAGGATCTGCGTGAAAAGATGCAGGAGGATTTCCCCGCGCCCCCAGACGTCTCCTACAGCATCAAGGATGTGCACCCTTCCCTGGAAGAATATACGGCTCCTGCCTTTTACCTGACGCCGCCGATTGACGATGTCTCCCAGAACTGCATTTATATTAATCGGGCAAAAGGGGACAAAAAAATGCAGCTTTACACCACACTGGCGCATGAAGGGTTCCCGGGGCACCTATACCAGAATGTGATGGAACGCAGCTGCGGCTTAGAGCCCATCCGCAGCCTGTTTGGCAGCAGCGGGTATGCCGAAGGGTGGGCGACTTACGTGGAAATGCAGTCTTTCTATTATGCAGATGTAGACCGGGACGTGGCCGCCTTCCTGCAGAAAAACCAGTCGGCGCTCCTGAGCCTATACGCTACGGCAGACCTGGGCATCCACTATGACGGCTGGAGCCTGCGGGATACCATAGATTTCTTTGGGAAATATAAGATAACGAACAAAGCGGCAATCCAGGAGATTTACCAGCTGATTATAGAGGAACCCGCCCATTACCTGAAGTATTACATTGGGTATTTGGAATTTATGAACCTGAAAGAATATGCCATGAAACGGTATGGGGGTGATTACAGCGATTATAAGTTCCATGAGGCCTTAATGGAAATGGGAAGCGCACCCTTTTGGGTCCTGGAAGAATATCTGCCGGCCTATTGGAAAAACTGAGGCCTAAAACCTCCATGGCCAAGATCCACGGAAACCACGCGCTTGTAGGAAACCTATCTTTCCACCGGGCCACATAGAGGGCAAAAATTCCTGTATCCATCGCTTTCTGCGGGGCATGGCCAATCCCCGGAAGGCCTGGGAATCCTTAGGGAGCCCCAGGCCTTCTGTTCGGCGCCCAACGGCAAAGGCTTAGATGTTCAGCACGTAACTCATCTCATGCCATTTTTCCCCGCCCCAGGAGGAACCAGACAGGCCGCGGTCTTGGAAGCCCATCCTCTCGTACATTTTTACCTTGGAATCCAGGCAGGTCAGCGTCACAAGCTTCCTGCCCCGCTTAGATTCCCTGCGGAGAAACTGGAACATAATTTCTTTGCCCAGGCCCTGCCTGCGGTATTCCGGCAGCACATCTAAGCCTAATATCATCACATTGCTGCCTTCTGGGTTATGCAGGCCTGCAACTTTGAAAAATTCATCCCGGAAAAAATCTTCGTCTGTGGCAATGCCTGTAACGAAACCTGCAACCCGCCCTGTAGACTTATCTTCGGCAGCCAGGAAAAGTTCTGGGACCTTGCATACCCTTTCTTTCATCATAGCCTCTGTACATGCTTCATGGGGCGGGAAGCAAATCCTTTCAATTTCCGCGGCCTGGCCCGCCTCCTCTGGGCGGATGTCACGGAACAGGAACCGTTCATTCAGGTCCTTATCCGAAAGGCCATACTCCTCCAACAGCGCCTTCGCCCTGTGGCGCCCTTCCTCGGTCAGGTAAAGGTACTTATCATACCCCCTGCGGCTTCTGGGCTGGTAAATCATCTCTTCCTGTCCCAGCTTGTCCAGCAGGCCAAAATCATACCCTTTCCAGCTGATTTCCCTATACCTGCAGAATTCATTCCTATCCTGCTCCCTTGTAAGGTACATCAGCATAAGGGAAAGTTCTTCGATTGCATCTTCATATGTTTTCTTATTTGCCATAAGTAACGCCTCCTATCCGTTCTTAGAGAAGCATAGCGTATACGTCCCGTTTCGGGATCCCCCGGTCCTTCGCCACCAGCTTCATGGCCTCTTTCCGTGGGATTCCCTGGCTCTCGTAATGCTCCATGTGCGCTTCCAAAGGCACGCCTGCCCAGCTTTCACGGCGCTTCTCTATTATTTCCTTCTGGCTCCGCCCTTCTATCACCAGGACAAACTCTCCCCGCGGCTCGTGCTCCTTGTAGTATGCACAGGCCCCAGAAAGCGTTGTGGCAAGGACTGTCTCATACTTTTTCGTAAGTTCCCGGCAGACAGACAGCCTGCGGTCCCCCAAAGCTGCCAGGAGTTCCTCCAGGGTCTTGCGCAAATGGTGGGGCGCCTCATAGAGGATAACCGTACGTGTCTCCCCTTCCAAAGCAGAGAGGATAAACGCCCGTTCTTTCTTTTCTTTGGGCAGGAATGCCTCGAAGGCAAAACGCCTGGTGGGAAGCCCCGACATAGAAAGGGCTGTGATGCAGGCGGCTGCCCCTGGCAGGGAAGTGACCTCTATGCCGGCCTCCTGGCAGATGCATACCAGTTCTTCCCCCGGGTCTGAAATCCCCGGCGTCCCTGCATCAGTAATCAACGCGACGTCCTGCCCCGCCTTCATTTTTTCCACTAGCTGGTATGCTTTTTCGATTTTATTGTATTCGTGATAGCTCGTCATAGGGGTCTTTATCTGGAAATGGTTCAAAAGCTTAATGGAATTGCGGGTGTCCTCAGCCGCAATCAAATCCACTTCCTGAAGCGTGCGCAGCACGCGCAGCGTAATATCTTCCAGGTTCCCTATCGGCGTAGCGCATAAATAGAGCTTGCCCTGCATAACCAAGTCCTTTCTAATAGCCATAAACCTCATGGATTTCATCTGTATAGACGCCTGGCCTCTGATAGACAACCAACGGCTTTTCTACCGTAATCCGCGGCCTGCCGCCCCTAAGCCCCTCCAGCAAGACCATATTCGGCTCCCTGTCTATATAAGGATGCACCAGCCTCATCCGTTTGGGCTCAATCCCATACTGGCGCATAAGGACGAAAATCTCCGCCAGCCGGAACGGCCGGTGCACCATGTAAAACCGCCCTTGGGGCTTTAGGAGCCTGGCGCTTTCCCGGATAACGTCCTCCAGGCTGCAGAGGATTTCATGGCGCGCGATGGCTTTGGCGTCCTCAGGGTTGGCCAGCCCATGGCGGTCCGTCATATACGGCGGGTTCGTGGTCACTACATGAAAAGAAGATGCCCCGAACTGTGCGGAAGCATCCTTGATATCCCCTATCTCAATACTGATTTTGTCCTCCAGGCGGTTATAGCGCACGCTGCGCCTGGCCATGTCCACGCTGGCTGGCTGGATTTCCAAGCCGGTAAAATGCTCCCCCTCTGTCTTGGCCTCCAGGAGGATGGGGATAATCCCTGTGCCTGTGCCTAAATCAACCGCCCTTTCCCCTTCCTTCACCTTTGCGAACCCGGACAGCAGCACGGCGTCCATCCCAAAACAGAATTTCTTCGTATGCTGGATGATAAAATACCCGTTCCTCTGCAGCTCGTCCAGGCGCTCGCCTTCCAATAGTGTAACCTCCATACCGCTCCTTCCCATCGCTTACCTAAGCGCCTGCCCCGGCACATGCCTTAATGCGCATCGTCAATCTTAGACCGCCCTTTGTCCTCCAGCACGGACAGTTCCTTCATCTCCTCTGCTGACAGCTTCGCCTGGTCACGTCTCCGCTTGGGGCGGAACCGGACTTCATCCACCTTATACTCCCGGATTTCCTTTTCATCGTCCACTTCCACGACCACCTTTACGGTCTGCCGCAGCACGCTCACGCTGTGCACCTCTCCCCGCAGCTTGTCCGCCGTGGTCACATAATCCCCTACATTCGGCAGGCGGCTGTTCAAATACTCATAGGTCTCCTCTTCATTCTTCAGGCAGCACATCAGCCTGCCGCAGACACCGGAAATCTTTGCCGGGTTCAGGGAAAGGTTCTGTTCCTTGGCCATTTTGATGGATACCGGGGCAAATTCTGCCAGGAACGTATGGCAGCAAAGAGGCCTCCCGCAAATGCCAATCCCCCCCAATATCTTCGTCTCATCCCTGACCCCAATCTGGCGCAGCTCAATCCGGGTGCGGAATACGGAAGCCAAATCCTTTACCAGTTCCCGGAAATCAATACGCCCATCGGCCGTAAAATAGAACAGGAGCTTATTATTGTCAAAGGTATACTCCGCATCCACCAGCTTCATTTCCATCTGGTGCTTTATGATCTTCTCCTGGCAGATTTTGAACGCCTCTTTTTCCCTGACGCGGTTTAAAGCCTCCGTCTTCTCGTCCTCTAATGTGGCAACCCGGAGCACAGGCTTTAAGGGCTGCACCACCTTATCCGGCTCCAACTCCTTGCCTCCCATCATAACCGTGCCAAATTCCACGCCCCTGGCCGTCTCCACAATCACATGGTCTCCCACCGAGACGTTAAAATCCTTTGGGTCAAAGTAATATATCTTCCCCGCCGTGCGGAACCTGACTCCAATCACTTTTATCATACTCTTCTCCATTCTACACTTATTAACCCGCTTCTCTCCCAAAGATACGCGGGCTGGGGCAAGGCCTAATTCCCCTAAGGATCTGGCGCCTTTCGGTTTACATGCCAAGCCTTCTTTAATTCTCCTTTATTTTATCCAAGAGCAGTTCCATTGTCAAATCAAAGTTCACATTGGCATCCAAGCGCTGTTTCGCCTTTTCCAGGGATTGGATGATAATCCCAATGCCCTCATAGGAACTTGTGCTGGCCTGCTTTTTGATATCATGGAGTTCCTCCCGGAAGACCAAAAGGTTGGCGTCTGAAGTCGCCTTATAAAGCAAGACGTCCCGATACCAGACCATCATAAGGTCCAGGCAGTCGTGGATCACCAGCTTATAACCGCTTATTTCCTTGACGGCGCCTATCATCTCACTAAGTTCCATTTCCTTTACCTGCTTGAGCAGCTCAAGGACTGCCGCCTTAATCTCATTGAAATCCTCGGATTCCGCCAGCTGGATGGCCTTGCCCACATTCCCTTGGGCAAAAGCCGTACAGACGTCCGCCTTGTAATCCGGTATCTGGTATTCCCGCATCAAAAACGTGCGGATTAAGCTGTTGGGAACCGGCTTTAAGTCCAGCTTTACGCACCGTGACAGTATGGTGGGCAAAAATGTATCCGCATTGGCAGTCAGAAGCAGTATCACCGCATAGGCAGGCGGCTCCTCTATCGTCTTAAGGAGCGCATTCTGCGCCTGCTGGTTCATCTTCTCCGCTTCATCTATCACATATATTTTGTAGGGGGATGCGTAAGGCTTTATGGCAATATCCTGGTTCACCTGGCGGCGGATATCGTCCACAGAAATGGTATTGGGCTTCTCATGGTGCAGATAAATAATATCCGGCTGGTTCCCGGAAAGCGCCTGCCGGCAGGAATGGCATTCCATGCACCCCTCCGTCCCATTCTGCCTACACTGCAGCGCCATGGCAAAACTCTTCGCCAGAGCCATTTTCCCAGATCTGTCCGGCCCGTTAAAGATATAGGCATGGGAAACCTTCCCCAAGGAAATGGCATTCTTAAGGTGCCCAATGATTTGTTCATGTCCGATTATGCTTGAAAAACCTGCCATAGTATCCCCCCTTTTAGGTGGAAATATCCAGAAGGAGCCCCCGGATTTCCCCCACTTTACTTAAAATCGTAAGATGGTCTTTCTCATCCTTCACCAATTCGCTGGCAAGCTCATCCAGATTCTTATCCACCAGCTTGACAATGCCGTATACCCTGTGGCGCCCCCGCCGGTCTAAGAAATTTTCCCTGGAAAATTTGTGGGAGCGGTTCACTACCTCATTCATAAAATCTTTGACTAACTCCCGGTACTTCTTCATGTCCCGGATGTCCATATGTTCGGAAAGCTTCTCGCCCTGGGCGGTTATGTCCTCCATTAGTCCGTTCAGCTTTTCCTGGAGCTCTGTCTCCTCGATATGGCTGGTCAGGGTAAATTTGAAACTGCCGTCGCCCCGTTCCGCAGGCTGCGTGGCCTCGGCGGGCTGGATGGCTGTAATTGGGTCTACTTTGAGTGCCATGGAATCACCTGCCTTTCCTTTTCGAATATTGCGCCGGCAATCTGGGATTGCCGAAGCTATGATTGCGTATGCTTTAGTATTATTATCGGTCTTTTTGGGGGAAATGTAAAGGGAAAAATTCTGGATGCGGGAAGGGGCCGGGCTTTCGGCCAAACGCCGGCGCCCTCTAGGGGGAGGGCAGCAACCGGGGCGCTCCCCTCCCACCGGCGGTGCTTTGGCAAGCAAAAAGGCGCCTATTTTTTCTTCGCTGCCTCTTCAATCAGCTGCACCACCGTCTCCACGGAATTCAGCTGCTTGCTCCCTGACATGGTATCTATATATTTCTTCCTGTTCTGGAATAAGTCTTTTATCGCATTGATAAGGACCACATCGCTTAAGTTTTCTTCCTCAACCACCATGCTGAACCCCTGCTTTTCAAAGGAATGGGCATTCAGGATCTGGTCGCCCCTGCTGGCGGCTGCCGAGAGTGGGATCAGGATATTCGGTTTATGCAATGCCAGCAATTCACAGATGGCATTTGCGCCGGCCCTTGAAACCACAAGGTCTGCCATGGCAAAGATATCCCGCAGCTCCTGGTTGATATATTCAAACTGGGCATATCCCTTTGTGCCTTTTAGGGAATCTTCCAGCTTGCCTTTTCCGCAGAGGTGGACTACCTGGTAGGTTTTCAGCAGATCTGGGAGGATATGGCGCACCAGCTCATTGATGAACTGGGAGCCCGCGCTGCCGCCGATAACCAGGATGACAGGCTTTCCCGGCTCCAGGCCGCAATATGTAAAGCCCCTGGATTTATCCCCAGACAGAAGTTCCCGGCGGATGGGGGAGCCTGTCAGGACTGCCTTCTCCTTGGGAAGGTATTTCAAGGTCTCGGGGAAGTTGCAGCAGACCTTCCATGCATGGGGGATAGCCAGTTTGTTGGCCAGCCCGGGCGTAAGGTCTGATTCGTGGATTATGGCGGGTATCTTACGGCGCTTGGCTGCCATGACCACTGGGACGGAGACGAAGCCTCCCTTCGAAAATACCACGTCTGGCTTTAATTTCCTTAGCAGGCGCCGCGCCTGGCCATAGCCTTTCAATACTTTGAAAGGGTCGGAAAAATTTTTCCAGTCAAAGTAGCGGCGCAGCTTGCCGGAGGCAATCCCGTAATAGGGGATATTGCATTGTTCAATCAGCTTCCTCTCCATGCCGTCATAGGAGCCAATGTAATGTATTTCATAGCCCAATTCCCTCAGACGGGGAAGGAGGGCGATATTCGGGGTAACATGGCCGGCGGTTCCTCCGCCTGTTAATACGATTCTTTTCATGGGTTCCTCCATTCTGGTGATTTTTTGCAAGGCAGGCCCTGCTGGGGAGGGAATGGCCCTACGCCCCAGGCACAGAAGCCCACTTTTATCTTATACCCTTATGGGAAAAAGTCAAGGGTGATAAGAAGGCGAAATATGGCGAAACATGCGATGAAAAAAGGGGGACAGGCACTTCACAGATGGGACGGAACACTTTATAATAGGGGTGGAACTATTATTGGAAGGCGCTCCTGGTTTTATGGTACAGGCGGGATGCTTAAGCCTGGGCCTGTGGAAAAGGGCGAATGCCCTGGGTGCGCTTTGGGCAAAAGGAGGAGATGCCTATGGAAGAGCTTTTACAGCTTGCGCAAACTTACAGATGGATCCTGGCAGCAGGCGCCGCCGCACTGATGGGGCTGGTGCTGATGACTTACCTGTCCAGGATATTAAGGCAGATAAAAAGGCTGAACAAGAGCCTTGGAAGTATTTCGGAGAATATGCAGGCTTACATGGACGTGGTGTTAAGCGAGGAAGAGGAAACAGAAGAAGAAGCACGGGTACAGGCAGGCCAGCCAAGGAACATGGAGCCCGTACAGAAAGCGCCGCTTTCCGAAGAGCAGAAACGCATGGAGGATGAGAAATTGTTTAACTCTGTGCTCCAGGAATATTTTTCCTGATTTTGGGCGGGAACGGTTACATATTTCCTTATGGTTGGACGATTGCTCCGGCAGTTACATCCTATGGCAAGGCGCTATGCGGCCATCGCTTCTTAACCGCCGGAGTAACCCCCTGCTTCCCGAGCGCCCGATTGGGGCTGCCCCATACCGCAACACCCGCCTCCGCTTTTATTACCGGCATCTCTCACATTTTATATTACACTCTCTATTTTTCAGAAAACCATAGATTTTCCCATCCTTTTCGAGTATACTAGAAAAGAATCTATCCAAAGATTCCATGCCTTATCCTTCAGGCCATATATTTCCCCATGAACTTGCCCGCCAGTAAATTTCCTTCTACAGAAAGGAGGCTCTTATGCCTGACCATATTTTTTATACGATGCAAAAAGCCGGCTCCCCTTTCCTGGACAAGCGTCTTTTGGAATATGCCGGCGAGGATTGGTATCCATTCCACATGCCAGGCCATAAACGTACCCCCTTAGAATTCCCAAATCCTTATTCTATCGACATTACAGAAATTGAGGGCTTCGACAACCTCCACCATGCAAGGGGCATCCTCAGGGATGCACAGGAACGGGCTGCCGCCCTTTATGGCGCCCAGAAATCTTTTTTCCTTGTCAATGGCAGCACCAGCGGCATTTTGGCTGCCATCAGCGCTGCCATCCCACGGGGGGGCGTCTTATTAATGTCCCGCAACAGCCATAAGGCCGCCTACCATGCGGCTTATTTGAGGGAACTGGAAACCGTCTATCTGCTGCCCTCCAGGACAGAATTCGGTATATCTGGCTCAATCCAGCCTGCCCATGTGGCGCAGGCTTTGGAGGACCTGCCGCAGATTGGCGGGGTATTTATCACTTCCCCCACCTATGACGGCGTCCTGTCAGATATCCAGAAAATCGCAGGGATTGCCCATGCCCATAACGTCCCCCTGATTGTGGACGAGGCCCATGGCGCCCACCTTGCATTTTCCAGCGAGTTCCCAGATTCTGCCCTGCAGTGCGGTGCGGATGTTGTGGTACAAAGCCTCCATAAGACCCTGCCCTGCCTGACCCAGGCAGCCCTGCTCCATGTAAACTCCAACCGTATCTGCCTAGACGCCCTCCGCCGCTTCCTGGGCATTTACCAGACCAGTTCCCCTTCTTATCTGCTGATGGCGTCTATCGAACAGTGCATCCGCTATCTAAAGAAGGAAGGCAGGGAACAGATGGCCCGCTTTGCCCAATTACTGAGGCAGTTTTACAAAAAAGCCAGGACGCTGCGGCGCCTTAAGGTATTTGAGCCATCCACCTGCCCGCCGGAAGCCTGTTTTGCCCATGATTTTTCAAAAATACTGGTTTCCACGGGCAATTCAGGCCTTACCGGCAAGGATTTATATGACGCTTTATTAAATGGTTTCCATCTGCAGATGGAGATGAGCTCCGGGCACTATACGACTGCCCTGGCTTCCTTGATGGACACGCCGGAGGGGTTCCTGCGCCTAAGCGCCGCATTGGAAGAAATTGACAAGAAAAGCCCCGCCCCTTCCCTTGCCCAAAGCGGCAGGCCTTTGGACGCCCAGGCCATTTACCAAATCCCCAAGCCTGGCATGTCCATTTCCAAGGCCCTGGAATGCCCCTCCGAGGCGCTGCCCTTAAAGGGCTCCATCGGGCATATCAGCCAGGAGTACATCTACCTGTATCCCCCTGGCATCCCTTTAGCCACCCCTGGGGAAATCCTGACGGGAAGCCTCCTAAGCATCATTACCCAATGCCAGCGCCAAGGGCTTCCCATAGAAGGGCCTGCTGACATTGCAAATAACCGCATCCGGGTAGTGAAAGGATGATGGACTTTCCCTGAAGGCTGTGTTAGAATAGCATATACTTTACAGAAAGGAGGGGTTTTATGATTAATACTGACAGCCTGGAGATAGAAAACATGGATTTTACAGATATGGAGCTGGAGGAAATCCAGCATTTGGCGGAGCAGCTGATGTGCGAACGGAAATATTCCCTTATCCGCCAGATCTTAGGTAACCTGAATGCTGCCGATATCGCTCTCCTGTTTGACGAAATGGATAAAAAGGAAATCCCCCTTTTGTACCGCCTCCTGCCCAAGGAGGACGCCGCCGACTGCTTCTCTTATATGAGCAGGGAAATGCAGAAAACTTTGATTAACACCTTGACGGACCGGGAACTGCGGGCTGTCATGGACGATATTTTCCTGGACGACACGGTGGATATGATTGAAGAGATGCCTGCAAATGTAGTGGCCAGGATCCTGCGCAATACAGACGAGGAAACCCGCAAGAACATCAACCAGCTCTTAAACTACCCCAAGGACAGCGCTGGAAGCCTGATGACCATAGAGTATGTCAATATCAAAAAGGAAATGACGGTAGGCGCTGCCATTTCCCGTATCCGCAGGACAGCCGTGGACAAGGAGACCATCTATACCTGCTATGTGACGGAAAACCGTAAGCTTATCGGCATGGTATCTGTAAAGGATCTGCTCATGGCAGAGGACGCCATGCAGATTGAAGACATTATGGAGACCAATGTAATTTATGTGGATACCCATGAGGACAAGGAAGAGGTGGCAAAGATCCTGAATAAGTATGATTTCCTAGCCATTCCCGTGGTGGACCGTGAGGAACGGCTGGTGGGGATTATCACCTTTGACGACGCCATGGATGTAATGCAGGAAGAGCATACGGAGGATATGGCCAAAATGGCCGCTATCATGCCCACGGATGACAGCTACTTCCATACTTCTGCCTTCTCCCATGCCAAAAGCCGGATTTCCTGGCTTCTGTTTTTGATGCTGTCTGCAACGGTGAGCGGATCCATCATTACACATTACCAGGAAACGTTTCGGCTTTATCCCCTGTTAGTGTCTTTTATCCCTATGCTGACAGGGACCGGGGGGAACTGCGGCTCCCAAAGCTCTACCCTGATGATCCGGGGGCTAGCTTTGGATGAGATTAAATTCAAGGATATCCTGAAAGTAATCTTTAAAGAATTCCGCATCGCGCTGCTGGTCAGCGTTGTGCTTGCATTTGTAAATGGGATGCGGATTTATATCCAATATGGGGATCTGCAGATTGCAATTGTGATTGGGCTTGCCCTGGTAATCATTGTCATCCTGTCCAAGTTTATCGGATGTACCCTGCCGCTGGTGGCAGAGCACATTGGCTTAGACCCAGCCCTGATGGCAGCGCCATTGATTTCTACGATTGTAGATATCTGTTCGATTTTGATTTATTTCCAGATTGCCACTATCTTGCTGCATATTTCGCCATAGGCCTGCGGTTCCTCCCTTGGGATCTGGCAATCCTGTACTGGATGGCGCCTTGCTGCATATTTCGCCATAGGCCCGCGGTTCCTCCTCTGGGATCTGGCAATCCTGTATTGGACGGCGCCTTGCCAATTCCAGGGGACAGCGGGGGATAGCTGTATGCTTATCCCCCAGCTACAACGTGCTTCTAAGAGGCCGTGAGGCAGTATGGCAGTATGGGCTGCTAAGATCCTACCCTTCTATCTGTATCTGGCTCCCCAAGCCTTCCCCATTCCTGCCCTTTGTCACCAGTATCTTCTTCTCAATCCTATCTTTCAATTCCCCCACATGGGAAATAATACCTACCATCCGTTCCCCCTCTGCCAGCCCGTCCAAAGTCTTCATGGCACGGCTTAAGGTTTCCTCATCCAAGGAGCCAAACCCTTCGTCCACAAACATGGCGTCCAACCGGATCCCCCCGGCATTCGACTGGATTTCATCCGATAGGCCCAATGCCAGGGACAGGGAAGCCTGGAAAGATTCTCCTCCGGACAAGGTCCTTACGCTGCGCTCGCTCCCATTGTAATGGTCAATTACATTCAGTTCCAGGCCTGCCTTTTTCCGGTTATCCCTCTCATCTTCTTGGCGCTTCAGCTCGTACTGCCCGCCGCTCATAGCTAAAAAGCGCAGGTTCGCCCGCCGCAGGATCCTCTCAAAATACGCCATCTGGATATAAGTCTCCAATTCGACCTTGGGCTTATTTAAAAGCTTGGCATTTGCCGTGTTGGCTAACGCACGCAGGCAGACCCAACGCTGCTCTGCCGCTACCGCTTCTTCCTGCCCTTTTTTTACAGAATGGTAAATCTCCTGGTTGCGTTTATAGGCTGCATAGAAATCCGCCCGTTTGTCCTGGAGCATTGACTGCTCTTCCACCCATTGCTGCCTGCGGGCTAAGATTTCCTCTTCTTTAAGGCTGCCGTTTTCTTCGATTTGGATCCGGAGGGCTGCCATATGGGACTGCAGTTCTGCGCCCCTCTGCTGGAAGGCCTGCAGTTTTTTATCTGCTGCCTCCTTCGCCTGTAGGAGGGATTCCTTCTTTGACCGAAGGATCTCCAGCTCCTGCTCCAATTCTTTCCTGTCCTTCCCGCCCAGGGCGTCTACACTTTTCTGTACCTGGGCTGTTAGCTTCTCCTTTTCTGCCAGAAGCCTGGCAGACTGCAGGCTCCTGGCTTCCAATGCCTGCCGGATCCTTTCCAAAGCTTCCTCGGCTTGGGGGAGGGCAGCTTCTAACTGGGCTTTCCTGTCCCGCTTTGCCTTGTTTTGCTGCATCAGGCACCCAAGCCTTCCCAATGCTTCCTCCTGCTGGCGCCCTGCCAAGGCAATGGCATGGAAAAGGGCGTCTTCCGGCAGTTCTTTTGCGCCTTCATATTGGCTGCCCCAAGGCATATCTGGCAGCAGCAGGAAATCCGCTGCCTGCTGTTTCCGTTCCAGGTATCTGCTATCCAAAACTTCCTGGCGGCGCCTTAGCCCTTCTATTGTCTCTAAAAGTTTTTTCTGCTGCTGCCCTAAAGTTATGATATCCTGCTTGAGGGCTTCCCGTTCCTTCCTTTCCTCTTCCGCCTTTTGGATCCTGGCTTTTAACTGGCTCTCCTGGGCCTCCAACCAGGAAAGCGCCTGGCTTATCCCCCGCCTATATCCGTCTGCTGCGTGCCCTGCCTCCTTTGGCGTGCCTTGCATCACGTTTTGCGGGATTGCCTGGAGTTTCTGCAGGATCTGCTGTTCCATGGCGCCTTTTTTGCCTTCCAGGGCGTCCAATGATTTTTGGATTTTCTTTTCCTTCCCTTCCAGTTCCTGTAAGCCCTTATGCAGCTTGTCCATCTCTGCAGCCCGTTCCTCTTGCTGCTGCCTTTTGCGCTGTGCCTGCTCCCATTGCAGGTGCAGCTGCCTCCAGCGGCTTTCTATCCATTCTGCCGCCTTTTGGCGTCCCTGCCTGCCCAAAGGGCATCCTTCGAAATCCAGCGCAGAGGCAAGCTTTTGAAGCTGCCTGTTTTTCTCCCTTAACTCCCCTTCCCGGACAGCTTGTTCTTGCTCTTTCCCCTGCACCTGTTCTTTGATAGCCGACAGCCTTTCCTTTGCCTTGTCAAGCGCTTCCTCTAAGGCTTCCCTTTGCGCCGCCGCTTTCCCTGCTGCTGCAATTCCCTGAACAAGCTGCTGCTCTTGTGCTGTGATACAATCCATTGCCGCTCTTAAGCTTGCCTGCAGCGCTGCTAAGGCTTCCTCTATTCCATGAACAAACTGCTCCTTTTGTTCTATAGCACAATCCTTTGCCGCTCTTAGGCCTGCCTGATGCGCTGCTAAGGCTGCCTCTATTCCCTGCCCAAGCTGCTCCTCCTGTGCCATGGCACAATCCACTGCCGCTCCTAGGCCTGCCTGATGCGCTGCTAAGGCTTCCTCAGTTCCCAGGGCTTCCTTCCTGGCAGTGCTGCCTGCCAGAGGGATTCCCCCTGCCTCTCCTTCCTCCGCTTCCTTCCTGCTTCTCCCCAACAGCCTTTCCCCTTCTGCCTGCAGCTTCTCTGCGTCTTTCCCTATCTGTTCCTTCCAACGTCCTGCTTCTGCGCTTAGGCGTTCTGCCTTGCTTTCCCATGCAGACAATTCTTGTTTCTGCTCATCCAACGCTTCCTTGTCCGGCACCTCCTGCGGCAATCTGGCCAAATGGGGATGGTGGGCAGAGCCGCAGACAGGGCACGCCTCCCCTTCTGCTAAATTGGCTGCAAGCATCCCTGCCTGGGCGTCTAAAAACGCCTTCTCCAGCTGATGGTACCCTTCCCGCAGCCGGTTCCGTTCCTGGGAAGCCTCTTGGTAGGCCTTCTGTTTCTGGGCCAATCCTGCCTGCCCTTCTTGCAGTTCCCTATAGCTGTCCAGCCATTGGGACAGGCCGGCCTTCCTGGCTTCCAACCCTTCCAGCTCCTGTTTCTGCTGCTGCGCATGAGCCTCTGCCTGCCGCGCCTGGTCCCATTTCTCCTGGATGGCTTGTAACTGCTCTTCCTGTTCCTTCCGCTGCCGCTGCAAACCCTCTTTTGCCCGGATAGCTTTTTCCCCCTGGGCTTCTGCTTCCTCTATCTGCGCCGCCAATTCCGTAAAATTTTCCTGCTTCTGCCGGTAGGCTTCCTGGCGCTGGTAAAATTCCTGCTCCTGGCCTGCTGCATCCTTCCCACTCTCCAAGATGCCTGCCAGTCCCTGCTCTTTTTCTTTGATTTTATCCCTTTGCCCTAAGATTTCTCCCAGTACTCCTTCTGCCTGGCTGATATCACCGCAAACCCTTTCCCATTCTCCGTCCTGCTGCCTTAAGCCTTCCGCTTGCCTCACAATGGTTTCCAGCTTCCCCTTATGGGCAGCCAGCAGGGCATCCCGGTCCTGCAGGCTCTCTGCCTTTTCCTGTTTCTGCTGTATGGATGCCCCAAGCCCCCTCTCCTGCCCTTCTGCTGCCTTAAGGCTTTCCCTGCAGGATTTTTGCCCTTCCCGGATTTGGGAAACATCCTGTAGGATTTCCTTTATCTTATCTCTGCCCTGTTCCCCTTTTTCCCACTGGCGTTCTAGCCGTACCTTCTCTTCCCCGGCTTCCTGCAGGGAGGCCAATTCTTCTTTTTGGGCTGCGGCCTGTGCCTTAAGCTTTGCCTGCCGCCCTAACTGTTCTTCCTGCCCGGTTTGGTTCTCTGCTAACCTTTGGCTGACATCCTGCAATTCCTGTTCCGCCCGTTCCAGTTCTAGGCGCTGTTTCTTGCGCTCTTCCCAGGTGATTATCTGCCCCTGCAAAAGGGGGCATTCCTGTGCCGCCGCTTCTGCCTCCTGCTGTTCCATACGTGCGCTTTCCAGCTGGGGTTTTATTTCCCCCCATTCCTTCTGCCGCTGATAAAGATCTGCCTGAAGCCGCTTCCCATTCCTGGCTTTTCCCAGCCGCTGGTCTTCCTCCCCAATTGCTTCGGCAATGGCTTTTAATCTCCCCTTTAAGCCCGTTAAAGCCTCCTCCTGCTCCTGCAGCAGGATTCCCAATAGTTCCAAACCTCGCTCCACCTTGCCCTGGAAGCCTTTTTTCCTGAGGCTTTCATACTCTATGGCTGCCCCGCCGGCTCCTTGGGTAGCTGCATCCCCCAGCCGCTGGCTAATACTGCTGCACACATCCCCGTAGGCTTTCTCCCGTTCCTTTGCCTCAGCGCCCAGCCGCTCTTGGATCTCCTGGTACAGTTCCGTATGGAAAATCTGCCGGAAGATTTCCCGCCTCTGATCCGTCCCGGCTAGGAGCAGCTTTTGGAAATCCCCTTGGGCAATCATGGCAATCTGGGTAAATTGCTTGTAATCCAAGCCTATTAACGCTGTGATTGCCTTCGTCACATCTTCTGTTTTGGTCACAGGCAGCCGCCCGTCCGGAAAGGTCAGGACGGCGCCGCTTTTCTCAGAGGTAAACCCTTCCCCCCTTTTCTTCGGCCTCGTATACTCTGGGTTCCTGCGCACGGTGTAAGGCTTTCCCTGGTACAGGAACGTAAATTCCACATAGGTAGGCGTGCCCGCATCCGCATATTTGCTCCGGAACATCTCTGCCTTGCGCACGCTGCCGCTGGATTCCCCGTATAAGGCATAGGTTATGGCGTCAAACAGGGTAGATTTCCCAGCCCCTGTGTCGCCTGTAACCAAATATAAGCCGCTGTCCCCTAACTTCCCAAAATCCACCTCTTCCCGGCCTGCATAGGGCCCAAATGCGCTGACCACCAATCTGTACGGTTTCATATCTCAGGCCTCCCATCGCTTTTCCAGAATTTTCACCGCCGCACTGGCTCTTTGCCTCTTCTGCCTGATAGGCTTATGCCCTATCCTCCCGAAGTTCTTGGATAATGGCAGCCACAACCGCTTCCTGCTCCGACGTCATAGGCTGGTTATTCTGCAGTTCATAAAACTCCTGGAACAATTCCAGCTCCGTCTTTGCTTCCACCTCTGCGGCCTCTTCTACCTGCCGGCTTTCCCGCGTCCTCTTGTTGTCATATTCCAGCCGCATGGCATTGGGGTAGATAACCCGCAGCTTCTGCATCCCGTCTGGGATATCCTCTTCATCTGTCAAAGTTATTTGCAGGTAATCCTCCCAATCCATCCCCTCATAAAAGGAACGTGCCGTTACCTCCATATAGGTCCCCCTTATTTTCCGCATATCCCGGCGGGGCGTTAGGGGGATGGTGCGGATCTCCACATTCCCTTTTTCCTTCAGTTCCACGATGGTCACGGATTTCTCCTGCCCTGCCTCTGAAAAGGAATACTTCAAGGGCGTGCCGCAATAACGCACACACTCCCTGCCCACGGACTGGGGGCTGTGGAGATGCCCCAGCGCCACATAATCAAAGGCGTCAAACACGGAAGCGTCTACTTGGTCCAGGCCGCCGACGGATACCTCTGAATCACATTGGGCAGCCCCTGTCACGAACTGGTGCGCCACCAATAGGTTCCGCTCCCCTGGCTCTACGGCCATATGCGCCACTGCCAGTTCCAGGGCTTCTTGGTAGGATTCCGCCTCTTCCCCTAAGGCATGGCGCACAACCGCAGGCTTTAAAAACGGCAGCAGCCAGATATAGGCCTCCCCATAACAGTCCCTGAGGCACAGCTTCTGCACCTTCCCATCATAAACAGGGGCAAAATGTACCCCCCGCCTGCTCATAAGCTGCGCCCCAAATGCAAGCCGTTCCGGCGAATCGTGGTTGCCGCTGATAATAAATACCATAACCTCCAAATCGGCCAGCCCTGTCAGGAAGCGGTCAAACAGCCGCACCGCTTCCCCGGGCGGCACGGGCTTATCATAGATATCCCCGGCTAAAATCACCCCATCCGCTTGCTCTTCCTTTACAATGCCCAGAATCTGCTGCAAAATAAATTCCTGGTCTTCCAGCATGGAAAATTCATGCACCCGTTTCCCAATATGTAAATCTGACAAATGAACCAGCCTCATCCCTGCTATCTCCTTTTGTTATAGCAAATCTACCACTCTATTTCACCCAGCCTAAACGGCGGAATAAAAGACCTCCCTAAAATACCATAGCTATTCCACCTTAAATATGTCATTTAAAACCATCCCCATTCTGGTCACCATCGGAACTACCAGCGCATTCCCCATACAGAAGTAGCGGGTCTTTTCTGGCATGCCCATATTCGTCCATTCCTCCCCAAACCCCTGTATCCTCTCAGCTTCCAATGGTGTGAGCAGCCTTAACTTGCCATTCTGCGGGTCTTTTATCACATGGGTACTCCGGTTTAAGCTGGATTCTGATGTAAGCATCGTCCTTGCTGGCAGGCTGATATCATCTGGAAATGCAATGGCTCCTTCACTAAATATGTATTCATGTCCGCTCTTACTCGTCCGCTTCACCTTCTTGGCGCCTTTTAGGTACTCCCATCTTGCTAAGCCACCCCCCAGAAAATACTTCTCTGGCACATCCTTTTCTAGCAAGTCTTTCAATGGAATTGGGGGTTCATAAATGGGCTCTGCCTTTGCCGTATATATTTTACCATTTACCATATATCCAGCATTTTCAAAGGGGAACTGAAACTGCTCTGACACACTTACGAGATCCCTATATGCAACCGCCCCTTCCGATATAGCCCTTATCTCCTCCACTGGGAATGCCCTTGCGAAAAATCCATCCTTTCCTATCACCGCCATGGGTTCTTCCTTAAATATCCTGTTCCCATATGACGTATGGCTATGGAAAGCAAAGATAAATACCCGCCTCCTCCTCTGCCCCGCCCCATAGTCCGCGGCATTTACTACACGCCACTCGACGGAATAACCCAAGCTGGCAAAACAAGCCAACATTACCCCAAAGTCCCGTCCTCTCTGGGAAGCGGGGGATTTTAATAGCCTGTCCACATTTTCCAAGAGCACAAAGGGCGCTTTTTTCTCTTGGAGCACCTCCCGTATCTGCCACCAGAGCACACCTTTTTTCCCGTCCAATCCCGTTGCACCGGGCAACGGGCGTGCAACAGAGTAATCTTGGCACGGGAAGCCGCCGACCAATAAATTGTGGTCTGGTATTTCCTTTTTCTCTACTGCCGCAATATCTATTCCCGTATTTGCATCCACATCCCCCCAATGGGATACATAACATGCGTGCGCCCATTGCTGCTTCCGGCTAGGTTCCCATTGTGAGAACCAAACGGTCTTCCAATCCTCCGCTGCCCGCTCCAGCCCTAACCGGAAGCCGCCGACCCCAGCAAACAACTCACATACCGTTTTCTCCATCAACTGAACTCCTTTCAAGCCTTACTCCTCGCCCTGCCAATCGCTTCCCTATACCTTACAGCAGGCGTATCTTTTGTAATGCCCCAGCAATATAAGATCCTTTGACCCATACATATTGTTTGTACATATTTATCCCATTCACTTTTTCTGTCTTGGTTCTTGCATCCAGCCCACCACCTCTTAAAAATATAATATGATCCCTCGATTTTGGGAAATTAATACTTTTCTTCACCGTACCTGTCTTTTTATTTATCCTTGGATTCCCCATTTTATCCAACTCAACCGTCTCTGCCAGTTCCTGGTTCCATACAAGACGCCTGACCTCATCCCAGGTTTTTTTCACTTCACCTTGGATAAATCCTTCACAAAATGACAGGCGTTTAAACCCAAGAAATTTATTATCGCACAATGGGGCATCTTTGGAGGGTTCTTCAAACAGCATACACAGGAACTGATGGTTCGCAAAGTAATCATATATGCTCGATTCCTCAAAGGCTATGCCCCTGTCTGTCCATTCCTCAAAATCCACCGCAACTAATTTTGTGTCCTCTGTCCTGCCCCCTGCCACTGTCATGGTAATAGATTTTCCTACAATCCCAAATTTCTGGAACAGTTCAATCTGGTTCATTTTCAGGGATTGTGCCCCAAACATTTTAACTGTGATAGCTTCACTGATAGATTTCGGCAGTTTTGTAATATCCTTCACTGCAATCTTATATTGCTGCACCAACTCTGCCACTGTCTTCCCTGCATCCTGATTTGTTAAGCTATGGCATTTGCTGTCAATATCTTGATATCCCCGATAACACCCAGATAGCTGCTCCAGCCTACCGCCAAAATGGTTCTGGACAATTCCCGTCACTACCTGCCTTTTCAGGCGGAACCTTGGATGGTTCGGCCACTTCGGTGCAGTATCAATATAGGCTAATTTATCCCGTAGCTCTGAAGAAAGGCGTGGGTATTGGCTTTCCGGATTTTCATAGGTGCATTGGATTTCCATGATAAAACTTTGGACTAATTCCCAGTCATTTTTAAGCCTGGCCTTATCCATATCACTAAATTCATGGAATTCATACCCGCGGATATAAAAATCCGCATATTCTGCCGCCTTTACTGTCTTTGCAGATGCATAGTGGTAATACACAAATAGCATATGTTCTAGTTTATGCCAAAACTTGGATGTTGAAAATTCCTCCTCAACAATTTGGCTAGGCGATACCGCAGTAATTGTCATAGGCTCTTTTGCCTCATACTGGTTCTTGTCCTTTTTGGATAGCCGGATGCCTGTCGTCTTTAACTCTGTATCTATACCATCCACGTCTAAATCCGGCCGCTGCAGGTTATCTGCCTGAAGCCCTAACACAGACTGTTCTATCACATCCCCCGCAATGCCCGTTACTTTAGGGTTAGACTTTGTTTTATCAAACACATGGCTGGTATCCACTTCCCCTAACGTCTTATTCAATACACCATCTAATAATTGCTCCAATTTATCCCTATGGAAAAAATGTCCTTTCAACTAAACCACTCCTCAATAAGCCCTAAAAACAGAGACGCACTTCTAGAATATATGTTCTATTACAGTTTACCATATTTTTTCCCTTTTGCCAATATGCTATTTTCTTGAGTATCCACAGTTTTCCCCACAAACTCCCAAACCAGTAAGGTTGGTTTCCCACAGCTTTCAAAAAGCCTCCAAAATAGAGGATACAAGCCCGCTTCAACTCCCCTATCCCCTCAATCTTGAGGAGGGTGCACGCTTTGACGCGCCGGGCACAATTGCGAAGCAATCTTTTACCTAATGTGCGAGTACGCATCCCCCGGAGGGTTTTATCTTATTGGAAAGACATGGACTTTCATGCTTTACAGCAACATGGCCTTTCCTATAAGATAAGAAAAACCCCCTTTTGATAAAAATCCCTGTTACCCAATTTTTATCAAAAAGGAGTTCCTTTCAAAGAATCAAAGGTTCGTGTCTACCACAATCCCCTTTATCTCTTCCATGGTCAGCCCTTGGCTGTCCAGTATCTGGTTCAAGCTGTCCAGTATCTTACTTTGCTTATCTGCAATTTCGCTGGTATCAAAGCCGCTGAGGGAAGGCATGGTTTTGATTGCCGCCCGGTTCTCACGGGTCCTGCGGCGCTTTTCCAGTTCCTCTTCCAGCTCCTTCATCCGTTTCTCTTGCTCCGTCTGGGCTTCCTTAAGCGCTTCTTCCTGCTCTTCCTGTTCTTCCTTGGCTTCCTCGGCCTTCTCCTTCACTTCCTCTAAATCCTGGTCTACTTTTTCTTTCGCCTCATCCATCATCATGCCGACAGCTTCTTTGTTCGCTGCCCTTATGGCTTCTTCGGCTAACTTTGTGGCATCCACCATATCATGCCGTTTCAGCATTTCCTGGTTAATGCTTTTAATGGCCATCGTGGCGGAGGATACCATATCCTGCCCGTCTTCAAGCTCTTTCCTCCAGTGCGCCTCCAATTCGTTCAGATCCTTCATGAACGCCTTATACTCTTCACTGTCTTGGTCCGGATATTCTTCCTTCAGCTTCTCTTTCTCCTCCTGGATGAACCTCAGTTCCTGGGAGGCAGCCATCGACTTTTCTTTCCCATCCGCAATCCTGCCGCGGAATTCATCCTTCGTGTCATCCACGATGCTGTCCGATTCGAACTGATCTTTCACCATTTTCATGGCATCCTGCATTGCTTTCTTTTTCTTATCTGCAATGCTTTCCGGGATTAGGTTCAGCTCTGAAGCCTGGATGGAAACGCCCTGTCCCTTCTCCTGCTTTTCTTTGGCAGCATCGTTTTTCTCTGCCCGCTCCTGGCCGTAATTGCCCTTTGCAATTGTATCTTGCTGCGCTACATTGTTAATTTTCATGCCCATTCCCCTTTCCTACAAGTATGTCTCCGCCAGTTCCTATCCCCAGACAATGGAATACCGGAAGTCCCCTACCTGCCTGCGCCCCTGAAACGCCTGCAGCCCTTTGGCTCAAACTGCCTGTTCTCCCATTCCCTGGAACATTGACTGCTTGCTGTTTATATCGGCCTTCTGGTGTTTTATTTTAATCCTCAGGCCATTGTTGCAGTAAACGGGCCATTTTTGGTAGTGAATACCCTCTAAATTACATAATCCATATTCCCCTGGATCTCTTTATGCCACTCCAGCATATCCGCAAGGGTCACCTGGTCCACCACCTCATTGATGGCGTCATAAAGCTTCTGCCAGAAAACCAGCGTCACGCATTCCAGGTTGCGGCCGCATGCATTCTCCGTGTGCTCCAGGCACGCCACTGGGGCAAGGCTTCCTTCAATCTGGCGCAGGATCATGCCAACTGTATAGTCCTTGGGGCTGCGGGCTAACGTATAACCCCCTCCCGGCCCCCGCAGGCTTCTCACATAACCGCACTTCTGAAGCACGGAAATAATCTGCTCCAAATATTTCATGGAAATCTCCTGCCTTTCCGCCACATCCTTCAGGCGCACAATCTGGTTTTCCTCCAGCGCCAGATCCAACATCAACCGCAATGCATAGCGTCCCTTTGTAGAGATCTTCATATCATCATTCCTTCCTGCTTAACTGGCAGTAAATAGCGCCCCTATCTATAACTACCCCAAACCTCCATAGTTACACATAACATAGTTGCCCCTATTCACCATTTTTATCCTCCTTCTGCTCCTTTGTAGGGTGTTTCTGGTAATCCATATGGGCCATTACCATCAGGGCAATCTTAAACAGCATGGCGTCTTCAAATGTGCGGATATCCAAGCCCAGTATTTTCTCAATCCTCTCCAGCCGGTATACCAGCGTATTCCTGTGGATATAAAGCTGCCTTGCAGTCTCGGAAATATTTAGGTTATTATCAAAGAACCGATGGATGGTAACCGTCGTCTCCTCATCAAAGATATCAGGGATCTGCTCCCCAAACACTTCCTTCAAGAACATCTCGCACAGGCTCACCGGAAGCTGGTAGATTAAGCGGCCTATCCCCAAATTACTATAAGAGACGGTACTGTCTTCCACAAAGAAAATACTCCCTACTTCCAGCGCCATTTTCGCCTCCTGGTAAGAACGGGCTATATCCTGCAGCAGTTCCACACGCCCCCCGTACCCTACGCGCACCTTTACCATTGCTTCCATCTGGATGTTGTCCACAATCATCTTGGCAAGCCCCGCCAGTTCCTCTTCCGTAGGGATATCCCGGACGTCCTTAATCAGTATGACAGATTTTTCATCTACCTCTGTCACAAAATCCCGGATGGAGGAAGCGAAGAAATTCTTCACCAGCTCCATGACAATCCCATCCTTCTTACCAGACACCTCTATGACAAACACTACACGCCCAGCCGTATCAATATGGAGTTTTTTGGCCTTATTGTACATGTCCACGACCAGCATATTGCCCAGCACCACATTCTGCATAAAGCTGTTGCGGTCAAACTGTTCCTGGTATGCGCTTACCATGTTCCGGATCTGGCAGACAGCAAGCCTGCCAATCATATAGGCCTCTTCACTGCTGGACTGCGCCAGCAGGATATATTCCAGCTCATGCTCAATCAGGACTTTGAAAAAATGGCGCCCTGAGAGCATCTGGCTCTCTGCCATGGAATCTGCAAACAGGCGGATAGCCCCTTCCAGATCCTCCTCCAAATCGTAAGTGGCGGCCAACAGCTTCCCTTTGTCATTAAACAAGGCCAGGTCAATCCTGGAAATATCTTTGATTTCCCCCAAAGTAACTTGCAATTTATGATTTGATAACATTCTGACTCCTCACTTGTTGTCTGAAAACGAATAACGGAAGCAACACATTTCTGCGTCGCTTCCGTAAATTTGTGCTATGCAATTATATTAACCAATTAATGGGTAATTGTCAATTCCGTTTCTTTATCGAATACATGAATCTTCTCCACATCCATGGCCAAACGGATCGCATCGCCTAAGCGGGCAGGTGTCCTGGAATCAACCTTAGCAGTCATTGTTGTCCCATTCACGGTATAATACAGCAATACTTCGGAACCAAGCAGCTCATACCCGGTAACCTTGGTATTGAACACGCTGTTCTTATGGGTTTCAAGGGCGATTGGATCATCGTCAATATCTTCTGGGCGGATGCCAAGCACAACTGTCTTGCCATTATATTTGCCGCTGCTCAGTTTCTTGGCCTTTGCCGGCGGCAGTACAATCGTGTTCTCCGCAAACTTCAGAGAAACCTTATCCCCTTCCACAACGCATTTTGCATCCAGGAAGTTCATCTGCGGGGAGCCGATAAAGCCTGCAACGAATAAATTGTTCGGCTCGTTGTATAATTTCTGCGGGGAATCAATCTGCATGGTAACGCCGTCTTTCAGCACCACAATCCTGGTTCCCAGCGTCATAGCCTCTGTCTGGTCATGGGTTACATAGATGATGGTAGCGCCCAGCCTCTGGTGCAATGCGGCAATCTCAGCACGCATCTGCACACGCAGCTTTGCATCCAAGTTGGATAACGGCTCATCCATCAGGAATACCTTTGGCTCACGCACGATGGCACGTCCCATCGCCACACGCTGCCTCTGCCCACCGGACAAAGCCTTTGGCTTACGGTCTAATAATTTATCCAGGTCAAGGATTTTTGCTGCTTCTTCTACTTTCTTGCGGATTTCATCCTTCGGCACCTTCCTCAGCTTCAGGCCGAAAGCCATGTTATCAAATACCGTCATATGGGGATACAAGGCGTAGTTCTGGAATACCATTGCAATATCCCTGTCTTTAGGCTCTACGTCGTTTACTACCTTGCCGTCGATGGAAAGCTCACCGGAAGAGATTTCTTCCAGGCCTGCCACCATACGGAGGGTGGTGGATTTTCCGCATCCGGAGGGGCCTACGAAAATAATAAATTCTTTATCTGCAATTTCTAAATTAAAATCTTTTACTGCTTCAAATCCGTTGGGATAAACCTTACAAATATTCTTTAATGATAAACTTGCCATTTCCTTTCTTTCCTCCTTTTTCTGTTTGCCCTTACTGTGAATATCCTACCAGATTTATAAAGGGATGTCATCTGTTAAGTGTACAAAAAGGCGAAAGGAATCTTGTTATATATGACAAGAATAAAAAGGGTCAGAAAAAGGACTTGGCAATCTGACGGAAAATAAAGGCGGAATTTGTACAAGTTGACGAAAAAAGGGCCAGTCCCAGCTGCTAAGAAATGCCTGTGGTGCCAAAACCGCCGCGGTTTTTATTGTCAAGGGACAGGACCTCTTCAAATACAATTACCGGCTGGTTTTCCATAATACGGAATTGGCAGATCCTGTCATTCTTGTGCACAATGGTATCCCGTGTGGCGTATACGGGCATTTTCCACATATCTTCATCCCCACAGTAGCTGCCGTCAATGACCCCGCAGCTATTTACCTGCAATAAGCCATAATTCTTGAAGGTGGAGCTCCGCGGTACTACATGGGCTTCATATCCTTTGGGAAGCTCCATCGCTACGCCTAAGGGGATTAAGCAAAAGTCCCCAGCCTTCATCTCAACCGTTTCGCTTGCCCGCAAATCAATCCAATCCGACTTGCCGTCAATATAAGCAAGCTTTTCCATATCCGGGCAGAAATATTTTATTTTTATTTTTTCCATCTCTTACTCCTAATCTTATGCAAAACCTACATAATGGCTTTTTCTATTTTCATCCATCGCAATTGATTCAATATCTCTGAATAGTGTAATACATTGCATCCTTTTCCAGTCATAATTTCTCTGATATACAGGTATATAAAAAGTTCTTTTACCTGCCCCAATAAACTCCAGAAAACTCAAATTATCTGCTTTCATATGTATCTTTCCTCTTTTTCTTATACCGCATGATTCTTATTATCAATCCATACCTTTTTCTTGAACTTGTTGGAATTTCCGACAAGTTCGTATTCCACCTATTCTCACACATTATTGATTTCTCTGTTCTTCATCTAACCATTCTTTCAATTTTTTTTGTAACAACCTTTTATCCGGTAAATATAATTTATATTCTTTTGCATAAATGTTGGCGTTTTCTGGGAGTGTCAAATCCACAAGAGCCTCATCACTCTGCTTGCAAAGTAAGATACCAATCGTTGGATTTTCATCCTCAACCCTTTCATAACGGTCAAAATAATTCACATACATCTGCATTTGTCCTAAATCCTGATGCGTAAGTTCATCAATTTTAAAATCAATAAGAACATAACATCTCAATAGCCGGTTATATAGAACCAAATCCACATAGAAATTTTTGTCGTGAAATGTAAATCTTTTTTGACGCTGTTCAAATAGAAAACCCTTACCTAATTCTAAAAGAAACTTTTGCATCTTTTCTATTACTGCTGATTCCAAATCGCTTTCATGATACGAAACCTTGTCTTCTAATCCCGCAAACTCCAATACATATGGCGTATGCAAAATATCTTGCGGTTTTTGTGGAACAGCTCCTTCATTTGCCAGCCGCATTACATCATTTTTATCCCTGCTTAATGCAAGCCTTTCATATAAGCTGGAATGAAATTGTCTTTTTAAAGTATTTACATTCCAATTCGAGCGTATTGCCTCGTTCTCATAAAAATCTCTTTCGTCCCTGTCTTTTATGCGCATAAGCACCTGATAATGAGTCCAACTGAGTTTAAAAGGTATCTTGTTATATGCCAGTTCCAATTGTCCAATTCCGATTGGATAATTCCAAAAGCCTGTCCGGATTGTCCAATTCCCAACTGGACAATTACATCTTCCCTATCTTTATATGCCACATAAAACTGCCGCATCCCAGCCACATTACTTCTTGAAAAACCTCTGCCATATTCTTCTGTCAGATATGCTGATAGAAAAATCTACTATTTTAGCTCCATATTTCGCCCTATCAGCACCTTGTTGCTCCTGTTCAACAATATACCTTCCTAGTAAAAAACTTGTCAGTACTGTAATTGCATTTGCCATTTGTCCCATGTTGTTTCTAGCACTATCAATCAACCTTTTTGATTTATCATATAAAGTCTGAAATTCTTTATTATCTATCATTTTTTCATTCTTCACCCTGGCACCTCCAACTAATTTTTTTACTAGTTTAGACTATATGACAAATTTAATCAAAAATTATGTACTGAAATTATATATCTTTTTCGGTTAAGTATTCTAAATACCTTTCAGTTGTTCGGAAATTCCGAACAACTGAAAGGTCATCTCAAGTTTTCCATTAAACGAATTCTTTTGTATCCACACCACACATTCTGTATGGGCAGATGCAAGCAAGCAATCCACCCCACCTCTCCCTGCGGCTATTCGCTGGGAGGCTGCCTGCAATAATCCCCTTCTCCCCTTCCAACGCCCGCAAAAATACGCTAGCGGCCAGATACAAAAGGACATGCATCTGCAAATCCTCCCCGTATCCAGCCGCCAGATTATCCCCCTATTGTACGCCCCTTCTTCCGCCGCCCCTTAAATCCCACCTGTCAGGTTTAGGGATATCGGATTATACTTAAACCCTTGGTATGCATAATAAGAATCCGATTTCTGCTCTTTTTCGTCTTCTTCCTTCTCTGCCTGGGCTTCCTGCATCTTCGTGTACAGTTCTATAAAACGCAGGTAATCCTCATAAGAGAAAAGCTGCTCCAAAATATCATGGTAATAATTGTCCTCTGCCTCTTCCACAGACGCTGCCATCGTATTGTAGCCTGCATCCGCCGTATCCTGGGCGCTGGATGCCCCTGCGCTGGCATTGACCGTATAGGATGCATCTGGGGCATTTACGCCCTCATTCATATATTGGGTGACCTTTACCACATAATTCTGCGTCTCTTTAAAGGGCGGGACACCGCCATACTTGGCCACATTGTTGCTGCCCGCGTTATAAGCGGCAAGGGCTAACGTTATGTTGCCATCATATTTTGCCAGCATCTGGCTAATGTATTTGGTGCCGCCCATAATATTCTGGTATGGGTCATAGGCATCTGTTACGCCAAGCTCCTTGGCAGTCCCCGGCATCAGCTGCATAACCCCTTGGGCGCCGGCCCTTGAAGTAGCGTTGGGGTTGAAATCGGATTCTGCCTTGGCTATCGCTTTGATTAATTCCTTGGGGACATTATAAGTCCTAGATGCCTCTTCAAAAATCTGATCCAGGGAAGCGGTTGCCGGCAAATAAGAGGAAAAGTCTTCCCCTGCGCCCACTGCCTGCGTATTTACCTGGGCGCCAGAGGCGTCCGTGCCCTGTATCGCATTCACTCTCATCTATGTAGGCTCCTTTCTCAAATTCTTTCCTAACTCTGCCGCCTGCAGCAGGAACAGGCGCAGCATGCTGCAGGGGATATCCCCGCCTGCTGGCGCCGCCCCGCTTTGCCTGGCTTCCTTATAATTTTATCTTAGACAGCAAATCCCCTAAACGGGTGGAAGCATTCTCATGGGATACATACTCTTCCACTTCCCTCGGCCTGTCTACGTCCACCATGTCCTCTTCCAGCGCCTTCATGCTGAGGCTCACCTTGTTGTCGTTCGTGTTCAGTACTTTTACTTTTACCTTCTGCCCCTGGCTCAGTACCTCGGAGGGCTTCCCAATCCGCCTGTGGGAAATCTGTGAAATATGGACCAAGCCGCTGATCCCATCGCCCAAATCCACAAATGCGCCGTAAGGCATTAAGGACTCTACCGTGCCTTCCATGACAGTCCCTGGCGCCATCATGGCAATCCTGCGGTTATATTCTTCCTGCTGGCGTTCCTTTAAAATTACTTTTGCAGAAAGCACCAGCTTCTTCTTAGACTCATCAACCGTAATGACCCGCACTGCCAGTTCCTTGCCCAGCCATTCGTCCGTCACCTCTACATAAGAAAGCGCCAGCTGGGACGCCGGGATAAAGCCCCGGATGCCTTCCAGGTACGCAACCACGCCGCTGGGCACGAGGCCTGCGATTTTCACGGTAAGCTCTGTCTTTTCCTCTAAATACTCTTCCAGCTTCTCCCAGACAAGCACGTCGTTGGCTTCTTTCTTGGATAAGAGGATATTGCCGTTCCCATCGTCTGTCTTCTTCACCGTGGCTTTCACCACGTCCCCAAGATGCACGTCTTCCATTACATGGAAATCCGGGTCATTGCTCCAGTCCCCTGCCTTGACAATCCCCTGGGTATAGTATTTCAAGTCCAATGCCACTTCCTCTTCACTCACGCCGATGACGGTTCCCGTAATAATATCGCCTTCCTTAATCTCCCGGAAAGAATTTTCCAGCTCATCCTTGTAATCTTCCATTGTCTCTGCCATAATCAACACTCCTTTTCCATCACATACTGGCGTATGCTGCATAGTTATCTTATATTCTAACAGAAAACCTGGGAAAATACCAGATAATTATTTAAAAATTTCTGTAATATATTCTGCCGCCCAAATCCCCCTCCCTTTCCCAGCCTTCCCAAAGCCAGGCTTTCATTTTTGCCAAAACTTTTTGCTTCAAGTATGGTAGAAATGGGCAAAATATATTATAATAACAGACAGCAGGCTTCATACCTATCTTGGGGCGCCGGCAGGTCCCATTGCCAGCAAAGGCCCCAAAAGGTATTGCCATTATTTAAGATAAAGGAGTGTATTTTTTATGAGATACCGTGTTTTAGGGGACACTATGCCCGCCGTGGAAATCATATTTGACGCGCCAGGCGAAACCATGTATACCCAATCCGGGGGGATGGCCTGGATGTCTGAAGGGATTTCTATGGATTCTAATATGAAAGGCGGGTTTGGGAAAAGCCTTGGCCGGATGTTTTCCGGGGAGTCCTTTTTCATGGCCACTTACCGCGCAGAACGCCCAGGCGCTGTGATTGCCTTTGCATCCACGGTTGCCGGCGAGATCCTTCCTGTGAATATTGGGGGCTTGGACGGCATTGGGGCGTCCGGCGGGCTGATTTGCCAGAAAGGCGCTTTCCTCTGCGCGGAAGAAAGCGTAACGCTCAGCGTCGCCCTGACCAAGAAGTTATCCGCAGGGCTGTTCGGCGGGGAAGGCTTCATCCTCCAGGATATTTCCGGCAAAGGCATGGTTTTCCTGGAAATAGATGGGAATAAAGTGGAGAAAGACCTGGCTCCAGGCGAGGTCATCAAAGTGGACACCGGCAATGTAGTTGCCTTTGAGAAATCCGTAAAATATGAGATTGAGACTGTAAAAGGGCTTAAGAATATATTCTTTGCCGGGGAGGGCTTGTTCCTGACAAAGCTTACAGGGCCTGGGAAAGTGATTTTACAGACCCAGAACTTCAATGAGTTTGCCGGCAGGATTGCCCGCTTAATCCCTGGCAAATAACAGCCGGCCCGCCCCAGGCGCTTATCCCGTAATGGGCAGTAAAAGCAAGCATGTACTGACAGGAGGTGCTCTTTGTGGACAATTATGCAACCCTCAATGAAATACTAGTAAAGCTCTTTAATGATATTATGCAGATAGAAGAAAAAGCGATCATCACAGAAGATTTTAAGGATATTTCCAACAATGACATGCATATTATTGAGGCAATCGGGAAAAGCGGCTCAAAGAGCATGTCCACAGTAGCCAAATTATTATCGGTTACCGTGGGCACCTTGACCATTGCTATCAACAGCCTGGTAAAAAAGGGGTATGTGAACCGGGCGCGGAGTGAAGAGGACCGCCGGGTCGTCTTAATTTCCCTGTCCAGAAAGGGGAAAAAAGCCTACAGCCACCATGAGCAGTTCCATGAGAAAATGATCCAGGCCACATTAGAAGGGATGGACGAGGCACAGACAGAAGTATTGATCCGCGCCCTGCAGAACCTGAAACATTTTTTTATGGATTATGGGAAGGACGGGTAAAGGAAACATATATTGATTCTTCCTTCAGAAAATGCTACTATAGGTAATATAAATTATTTCAGGAGGTATTTTGATATGGACTTCAAGCAAGAATATCAGCAGAAGCTAGTATCTGCAGAGGAAGCTGTAAAAGTAATTAAATCCGGGGACTGGGTAGACTATGGATGGTGCTGCGGCACGCCGGATGTGTTGGACAAGGCTCTGGCCAAACGCACCGATGAATTAAAGGACATTAACCTGCGGGGCGGCATCTTATTAAAGCCCCTGGCCATCTTCCAGCGGGAAGACGCCGGGGAGCATTTTACCTGGAATTCCTGGCACATGTCCGGGATTGAGCGTAAATTAATTAGCCGGGGCTGTTCCTTCTATGCACCGATCCGCTATTCCGAACTGCCGCGCTACTACCGGGAGTCAGAGCATCCGGATGATGTGGCGATGTTCCAGGTTTCCCCTATGGATGCCCACGGCTTCTTTAATTTCGGCCCAAATGCTTCCCATTTAACCGCAGTCTGCGAGACTTCCAAGAAAATCATTGTAGAAGTCAACGAAAATATGCCGCGCTGCCTGGGCGGCTTTGAAAATGGCGTGCATATCTCCGATGTGGACTTCATCGTAGAGGGGGAGAACCCGCCCATCGGCGAGCTGGGGGCTGGCGGCCCTGCCACAGAAGTGGACAAAGCCGTGGCAAAATTAATTGTAGAAGAAATCCCCAACGGCGCATGCCTACAGCTTGGCATCGGCGGCATGCCCAACGCCGTAGGGTCTTTAATCGCAGAGTCTGACTTAAAAGACCTGGGCGTACATACGGAAATGTATGTGGACGCCTTTGTGGACATTGCTAAGGCAGGCAAGATTAACGGCTCTAAAAAATCCATTGACCGTTTCCGCCAGGCTTATGCCTTCGGCGCCGGGACGAAAAAGTTATACGATTATATCGACGACAACCCAGAGCTCTTAAGCGCACCGGTAAGCTATACCAACGACATCCGGTCTATCTCAGCCCTGGATAACTTTATGTCTATCAATAATGCTGTGGACATTGACTTATTTGGCCAGGTCAGCTCGGAATCTTCTGGCATCAAGCACATCAGCGGGGCCGGCGGGCAGCTTGACTTCGTATTAGGCGCTTACCTTTCCAACGGCGGGAAGAGTTTTATCTGCTGCTCCTCCACCTTTAAGACAAGGGACGGGGAAGTGAAATCCCGTATCCTTCCCACGCTGCACCCAGGTTCCATCGTAACGGACACCCGCGCCAACATCCATTACCTGGTGACAGAGTATGGCAAAGTAAACTTAAAGGGGCTGTCTGCCTGGGAGAAATGTGAGAAGATTATTTCCGTAGCGCATCCGGATTTTAGGGATGAATTAATAAAAGAAGCAGAGAAAATGCAGATTTGGAGGAGGAGCAACAAATAGCCCGCCCCTTCCAGGATGGCTTTCCCTGCCATGCCAAAAGCAGATTTATATTGTTTGGAGGAACCCTATGAATCCTACCGAATTGTACCGCAAATACCGGGAAGCCGTCAGTTACCTGTTCTTTGGTGCGGTGACAACCTTTGTCAACTGGATGGTTTATGCCCTTACCATAACCATATGGCCTGGGAAGCTGACCTTGTGCAATGCCCTGGCCTGGCTGGCGGCAGTCCTGTTTGCCTATGCCGTAAATAAAGTGATTGTCTTCCAGAGCAGGGAATCTGGGGCCTGCGCCATCCTAAAGGAACTTGCGTTATTTTTGGGCACACGGGGGCTTACCGGGCTGGCGGAAATTTTTTTGCCTGTGCTTTTGTATCAGGTTGGGATGGATCAGGAGATATGGGGGATTGAAGGTTTCCTCCCAAAGATTGTGGTTAGCGTTTTAATCATTGTGTCCAACTATTTTTTAAGTAAATTCCTGGTGTTCCATAAACAGGATCCATAAGCTTACCAGACAGGGCTGCCGGCAAATACATGCGGCAGCCCTGACTGGATGCTTTATTTTGTATAGAAACGGTATACCGTCTTTGTGGTGAACACCTTCCCAGCCTCTACGACAGGGGAGGGGAAGCCCGGCTGGTTCACAGCATCCGGGTAGAACTGGGATTCCAGGCAGAACCCGCAGCGCTTGCCGTAGGTTGCCCCATCCTTTCCAATGGGGTCTTGGATGAAGTTCCCGGCATAGAACTGCACGCCGCAGCAGTCTGTAGAAGCCTCCATTGCAATCCCCGTCTCCTCACAGTATGCATTTGCCATAACCTTCATTTCCCCAGCCTTGTCGCTAAGCACGAAGTTATGGTCGTATCCGCCTGTGAATTTTAACTGTTCAAAATCTGCTTCTATGTCCTGCCCAATGGGCTTCATTTCCCTGAAATCCATAGGAGTACCCGCTACAGGCGCAATCTCCCCTGTCGGGATGGACTTGGGATCCCGGACTGGGTTATAGCTTTCTGCCAGAATCTGCAGCTTCTGGTTCTCTACGGAACCGCTTTCATGCCCGCCCAGGTTGAAATAGGAATGGTTGGTGAAATTCATTACCGTTGCCTTATCTGCCTCCCCGCGGTAGCTGATTTCGACGGCATTATCGTCTGTTAACGTATATGTAACCTCCACCTTCAGGTTTCCGGGGAACCCCTGCTCTTCCTCCGTGCTTAAATGGAAAAAGGTGATGCTGTTGCCTGTATGCCCCTTTACCTCCCACATCACACGGTCAAAGCCGTTCGGCCCGCTGTGGAGGTTGTTTTCATTCTCATTGGCCGGGACTTTACATAATTTCCCGTCAATCATCATTTGGCTGTTATCAATGCGGTTCCCGTTCCTGCCGATTGTAGCGCCAAAATAATAAGTATGCTTCTCATATTCCCCTGCATCGTCATAGCCCAGCACGACATCTTTTAGGCTGCCGTCCTTATCTGGGACCAATACGGATACTAATGTTGCGCCATGGTCTGTCACCTTGATAACTGCATGGTTCTTGTTCTCGAGCACATACAAAGTTGCCCTGTCCCCCTTTTGTGTTGTGCCGAATGATACTGTTTCCATAAAATACCTCCTGCCTTTCTCTCTTTAATTTGTGCATGATGGCAACATCTGCACTTAGGTTTATTTTATACTTATATGGGAGGAAAAACAAGTTTTTCGTTGCAGAATTTTAGGAATCATTGTACAATGTGCTATACAGCTGATTAACTACCCCGCCGATAGGAGGAAAGAAAGGATGGAACGATATGGCAAATATTAACCCGGCACAGATTTTCCAGATTCTGGGAGCCTGGCAGAAATTTACGGCAAACCACCCCAAATTCCCGAAATTCCTAAAAGCCGTTACTTCAGAAGGCATAAGGGAAGGGACAGTGGTGGAAATGACAGTTACCACGCCAGAAGGAAAAGCGTACTGCTCTAATTTGAAAATCACGCAGGAGGATTTGGAACTGTTAGCGCAGATGCGGGATATCATCCCCTAACCCATAGGGGCCCTGGGCTGCCGCGTGAGCTTTCAGCTGGCTGGCAGCCCGTTTTTATATATCCCTATACGGCCTTGCCCTTTCTAATGGACGCAATTTTATTTTATCTTTACCATGATGATTTTAGAATAGGGATGCATCCCTTTTCCCGCCTCTTTTCCCTTCCCCTGCCATAGATGCCAAGGTATTTTGTTTTCCTGGGTTTTTTATACCCTGCCTGATGGCCAGAGAAATCACTGCTGCAAGCAACGGAGGATTAAATTTACATCACAGAAAGCTGCACTCTGCTTCAGATGCCAGGACAATCTGTCATTTTTTTCATAAAAATCTTCTTTCCTGGTTTTGTGCACGTGCACCATTCTATTGTAAACTTTTTATATTATTAAGTTGACAATTAGCCGCGTTTTTCTTATAATGATAAGCAGAACGGAAACTGCACAAATAATAATGACAGGAGAATGAATGATGATGAATGGACCAAGCACAAACCCCAAGGCAACCGTTTCCCAGAAGCTTTCTGTCCGCCAGATTGCGGCCATTGGCATTATGGCTGCCGCCACCGCTATCCTAGCGCCTTTTTCCATCCCAATTGGGCCCGTGCCCATTTCCCTGACAAACCTTGCCATCTACTTTGCCCTTTACATACTTGGCGCTAAGGACGGCACCCTCAGCTATTTGGTCTACCTGCTGATAGGGCTGATTGGCGTCCCTGTTTTCTCTGGCTTCACCAGCGGCCCGGAAAAACTGTTCGGGCCTACCGGAGGGTATCTGATCGGCTTTATCCCCATGGCTCTCTTTGCTGGGCTTGTCATTGATAAATTTATTGCCAAGCCTCTTATCTGCCTGGCTGGGATGGCTGCAGGAACCATAATCTGCTACGGGCTGGGGACGGCCTGGCTGGCCTACCAGGCAAGTATGGACTGGAAGGCCGCACTTTTTGCAGGGGTAATCCCTTTTATCCCTGGGGATTTGGTAAAAATGATCCTGGCCATGCTGATCGGGCCAAAAATCCGATCTCAGCTTATCCGGGCAAACCTAAGATAGGGTTCTGCCCCAGTAACCCTTGCCGGGGAATGGAAGGAACTGTTCTGGCAAGCCTGCTGCCTGCCTGGACAGTTGCAATAAATGCAATAGGACGGGAAGAATATTCGGATTTTAGATTGACTTTTCCTGGAATCTATGTTAGAATATCATTCGTCTGTAAGTAAAATATGGACAAAGAAAGTGGGATATTAGCTCAGATGGTAGAGCACTTGACTTTTAATCAAGTTGTCCGGGGTTCGAGTCCCCGATGTCTCATGCCTGGAAAGCCTATGGAATGGGCATTCCCAAAGAACAAGCACTCCAAGGGATGGGGTGCTTGTTGCGTTTGGCTAACATTTGGCTAACAGGGCGGCTGAATCAATGGTATCCCAGCAACTTATTTATCCTCCCAAACGCTTTCATCAAAGATTCATTATACATGGTATCAATACGCCATAAATCTTGGATACATACATCAGGGTGGCCTATCTCCCAATCAATATATTGCAGCTTCTCCGCATCCGCAGCACGGCACGCTTCGGGGGGAAGTATGCCCTTGCCAAGTATAACGCCACCTGTGCGGTATTTATCAGTCCACAGTATACTATATACTGGTAATTTATTTTGCCATGCTGAAATGATTATAAGGCTTTCATTTTTTATCGTTTAACGGGCTTCCTGCAATTCCTCAAACATTACAAAAATACTTCCCCTAAACGTCTTTGCAGCTTCTTATCAAAGGTAACAATATCAATACCCTTTTCCCATTTATAACCATACAAAAGACAATCCACAAAATCAAGTCTAGGTGTCCTGTCAAATATTTCTAATCCACGAAGTAATATATCCACATTAATAATACTCACATCGTTAATTAATTTACGGAAATTACCTGCAATATCTTCCCTCGGAACCTGATACACACCTTCCAATACATAACAGACCTCTGCCAATACCTCCAATGTGACATAACAGTTCTTTCCTTGAGTGATTTCTTTTATCTGCCGAAACTGCTCTTCATTATCCTGTAGCAAAAACCTCAGCACTGCATTTGCATCAAGTATACAATTATTCCCCTGCATGTTTTTTAATCGCCGCCTTTCTCCACGCATCCTTTTCCTGTTCAATGAAAGAAGGATTCGCATACTTATGAAGTCCTCCCGCGGCTGACTCTCCTAAATCTGCATCGTTTTCTATCGGAATCACAATAACCTTTTGATTCATTTGTAAGGGCTCTTTTACCTGAACTGCTGTTCCGTCATAATAACCAATCATAGACATATTTCCACCTGCCTTTCTGCTTATTATTTATAATAACATCAGATATCATATCCCGCAATACAAATTTCTATCAGATAATTTATATTCTTCTGCCATATAATAAAAGAACTGCCCCAATGGAACAGTTCCCTCATCATACTGTGATATTTGTGATAAGGTACATATCTGTCAGTTGCTGTACTTTGCGGATTTCCTCAAAATGATGATATTTCTTTTTCAAGTTCTACGGTATGTTATATTTTTCCTGCAAACTTCAAATTTCTTCACTTTACCTCTTGGCATTTCTTAACTGGACTCCCGGCCATTGGTGCGTCCTCTTCCTTTCATCCGTTCTGTACCCCCCCACTTGCCTTCTGCAAGCGCCATTCGTTAAAGGGGCTGTCAGGCTCTTTGGCTTGCTTTTTTCGGATATCTTAAATTTACATTGCCGGATATCTAAAGGTATGTTATAATTTTCCAATAGGGCAGACGTGTTACAAGGTGGCAGCCTCCCAAACTTCACGAAAGATGGGAGGTGGTGTATATGAGTACATACGAAGTTTTAAGCCTGTTATTTTTCGGCAGTTTGTTTTCCGTTGCATCGCTTGCCTATTTAGATCATAGGAACAGCAAGCGCAAATAAATAAGCCTACCTTGTAATCTGATATGCCCCTTGTCAAGTAGACAGGTAAAATATCTAAAATTTAGTGCTGGTGATACCTGCATTTCGATTTGAGATGCTTTTAATCTTATCTTGAGAGGCTAACCACTTTGTGGGCAAGAGTTTGATTACACTTTGGTTACACTTATTCGATGGGATCCCTGATGTCTCATGGTGGAAAGCCTTTAAAACAGGCGTTTCTAAGAGGAAAGCACTCCAAGGGATGGGGTGTTTTTTGCGTTTGGCTAATCTTGGGCTAACAGGGCAGTACCCCTCCCTCACTCTATGGGAGGAAGGAGAATGCGCACCGAAATCCATCCCTTATTTTAAACCCGTTATGTGGAGGCTGTCATTTGCCTGCCATACCGCTTCCCCCTATTGATAGCCCAATTTTCTGCAATCCAGAAACATTTTTACAGAGGAAAGTTTGATTACACTTTTGATCCTATTTTTTAGATGGTGTGCCAAAATGCCTTTCTTCCCGCATGTTTGATATATCCGAGGGAGCCGGATACCCATCCGATACCAATGGGCGGCTTTCCTATCCCTTTACCATCCGAACATGTTAACGATACCGCATCCCCATCACATATGCGCAAAATAACGGAAGCATTTAACTGCCAAAAAACAGAACTTCATATATCCTATCATCAAAAGGAGGGTATACAGAATGGAACCTACCCCAAGACAAACCCCAGAATCCAAACAGGGGCATCCGCATATGCAAGAACAGACGCCTGCCCCTCCGGAAGGGACACAAGCGCATAGCCGCCCCAATCCGCAAAACCCGCACGGCCATACACATGGCCACCAGCAGACCCAGGCTGTCTTAAACCGCATGTCCCGGGCAATCGGCCATATGGAGGCTGTAAAGCGCATGGTGGAGGACGGGCGGGACTGCAGTGAAGTGCTGGTGCAGATTGCTGCAGTCCGCTCTGCCATAAATAACATTGGCAAAATCATTTTAGAGGACCATATTTCCCACTGCATTGTACATGCCGTGGAACATGGGGACAGCAAAGCCCTGGAAGATTTAAAGGACGCTATAGAGACTTTTATCAAATAAAGGCTTAGTATCCCCGGATAGCGTCGTCTGCATCCTCTTTGGTGTTCTCTATTTTCCTGATTATGATATCATAGCTGTAGCCTTCATTCACGGTAATCTTGACCCGGTCGCCTACCTTACGCCCCAGGATAGCTTTCCCAAGGGGGGATTCCGTACTGATTAAATTCTTCATGGAATTTCCCCGGATGGAGGTCACCAGGCGGAACACCTGCTCCTCCTCATCCTCCTCAAAATATACGGTCACCGTATTGTTAATCCCCGCCTCGTCTTCTTTGGATTCATCCGAAATAATCTCTGCAGTCTTTAGCATACGCTCCAAGTAGCGGATGCGGCTGTCATTTTTATTCTTATCCTTTTTCGCCGCATGGTACTCGAAATTTTCGCTTAAATCCCCATGTGCCCGGGCTTCTTTCACGGCTTCAAGGGCTTCCTTGCGGACCACCAGCTTTCGGTATTCAATCTCTTCTTCAATCTTTTTCACATCGCTTTTCGTCAGCCGCTCTCTCATAGCTTCCTCCCTTTCAGAATACGTCTTTAACCGCTGCCTTGCGCTTCCCGGTTCCCGCATTTGGGGCAGATATTCCCTTCCCGGTAGTGGTAGCCACAGCGGTAGCAGCACTTTATTTCATGCTTATCCTTGGCCAGGTAGGCAATGCTCCTGGATTCCGGCTTCTCTTGCAGGTAGGCTACAAACTTGTTCAGGACTTCCCCAAAGACGCGCAGTTCCTTGGCCGGGATGCCGCCTGGGATTTTCGTACGGATCCCATTTTGCCGGTAGGCGTAGAGGCCTCGGTTCAGAAGCCCTGTATTTCCCTCCATGCGCAGGATGGAGCGGATGGGGATTGCCTCGCTGCTGAAAGCGCTGTTATAGAAAATATGGTCTGGCGTCAGCACAAAGCCTTCCCGCCCGTTTTTCTTGCTGGAGGAATCACAGACAATAATAGGGTATTCATAACGGCGCCGGTCTTTGGCATAAGTATTCAAGGCCATTGCCACAAGCCCCGCCTCCTTTGGGTTCCAATCCCCCCGCATCACGCTCCGCGCGTCATAATAATGGATCCTTTCTGTGTCCTGGAGGCGCGCCTGCACCTGATCTTGCAGCTTCTCCACCAATAGCCGGCATTCATCCATTTTTATCTTGGTCAGCCGCTTGTCTATCATTTCTAATGTATTGGTCTTTAACTCTGGCAAAAAAGCGCCGCCTTCGATTTTCTCATATGCCTCTATGGCATCATCAAATGACAGCCCCATAATATCTGGGCATATTTTATCAATGGCCTGTTCATCCAGGGTGCGCACCCGATCTTCTATCTGCTGACGGATATCTGCTGCTTCTTCCTCAGGGTATCCCTCTTCATTTAGCTGCTGGAGCATCTGCATCAAGCCATTCCGGCTGCTCCTGCCGATACGCCCCGCCATCCTGGCAAGTTCCTGCTGCCTTCCCTGCTGGCGCCGTTCCTCCAGCCTCTCTTCATAAGCGGAAATGTCCACGCCTTCATATTGGCCTAGCCTCTCCCGGAAGGCGCGGTATTGGCTCTGGCTTAACTGCTGGGGAAGGCTTGCCATGAGCTGTTCTGCTTCTTGCTGTGCGCAGCCCTGTTTCAGTCCCTGCAGAAATCCCAACGTCTCGTCCTTTGTTTTCTGGGCGCATCCGGATTTGGAGATGTCTTCCATCGTGCGTACAATAGCGCTAAAGTTCTTCCCCTGGCAGGCTTTTGCTTTCTGCCAGGCAAGCCCGTCTTCTTTTTTTAAGAGGGCGTCCCGGATACGGGCCAGGAATTCCTTCCTGTCCGGGGCTTCCAAGCGGGATTCCTTCTGTACCTGCTTCTCCAATTCCTGCAGCTGGCGTGGGGACATACGGTCCAATACCTTTATGCGGGATTCATATTTTTCCCGAATGGCGCTGGAAGGGGCGTCTGCAGGGTCTGTTGTTCCCTTAGGACGCCCTGCCCCGTCCCTCTGCCTTCCCTCTGCTGCATTGCCAGCCTGCGGCTGTATGCCCCCTTTTCCAAATGCGTCCCTGCTACCCGCCTGCAGTTTCCCATTTCCATCTATATGATCCGTTCCTCCTGCCTCTTCCTGCAAGCTGCCTTCTTTGCCTGTATTGCCCGCGCCCTGACGGCCTTGCGCCAATTCTGCCATGCCCGAGGCTCCTGCACCCTTGGCGCCTTCCCCCTTGGGCGGCAGGCTGCCCTCTCCATTTCCTGGCTCTTTTGCATGGCTTTTGCGTCCTGCTTTTTGTCCCTTGCGCTGGCGCAGCAGTGCGGCTAGCTTCTTTCGGTAAGGCGCTGCCTCTGCCAATGGGAAAAAGCCTGCTTCCAGCTTCTCATCCAGGTCCTGCAGCTCTTCCCCGGACATCTGCTCAATGCCCGCGCAGGCCTCTTCCACTGAGGGAGGCGTCTTACCCTTCCCGCGCTGGGAGGCATATTCATTAAAATTGTAATTGGATACCCGCGCACCCTGCTTTCCCAGCAATTCCCGGTAATCCTCATAAGCATCCCTGTCTTTGCCGAATTTCAGCACATAGGAATCCCCCTCCCGCAGGAGTTTTCCCGGGCGCGGCGTATAGTAAAGGCTGCAGTTATCGCAGGTGTAGCTCCGTGCCAGGAATACCTTCCCCTCTTCTGTCTCCACGGGGAATTCCTTGCCCTGGGGATATACGCACATATGGAGCTTCCCCTTGCAGGATGGGCATAGGTAACCTGTAATATAGAAATTATTGCCCAGCCGGGAAGCCTTCCGCTCATAGGCATCCGTCTCTTCCTTCTGGAACGAGGCCTGCTCCATGCCCCAGCGCATATTGTGCCACAAGCCCGTTCTGCGTTCCTGTTCTGCTTGTTCTGGATCCTCCTGGGATTCCTGGGCTTTCCGTTTGCCTTCCTCAATGGCTGCCTGCACCACCTCTTCATAGGTAATCTGGATACTTTCCTTATAGAAACGGAAATTATCGCTCCGGTAATCCGGGCGGATTTTCAGATCCTTTAATATTGTAGTAAAAAGCCCGTTGAGCTGCTTATCATCCTGATCTACCTTAAGCCCTTTTATCATGCCCCATTTCCCAAACGCATAGAGGCTCATGTTCAGGACGTTTGCAAGCACATCATTCCCTTCTACCTGCTCCATGTCCTCTTCCCGGTCAGGAAGTTCAATCACATTGGTGCCTACCTTCCGGTTTTCGAAGTTCAGCACCAGGGAACGCACCCTTCCGGATAGGATTAAGAAATGGTTCAGGACGACAAAATTCCCTTTCCATTCCACCTTGGCGCCCATAGTGGTAATCATCCGGGTAAACACGTTTTTCAGTTCGTTATTTGCTTTTAGCAAAATCATGGGAAACACCTCGCCATTTTATATGTCTTTTCAGCAGTTCTTCAGCACGGCAACCCCTTTCGCTTCCAATTCCATAACTTCCCCTTTCCTGCATGCTTTCCCTGTCAGAAGCTCCAGGCCGTCCCTTGGGATTTCGAAACAGGCGTTTCCTTCCCCATGGTTCAAGAAGAACAGGTACTCTTCCTGCCCCCGCACCCGTCTTGTAACCTCCACGCCTTCCGGCGCCTTAGCTGCCGGCTGGATTTGCTGTTCCTTACAGATATCCGCCATTAATTTCTGGTAAAAGTCCTCCCCAGAACGCGTCCCCACATAATAGGCCTGCCCTTGCCCATAAGAATTACGGGAGACCACAGGGGAGCCTGCATAAAAATCTTCCTCATATCCTGCCAAGGCCTGGGCGCCCTCCAGATGCATAATATCACACAAAAGCTTTGCTTCATACGCCTGCCCTTGGTAGGAGAAGCGGTTCTTCTTATGGGGCGGCAGCGCGTCAATCTCTTCTACCCAGACGCCCAAAACGTCCCGGAGCCTGCCCGGGTATCCCCCGAGGATAACCAAGTCATTCTCATCTACATAGCCGCTGAAGAAGGTGGTGACAAAGGTGCCGCCCTTCTCTACAAATTCCCGGATACGCTCATCTGCGCCTGGCTTTGTCATGTACATGACTGGGGCAGCCAGCAGCTTATACTTAGAGAAATCATCCTCTTCGCAAACCAAATCCACCGGGATATTCTGCCTGTGGAGGGCTGTGTAGTAATTGAGCACCTCATCATGGTATTTCAAATCAACGCTGGGGCCTGCAGAATAGTCCGCCGCCCACCAGTTTTCCCAGTCAAACAGGATGGCTGCCTCTGCCTGGACAGTGGAACCCAGGATTTCCCCGCCCAGCTTTTCCAGTTCCGCGCCCAATGCCGCACACTCCCGGAATACCCTGGTATGCTCATGGCCAGCATGGGAAATTACCGCCCCATGGTATTTCTCGCACGAACCGATGCTGCGCTTCATCTGGAAGAACATAACTGCATCAGAACCATGGGCCACTGCCTGGTAACTCCACAGCCGCATAACGCCAGGCCTCTTCAAAGCATTAAATGGCTGCCAGTTCTGTTGGCTGGGGGTCTGCTCCATCAGCACAAAGGGCTTATTGCCCCCTACCCCGCGCATCAGGTCATGGTTCATGGCTATCTGGCTGACGGAATCTTCATTGGAAGGGTAATTGTCCCAGGAAATGAAATCCAGGTATTTGCCCCATTTCATATAATCCAAGGGCTTGTAAGCGCCCATAAGGTTTGTGGTCACAGGAATGCCCGGCGTGTATTCCTTCACCGCATCGTACTCCAGACGGAAACATTCCAAGATGCTGTCGGAATTGAACCTGCGGTAATCCAGGCTGATGGCCTGGGCCACTGTGTGTTCCTCATCAATATGTTCACTGCGCTGGTCCGGCAGCACAATTTCCTCCCAATCATAGAAGGTATGCCCCCAAAAAGACGTATTCCAGGCTCGGTTTACTTCCTCCAGCGCGCCGTAACGCTTCTTGAGCCATTCCCGGAAAGCCTTCTCACAATTCTCACAGTAGCACTCCCCGCCGTACTCATTCGAAATATGCCATGCCACAATATTATCATAGGCTTGGTAACGTTCTGCTAGCTTACTTGCCAGCTGTACGGAGAATTTCCGGTAAACGGGGCTGTTGGGGCAGGAATTGTGCCTTGCGCCGAATTTGTGCCTGCGGCCATAGAAATCTGTCCGAAGGATTTCCGGGTATTTCCTTGCCATCCAGGCCGGGTGCGCCCCCGTGCTGGTGGCAAGGCAGACCTTCATGCCATGGCGTTTGGCAAGTTCCATGATTTTATCCAGTTTCCCAAAACAATATGTATCCTCCGAAGGCTGCAGCGCCGCCCAGGAGAACACATTTAAAGTCAATGTGTCGATATGGGCAAGCTTCAGGAGGCGCATATCTTCCTCCCAGGTCTCTTCTGGCCATTGCTCTGGGTTATAATCACCACCATAGGCGATTTTACTGTGATTCCATACTTTTTTCCACATTTTAGAAGCCCTCTCTTTCTATAGAAGAACGCGGGCAAGCCCGCTTCAGCGGTATGGTTTTGTCCCGATAAGCCGCCGTATCAACTACGCTGTCAATATAGCATATCATACCTGGAAATGCAAGGGCGCAAAAAACAATATCCCCCCATATAGAGCCACTGAGAGCCGCTGCGCCGACAGCTTTCTGCCCGCACAGCGGCTCTCTATCCTACTATCAAATATTGCGTGCCAGCCTCCCCTATGCTTATCCCCTCCCCGGATATGCCGCATAGGAAGGCTGTACGCCTTTTTCTCTCCCTATTTTCCCTACTGCTGCTATTTTATCTTTACAGTACTTTTCTGTCCCTTGGACTTAAATACTTTCTTGTAAGCCTTCAGTTTGCTCTTCGGGACCTTGATGACAGCCTTCTTATAAATATTCTTCAGGGCATTCTTCCCAACAGACTTTAAGCCAGTTGCAGTTACTGTAATCTTCTTTAACTTCTTGCAGTTATAGAATGCCTTCTCGCCGATTTTCTTTACGTTCTTGCCAATCTTGGCGCTTGCGGCCTTTGCGCAGCTTGAGAATGCGCTCTTGCCAACCTCTGTCACCTTAAAGCTCTTGCCGCCAATCCGCACGCTGTCAGCCACGTTGATGGACTTCAGCTTACGTTTTACGGAACTGCTCTTTACGCCGGTAAGGGTCAGCGTGCCCTTGCCGCTGGTATTGGAATTGGTAATCTTATACTTGTAATTCCCTACGGTATAAGATGCGCCCTTCTTTACAATAATCTTAAAGGACTTTGTAATCTTGCCCTTGTAATTCCCGATACCGGTAATTGTCACCTTCGCTGTCCCGATATTCTTATTGCTGCTGTAAGATACCTTGTAATCTGTGTTCTTCTTCAAGGTCTTGCCGCCGTAAGTCACCTTTACAGATGGCTTTTTCTCTTTGCCATTGTAAACCTGGCTGGAGATGGAGGCTACCTTTGCCTTAGAGATATCTACCGGCTGCGGCTTTGGCGTTACCTGTGAACTGAGCTCTTCATAGCGTTCTTCTGCCGCTACCAGCACGCTGTAGTTTGATACGCCCACCCTCTGGTTCCTAGGAAGCGCATCATAAGCCTTGCGGGCATTCTGTATCAATGCCTTGCTGGCTGCCGTAGCCTGCACCGTCCCAATCTTGCCAATCAATGTTACAACCGGGGCTGCAGCTGCTTTTACTAAACCTGGATAAGCGGCTTCTGCGGCTTCCAATGCAGCAAGGTTCGGTACTTTTGCCTTTAATTCATCTGTCAGGGATTCGTATGCCTCGCGTGCTTCATAAATCATCCGTTTGCAATCTAAAGTTGCGGCAGCTGTCCCAATCTTAGCAATCATCTCTGCCACATTTGCTGCAACTGCGTCCCCATCCAGCATGATTTTCCAACGGTAAACGCCGATGGACTGGGTCCCTTCCTGTTCCAGGTTCACCGTCATAACCATACGGATTGCCTTTGTGGTAATTTCATCAATATCAATGATATTGTATTTGTTTATCTCAACTACTTCTTCATAGGACTGCTTCATCACGGCGTCTTTCCACTCGCCGTCCGCGTCCTTATACTGTACCTTCAAGGATCCAGGGATGCGGTTCCACATATTGTCATACCAATACACCTGCATCTGCTTTGTGGTAATCGGTTCATCCCACTCATACATCAGCCAATGCGGCGTTTTGTCACGCGGCACTGCCCAGTTGCTCCATCCAAATCCATCTCCCAGTGCAGAGGAAGACGGTTCAAAGGACGGGTCATGGACACCCTCGATACGCGCCCCGCTGTAAGTCTTATCTGCGCTTATCTTGGCTTTCGGCCCTGCATCATCTGCGGAGGCAATTTTTGAACCTTCTATCGCCTTGTCAGCCATGGTCCAGATCAACATCCCGCTGGAACCGTTCTTAGGCTCTTCCAATCCCGGCGTATATACGCCGTCATCGCCGCGGTTATTCCATGCATAATATGGAACTGCCTGGATCTTAATAGGCAGGAGCTCGCCGTACAAGCTGTATTTTGCCTCGCCGGTGATTTCTACCACACCCTTTAACAGGTCTTTGTTATACGTTGCTTTCAGCTTTGCATCCCTTGGGATAACAATATTTAATGGGCTAAAATTCTCAATATCAGCATTCAACTGGGCGTTCCCAGCTTTTTCCATACAGTATACGATAGGCCCTCTCTGCAGTGCAACCCTGCCCGTATTTGCAACAACCTTCGGGTCAGCCTCTGTCTTCCTGATTTCCATTGGCATGTCAATCGTAACTACATCGCCTTTTGCCCATGTCCTGGTAACCGTAGCATAGCCTTTTTCTGCTGCGGCATTAACTGCCGTGCCGTTTACTTTGATGGTAACGTTCTTATTGGACTGTTCCTGTACCCAGCCTGGGATACGGATTTTCATGGTGAATGCCTTGGGCTGTGCCGGGTTCACGGTTAATTTCACTGCGCCGTTCCATGGGTAATCTGTCTCCTGCTTCAGGCCCACCTGCGTCCCGCCTACGTTCACAGAGCCATTGCTCCCCACGAACATATTTACAAATAAATTGTCCTTATGTACGGTATACATATAGCCGCTCAATGCTGCAACTGTCCGCATTAAGTTGGGCGGGCAGCAAGCGCAGGCAAACCACTCGGAACGCCAGCTTCCGCTCTTAACTTCCAGCAAGGTGCTGTAATAGTAACGGTTCCCGTCTAAGTTCGTCCCTACCAGGATGGAGTTATACAGGTTCTTCTCTACCATATCTGCATATTTCCCATCTTCATAGAGAAGGTTCATCCTCTGGTTCCAGTTGGCAGCAGCGATAGCCGCGCAAATCTCACAGTAAGACTGGTTGTTCGGCAGGTCATAGTCGTCCCCATAGCCTTCTGAATCACTGCTGGCTGTCGTCGTACCGATACCGCCTGTGATATAGGTCTTCCGGTTCGATACTGCATCCCAAATCTTGTCTAAGCTCTGCAGGTAAGTAGCCCTGGCCGGGTTGCTGGCATCCATCATAGTAGCCACATCTGCAATACCTGTATAGAAATAGTTCGCGCGCACGGAATGCCCGACTGCGTTCACTTCCTGGGCAAACGGCGTCTTATCCTGGGAATAATTATTGCCCTTGTAGCCGCTCTCCCTGAGGTTACTGTCTTCCCCGCGCCTGTCAATCAAGGTCTGCGCCGTATCATAATACTTCTGTCCTGCGCCCTCGCCCTCATACTGCTCTGCCAGCTTACCGAATTTCACAAGGGCAAGCTCAATCTCCTCATGGCCCGGGACCTCATGGCGTGTCCCATTCGGCCCAAAGAGGGATACAATCTCATCAGCAAAACGCTTGCCTGCCACATAGAGCCTATAATCCGGCTTGTTAATCCCTTCCCTGTAGCGGGTATAAGCGACTACGCCCTCCAGGAAATGGCCTGCGTTGTACATTTCATGGTTCGCAAAATTCCTCCAGCGGTGCGTGCCGGGCGCCTCGCCGCCAGAATAGCTTTCGCTCCTTAAGGTAAAGTGCGTGTCGATGTAACCGTCTGCATACTGCACTTTCTCAATCTTCTCAATCCAGCTATTCAGCTTATCTTCCAGCTTCTTACGCTGTTCTGCCATTTCTGCCCCTGTCTCATTCTGTGTGGCAGAAAGGGTATAAGAAATTGCTTCAATACTCTTATAAATATCGGAATCCTGGAATACGAATCCCTGGAACGCCTCATATTCTTCCCCATTCAGCCTCTTGATGGCATTGTCAAAGTTCGGCTCCCCGCCGGATGCCTTTGCAATCTCTAAAATCGCCTTATTCAAGGAAGTCATGGCGTTTGTATCCTGCTTGGGCGCCCAGAAACTGTCATTCAGCTGCACATTTTCAAAGGTCACGCTGCTGTTGGTCTCTGCCGCATTTGCCGCTTTCGCCACGGTGATTTCTGCTATAGCGTCGTATTCTTTGCCTTCATGCCTCGCTTTCCCTTTTACGGTAAACGTCTTGCCCACCTGGCTGGCAGCATAGCTTGCCGGATCTACTTTTTCCCAGGTGACAGGAACCAGGCTGTCATTGAATTCTTCCCCGAAATCAAAATCAGGATTTGTCGTGCTCTTCAAGGACGGGGTTGGGGTATCAAAGGCCACGCCCTTTGCCACAACAGAATCCGGAAGGATGGGGGCAACGCCTGCCGCCGTGGAAGTCTTATAAGTATCAATGCCTTGGACGCCTTCTACACGGATAGACATTTGTGCTTCTTTGGAAACATCGCCCTTTGTAACTTTCAGCTTCAGGACGGCGCTCCCTGCCTTCTTCCCTTCTACGGTAACCTTGCTCCCGTTGTTGGCTCCTTTGATTGATACAACGTCCGAGGGGCTGACAGACCACTCATAAGATACCTCGGATGCCATTGCCTCTGGTTCGACACTTCCTGTATATTCCTTGGAAACGCCTATGCCCATGCTGTTATCCCCTGTAATGCCGGCGCTGACAAGGACGTCCGTCTTCTCACTGCCAAACACTTCCCATTCACTGATACCTACGCCTGCAGCCGCATTATTCTCAGGCGCTTCACGGCTAATCAAAAGACGCAGGGCCCTTGTCGTCACTTCCTCGCCAAACGTCAGCGTATTCCATACGCCGTCTTTGCCATCCACGTCCCCATGCTCTACGCCCACATCTGAAATCTTATGCCAGGTTTCCCCATCTTCATCCAGATACTGCACTTCCGCTGCAGAAGGGAATATCACACCGCCATCGCTATAAGCCCACCACATCACACGCATGCCATTCAATGTATGGAATGACTTCCAGGTCAGGGTAACCGGCATAGGATATAAGTTTGCCCCTGCATTCCAGCAGTTCCAGCTCGTGGCTGGATCTCCGCCTGCCAATTGCCCATCATTAATGGCTTTCGGTGAGACGCCATAGATGTTGGTATGGGCTGCGCTTGCCTCTGCATTCGGCGCCACATTGCTGCCCAAGTCCTCATCCGCCTGGGCTGCTGCGGCAGGCTCCACGCTGTCCTCTGCAGTTTTTTCATCCTCTGCAGCCTCTTCTGCCACGTACTCGGCATCGGTCCCTGCCGCCTGCAGCGTCGCCGCGGGCACCATAGAGAAAACCATTGCCAGGCTCAATACCAGAGCCAACATTTTTCGTTTCATCTTCTTTCCTCCCAACTTTTAAGATATAAGAAAATCACCCAGGCAGTGTTTCCCATGCCGTGTTAGGACACCGCATAAAAACATGCCCAGAATTTTTGGTGGGTTCATTATATACCCCATTTGAGAGCAAAAATAGAAGATTATTTTCTACTTATGATAATATTTTAAACTAAATTTCACGTTAGCTTAAAAAAATTGCTATTTTTTTATGGATGTATGTTATAATGCAAGAAAAAATAGCCCCAATACAGAAAAACGGCATGACATACACCCATGCTGCAATACACCAGAAGGAGGATAACGTATGCCAAAGGCAATTGACACTATCATTTTTGATTTAGATGGGACTTTATTAGATACATTAACAGATTTAACGAACAGCGTGAATGATGCGATGGGGCGCCAAGGCTTCCCCACCTATTCCGAAGAGGCCGTGCGCCAGATGGTAGGGAACGGCATTTACGTGTTAATGGAAAAAGCCGTGCCAGGCGGGCGGGCATGCCCCGCCTTCCGCACCTGCCTGGAGGATTTCCGGAACCATTATGAAGCCCATAAGAAGGATAACACGAAGCCATTCCCAGGCATTATGGACTTTTTAGGGAAAGCCAGCAAAGAAGGCTACAAAATGGCAGTGGTCTCCAATAAATTTGACCTGGCCGTCAAGGGGCTGTGCCGGGATTTCTTCCATCCTTATATCACTGCTGCCATTGGGGAATCTGCCCAGATAGCCCGCAAGCCCGCCCCGGATACCGTATTTGAAGCGATGCAGCAGCTTCATTCCGCACCTGGGCAGTGTGTCTATGTGGGGGATTCCGATGTGGACCTTGCCACCGCCCAGAACGCAGGGATCCCCTGCATCAGCGTAAGCTGGGGGTTCCGCAGCCGGGAATTCCTGCTTGGGCACGGCGCCTCTGCCATCGCAGGCAGCACAAAGGAATTATGGGATATTTTAAATAGCATGGCATAACCCAAGCGGCTGCCCCTTAATTGAGCCCCCGGAACCCTTTCCCGATAATCTCGCTGCTGTTCGTAATCATCAGGAAGGCATGTGGCTCTATCTGCCTGATAAAATTACGCAGCTGCACCGCCTGCCCCCGCTTCATCACGGTCAGGATGACATATTTCTGGTGGTGGGTGAAGGTGCCCTCCGCCTGGAAAATCGTAGCGCTCCTGTCTAGGTTCACATGGATGAATTCACAGATTGGCTCCGGGTTGTCGCAGACAATCGTAAAATATTTGCACAGGTTGATGTTCTCAATGGCAGAGTCAATCACCAAAGACTTTGCCATCAAGCCGCAAAAGGAAAACATCCCTGTCTGGATGTCAAAAACAAAGAAAGCCGCAACCGTAATGCACAGATCTACCAAAAACAGCGCCGTCCCAATATTCACCGTGCTATGCTTCTGCAGCAGCACGGCCACGATGTCCGTCCCCCCGCCGCTTGCGCCAATGTTAAATAAGATTGCAGAACTTAAGGCCGGCAGCACAATGGCAAAAATCAGATCCAGCACCGGCTCGCTGGTTAGGGGCGCCTGCAGCGGGAACAGTTCCTCCATCCCGCTTAAGCCAACGGAAATTAGGACACTTACATATACCGTCTTTATGCCAAACCCGCGCCCCAGGGACACAAATCCCAGCGCCAGCAGCGCCATATTGATTACAAAGTTCACAGTGCCCACGCTAAACGGCGTGGCTGCGCTTATCACCACTGCCATCCCCGTCACCCCTCCAAAGGAAAAATGATTGGGGAACTTAAAGAAATAAACCCCTACCACCAGCAGCACCGCCGCAAGGGTAATCAGCCCATATTCGAACGCCGCCCTCTTTACCTTCTCTTTCCCTGCCAATTGATTGCCGTTTCCCATACTGCCCATCTTCTGTCTCCCTTACCTGAATCCTTATACACTTTGCAGCAGTACCGCCGTTCCCATTGCCATACCGCCCTCTGTTTCCTTCTCTTACAGCCCTTCTGCCTTACACGAAAACACCACGGGCTTGTACGCTGGCCGCCTATTTTCTTTTGGGCGCCGCGCCCTAAGCCTTTTACGGGCCGCTGCTGCCAGAAAGTAACCATGGCTGTTTTTTACTACCGCCATTATACGCCATCTCCCCCTTCTTTACAAGAGTAAGCACATGGCATTATTTCCCCTATCTTGCACCAAAATATTTTGAGGCGATATGCCGCGTCTCCTCAAGATATTGCAGCACAATCTTAAAAGAATTTGCTCTGTATGGAAAATGGATGTTTGGGCGCCCTAATCCTATAAAAAGAAAAAAGTACAAAAAAACAAAAAATATTCCATTAAAAATCAGCATAATTTCCGATATAGTAATATATCATTGTGCGTTTTCCTATAGAAAATGCACAACGGTATAAAGATTTTAATAAAAGGAGGACATCACATGAGACACACTTGGAAAACAAAATGTTTTGCCTGGGTGCTGGCTGGCGCCATCGCAGCCTCCGGCCTCCCCTCTGTCTCCCTTGCAGCAGAAGGGAATGAACCGGCCAAGCTGGCTGATTTTGACTTCAACACCGAAGCTGCAGGCGGGACTTTCAATGGAGGGAATGCCCTGGCATCTGCCAACGGCGCCTGCACCATCCAGAAAAAAGTAGGGACAGACAATGCCTTATACCTGGATGGGAAAAACAGTTTCCTGGACATAACGGCAGCAGACGGCACAAGCCTTCTAGCTGGCAAGGAAGAGATTACCATTTCTTATGACGCAAAACCGGAAAAGGGCAGCGCAAGCTGGGCTTTTTATGCCGCCCCCAACGGGGATACCCAAAAATATCCCGAAGAGCACTACCTGGGCATCCTGCATACCTCTTCCGGCATGACCGTAGAACGCTACCACAACTTTGGCGAAAGGCCTGGCAATAACTTAACATCCGCTGCAAGCAACGAATGGACCCACATAGACTTGGCTGTTTCCGAAACCGCCACCACCCTTTACGTGAATGGGGAAAAGAAAGCTTCTTCTGAAAGCAGCTATAAACTCAGTGAAATCCTGGGTGAAACCGGCGGCATCCTGCTGGTAGGGAAAGCCAACTGGGAAAGCGGCGAATACTACGGCGGATGGCTTGATAACTACCGGATTTACGACGGCATCCTATCCGAAGAGGCCATCGCAGCCCAATACCAGGAGTTTGCCGACACGTTAGAAGACATCAAGGCGGAACAGGAAGAAGAAGATAAGAATCAGGAAGAAGAGAATAAGAAACAGGCGCTTAAGAAAGATTATGACGCCTTAACCATCCCCAATCCAGATGATGTACGCGGGAACCTGGGCTTGATGAAAAAGGGAAGATATGGTTCTACCATCGAATGGACTTCCGATAAGAAGGACGTTATCACGGATTCCTCTGACTCTGCCATTTATGACGGCGGCATCGTCACCCGCCCCAATGCAGGCAGCCAACCCATAGACGTCACCTTAACGGCTGTCCTGAAATCTGCATATAATGACGAGACGATGACCAAGACTTTCCAGGTCAAAGTCCAGCCTAAGGAAGCCAACCTGGATACCGATTATACCGCCGGCTACCTGTGGACTAATTTCGGCGCTGAAGGGGGCTATGAGAAAATCTTCTATGGTTACAGCGAAGACGGCCTGACCTGGAAGAAATTAAACAAATTAGACGGCGTATCCCAGCCTATCTTGGCAAATGACGGGGAAGGCAGCGACTTGGGCGTACGCGACCCGCATGTCATCCGCTCTGCGGAAGGGGACAGGTATTGGATCCTGGGCACAGACCTCCATGCAGAAGGCGGCGGCGCAGGCGGCAGCGGCTGGGACCAGCTAAACGCCAGCCAGAACCTGGTCGTATGGGAATCCAGGGATCTTGTGAACTGGAGCGAAGCGCAGATTGTATTTTCTGGGTTTGACCGTGCAGGCTGCGTCTGGGCGCCGGAAGCCATTTATGATGAGACCACAGGGGATTATGTCGTTTACTGGTCCGCCAGGGACAAGGCCAACGCAAATACCCAACAGCATGCCCTGCGTGTCTATGTATGCCGTACCAGGGATTTCCACACCTTCTCCGAGCCAAAGGTATGGCTGAGCGAAGACCAGGACAACGGCGACGAAGTGAACATTATTGACTCCACGATTGCAGTGGACAACGGCAAATTCTACCGTTTTTCCACTTCTGACTGGAATACGGTCATAGACGTCAGCGATACCTTAGATACCGAAGACGTACTGGATGTGCGCAACGGCGAAGCGAAAAGCACCCCCAAAGGCTCCTGGTCACGCCTGGTTACCAGAAGCGGCAGCAGTGCAGCCGGCTTTGACAGAAGGGAAGGCTTTACCGTATACAAGCTCCCAGACGGGCGTTGGTGCGCTATGGGTGACAGCAGCGGATACAAGGCCTTTGTGACAGATGACCTGGCCAGCGGGAAATTTACGGCAGCAAACGCCCAGTTCGTGGACGGCCGTTTCCGCCATGGGACCGTAATGCGCCTTTCCAAGACAGAAGAAGCACGTATCCTGGAAGCGTTCAAGGATAGGGTTTCTGAGCCTGGGGAAACAGAAAAACCCGTACAGGAGCCAATCCTCACATACGATTTTGAAAATGACTTAGACAAAACAGAAATCACAGACACTGCTACTGGAAATGAATCCAAAGACAACGGCAAGCTGTTTGGCAGCGCCAAAGTAGTCTATGATGAAGGACGGCAGGGCAATGTCCTGCAGCTGGACGGCAAAGCCGGCGGCTATGCGGAATTCCCCAAAGGATTTTTTGACAAACGGAACACCATGACCATTTCCATGGACGTGAAATCCGAACTTAGCAGCGGCAATTTCTTTACCTTTACCTACGGCAAAGACAATACGGTCTATGATTTCCTGCGCATCCGCGGCACAGAAGTGCGCAACGCCCTTACCTTAAGCGGCTGGACCGCAGAACAGGAGGTAAAAGGGACAGGCGCTGCTACCGGCACTTGGCAGAACGTGGTGATTGTCATCGACAATACCAATATGAAGCTTTACTTAGACGGCATCCTGGTATCCGAAAACAAAGACACCGGTATCCTCACCTCCTCCATGGGCACAAACCTGATTGCCTACCTAGGCAAATCCATGTATAGTGCGGACAGCTACTTCAAGGGCAGCTTTGACAACATCAAGGTCTACAACCGCGCCTTAACCAACCTGGAAATCCTGGGCGATAAGATTGACACTGTGCCCCTTTTATCAAAAGCTACCATCGGAACGGTCCCAGAGGATCCGGACAATACCATGGGCACCGACAGCCATACGGCCGTCACCGCACGGATTGACCAGGAGAAAAAGGAAATCACCTCCTATGTGCGCAAGGGCACAGACCTTACGGCTGTCCCCGTATCCTTTGATACTTTATTTGACGGCATAACCGTTACCATCGACGGGAAAGCCTTTACCGGCGGCGTCCTTGACCTGACCAAAGAGGTTACCGTTACAGCCGCTATCCCAGAGAAACGTACAGAAACCTATACCATTAAGACGCCCAAGATTGCATTGAACCCTGTGCTCCCTGGGCAATACGCAGACCCTGACATTGACTATTTTAATGGGAAATACTGGATTTACCCCACCACAGACGGATTCTCCGGCTGGGGCGGAAGCGTATTCCATGCCTGGTCTTCGGAAGATTTGGAAGATTGGACAGATGAAGGAATCATCCTGGACGTTAAAGAAAAGAACCCCGGCAATAATGACAAGGGCGTGGCAATCGCAGTTTCCCCATGGTCCGACGGCAACGCCTGGGCTCCCTCTATTGAAGAAAAGGATGGCAGATACTACTTCTACTACTGCGGCAATATCAATGGCTCCTATACCGGGACCTGCGGCAGCGGGAAAGCCATCGGCGTAGCAGTGGCAGACAGCCCGGCAGGCCCCTTCGTGGCCAATGAACTGCCAATTGTCTACCCGAAAATGATGAGCGACGCCAACATCGGCTGGAGCGGGCAGGTCATCGACCCGTCCATCTTCACTGACGACGACGGCACCTCTTACCTGTTCTTCGGGAACGGCGGCAACGGCACAGCCATGGTAGAACTGAATGCAGATATGACGACTGTAAAAAGAGAGACCTTAAAGCGCGTCAACGGCATGCGCGACTTCCGCGAGTCCGTAGTAGTCATCAAACGGAATGGCCTGTACCATTTCACCTGGTCCTGCGACGACACCGGAAGCCCCAATTACCATGTAAACTATGGTACGGCCGAGAAATTAGACGGTAACGTGAACTACCGTTACACCTTGCTCCAGAAAGACGAGTCCGGCGACATGCTGGGAACGGCGCACCAATCCCTCGTTTACCATCCAGATACGGATAAATGCTACATTGCATACCACCGTTTCTATACCCCTCTGGGCGTATACACCAGCGGCTTGGGCTACCACAGGGAAACCTGTATTGAAGAAGTAACTTTCGACGCTGAAACCGGGCTTATGAACCCCTTAAAGCCCACCATGGAAGGCGTATCCTTAAAGGCTTCCATCGAAGACCAGGAAAAGAAAGACCAGGAAACCTTAAATGCTATCGTAGCGAAAGCTGATTTCAGCTCCGTACTGCAGAACGGCACCATCAGCGTTTCCGGCAAGCTGAATCTTCCCGCCTCCCTGGACGGCGCTTCTATCACATGGAAATCCAGCAACACCGCTGTCATTTCTGACGATGGGATGGTAACCTTCCCGGAGGCCGACACAAAGGTTACGCTGACAGCCACCTTCTCCTATGGCAGGGCAACGGCTTCCAAAGGATATACCGTGACTGTAATCGGGCCAAAAGTCCCTCCGGTCAACGACCAGAAAATCCTGGACGGCATCATCGCCAAAGCTGATTTCCGTCCTGCATTGCACAACGGCACAATTAAAAAGGCTGGCAAGCTGAGCCTGCCAAGCAGATTTGAGGGCGCTTCCATTACCTGGAAATCCAGCAATACCTCCGTGATTTCCAACAACGGCACCGTAACCCTGCCCAAGAAGGACACGAAGGTCACCCTGACAGCCACCTTCACCTACAAGACAGCAAAAGGTTCCAAGAAATTCACGGTAACCGTGAAGGCCGGCAGCACCGTAATAAAACCCACAAAGGTAGCCTTAAATGTAAAATCATCCATTACCGTGGGCAAAAAAGAAAAAGTAACCTTAAAGGCAACGGTTTCCCCCAAAAAGGCCTCCCAGAAGGTCACCTGGAAATCCAGCAAGCCAAAGGTTGTACAAGTATCCTCCAAAGGCGTCCTTACTGCAAAAGCAACTGGAACCGCCAAGGTTACGGCGCTTACCTCCAATGGCAAAAAAGCATCTGTCACCGTAAAAGTGAAGAACGCCCCGCGGAAGATTAAGCTGAACAAAACGGCAAAAACCCTGAAAAAAGGCAAGACCTTCCAAATTAAGGCAACTGCCTCCAGCGGCACGGCAAGCTACCAGTTTAAATATTCCTCTAACAAGAAATCCGTCGCCACCGTATCCAGCTCCGGGAAGGTAACCGCCAAGAAGAAGGGCCGCGCCACCATTACCGTAAAATCCTATAACGGTAAAAAAGCAACCTTAAAAATAACTGTGAAGTAACCACGTATTTTGAAGCAGAGGCAGCTAACAGCCTGCCGGTACAAAGCCATAACAGGCAGCCAGCCCAAAACACAGGGGAAGGCACCCTGTAACCGGCATTTATGCCAAACAGCGGATGGAATTTGAATTGAAAAATCCGTTTCTGCATCTATCACAGGAATTCGGCTTTAACGCCGCAATACGGCCGCAGGCAAACAGAGAACCGTTTGCCTGCGGCCATTTATTGTAAGATAACAAAGTTGCCGTCCTAAACCGTTCCAGCAGAAAAAAAACTACTGCCTGCAGATGCACAGGTTCCTATGATAGCTACAAAAAATTTTTTTACGAAAACCATTTTGAATATCACGCAGAAAGTAAAGCGATATTATCTTCCCTGTTCCGTTCACTCCATCGAATAACTTTTGCTTCATAATTCAAAAATGCATACTCAACACCTTTGGCTATACTATTTTGGTCATTCAGAATAACAATAAGCTGACTTTCATTTTTTCTTGCTGGTTTTGTGTCATTCCATGCAAAAAGAATATTTCCCATACTTGATTTATTTGGATTATTAACTGCTTGACATAATCTTTCAGGCTTTGTCTTAGTTCTTTGCAATAAAAAATCATAATTATGAGCAAAACCCGAAATCCCTGTAAACTGCACGTTATCAGAATAATAAATCTCTCTTTCCGCAAAAAAATTTTGTATATCGTCTAAAAAGAAAGAGGAAATTTTTGATTTAGAAACCGAAAACATATCATCTATTCTTAACATCGCTTGAATAAATAAATGTTTTTTTTGTGCAAATCCATTTATAGGTGCTTTTGCAACCAATTCATCTCCTTTAAGTTTTACGCCATATTGATATAATATTCTTTCAAGATAGATTTTACGATTAGGTGTCAACTGAAAACCATACATTTTCAAACCATGTATAGTAGCACTATCGTCTGTAAAAAAAATATCATTACCATCTTGTTTTACATATATTTGCAAATAATCATTGGCATTATCAAGATACGGTGTGGTAATCTCGTAATATTCTCCAATTTTATCAAAAGCAGTTTCACTTCTTAACCAAGATGTATAATCGTCAATGAGTTTTTGAATATCCAAGATTATACCTCCTTAAATTATTCTAACTCCATCTGAAAATTGATCGTTGGAGATTCGATTACATTGAATTTTTCTAAAAATAGCATTGTATTTTCAACAAATTCTTCACTATCAATGTTTTCAGCAGGAAACGCCCAAAGTCTCCCATATTCTTCACTATAAATGTGTCAATGGCTTCCTGTAATTTTTTCACCATCAGGATTAGGGTGAACATTGGACGGATTAATATGTAATTCTAATAACAATATGCCGTTTTTTACAATACGAGCACCTATGTTATACTTTAAGCGATTAATTTTACCTCTAAAAATATTAATTGCAAAAATATCTTGTTTGCTATCTCCTGCAACATTAAACTCTGCACTTTCTCCTTTAGCTGGAAAGCTAATTTCAGACATTAATGTACGTTTTAACATTTTTAACAATCTATCAGCTTCAACCTGAGTAATTTTAGCAGAAGCCATTTTATCACCTCCCAACAAGTTCCTTTAAATTATACTATAAAGTTCTTCTTATGTCACGCAACAGAATACTGTTTTTGAGATATGTTCCATGAACTGTCCAAAATATCTCATTTTCTCCCCCCTTTCTTCCCAGTAGGGGGCTATTACAACAAACTCCCATACAGTGTGAAGCGGTACAGACATTTGGATAATATGAATTATTAAGACATACTACATGATGTGTGTATTCATATCCATAGGCGTAATAGTCCCTGTTAATAGATTGGCTTTTTTTGACTGGCCACCAGCTATCCGATTTTGTGGCTGACATACTTTGCATTTCATCACGATTCCCTTTATTAGCTGTAATACACAATCTGCTGACTTAATAGAAACTGCTTCCTAGAACATAAAGAAAGCCGACAAACTGTGATTTTGATATGTTCCCCTTATAGTAGACAGACAAAATAGTAAAACTGTCAATATAAGGAGGAGCATATTTTATGGGACAACATTCAAAATACTCTTTTGAGATGAAACTGGCTGCCGTCACAAAATATCTGGAGGGAAGCTGTTCAGCAGAAAACGGGGAAACGGCATAGCCAACGCTACGCCGTTTCTAAAAAACAAATCTAATACTGTCTTACTAGTATCTAACTTATTACAGATATTTCTTCAGTACCTCCACTTTATCCACTGCCTCCCAAGGCAAATCCAGGTCATTCCTGCCAAAGTGCCCATAAGCCGCCGTCTGCTTATAAATCGGCCGCCGCAAATCCAGCATCTTGATAATCCCAGCCGGGCGCAAATCAAAATTCTCCCGGATTACTTCCACTAATTTCTCATCTGAGATTTTTCCTGTCCCAAAAGTATCCACCATTACTGAAGTAGGCTGTGCTACGCCGATGGCATAAGACAGCTGGATTTCACATTTATCAGCCAGCCCTGCCGCCACAATATTCTTTGCCACATACCGGGCTGCATAGGCTGCAGACCTGTCCACCTTGGTGCAGTCCTTCCCAGAGAAAGCGCCGCCGCCATGGCGCGCATACCCGCCGTATGTATCTACGATAATCTTACGCCCTGTCAGCCCGGCGTCCCCATGGGGCCCCCCAATCACAAAACGGCCGGTAGGATTAATAAAGAACTTTGTCTCCCCATCCACCATTTCCTGGGGAAGCACTGGGTCGAACACATATTTCTTAATGTCCTCATGGATCTGCGCCTGGCTCACATCTGGGTCATGCTGGGTAGATAATACGACAGCTTCCAGGCGCTTCGGTTCCCCGTTCTCATCATACTCTACAGAGACCTGGGTCTTCCCATCCGGCCTCAAGTATTTTAAAGTCCCATCCTTACGCACCTTTGTCAGCTGCAGTGCCAGCTTATGTGCCAAGGAAATCGGGTAAGGCATCAGTTCCTGTGTCTCATTGGTGGCATACCCAAACATCATGCCCTGGTCCCCGGCGCCAATCGCTTCCAGTTCTTCCTCAGACATCCGGTTCTCTTTTGCCTCCAGGGCTTTGTCCACACCCATGGCGATATCTGCTGACTGCTGGTCCAAAGCCACCATGACTGCGCAAGTATTCCCGTCAAACCCTGTCGCCGCGTCATTGTACCCAATCTCATTCACCGTATCCCTGACAATCTGCGGGATATCAATCTTTGCCTTGCTGGTCACCTCTCCTGTCACCAGCACGAACCCTGTGCAGGTAGCTGTCTCACAAGCCACCCGGCTCATGGGATCCTGTTCCATCAACGCATCTAAAATCGCATCCGAAACCGCATCGCAAACCTTATCTGGATGCCCTTCTGTTACAGATTCTGATGTAAATAGCCTTTTTTCCATTTCCGTCTCCTCCTGTAAAAACATAGATTAATGTAACCGTCCAAAACCTGCCGCCCTTCCCAGGCAGCAAAAAATCCGCCTATACAACATAAGCGGACCTGACTTCTAAAAAAGATTATCAAATCCTCTTATTGTTCGATTGCTCGCTCAGGTTGGCACCTTCCGTAGAGGGGTTGCCGTGGCTTCATAGGTCCTATGTACCTCCACCACTCTGAATAAGAGAGATTCAGACAATATTGAATTTTCAAATCTTCCTGTACTACAATACTACCTTTCCCCCGTCCTGTCAAGCAAAACTTAAAAATAAAAACTGGAAATTCCTGTCCGCTGCCCCCATATCCTTGAACTTCCCCCCCCTTTATGCTACACTATCTTCCAGGACTTACCAATAACCAAGTTAGGAGCAACCAGACTATGACACATTTTCCCCTGGCTTACGCAGTTGGCCCATTGCTTTACTGCCCTGCCAACAACCCAACCATTGTAACTTCCATTACCTGCGAAAAATTCGGGAAGCATTTTTCCCTGGCGCTGTGCCTAGAGGACACCATAAAGGACGGCTGTGTAGAAGAGGCGGAACAAATCCTCATCGCCTCCCTCCAGGCTATCCACGCCCGCCAGCAGGAAAAGCGTTTTTACCTGCCTAAAATATTTATACGTGTAAGAAACCCACAGCAAATCCAGGCGCTTGTCCGCCGCCTCGGCGATGCCCGCAAGCTGCTTTGGGGCTTTACACTGCCCAAATTCTCCCTGGAAAATGCAGACGCTTACATCCAGGCAATCCAAGAAGCCAATACCTGGCCCGACACCCGCATCTATATGATGCCTATCCTAGAAAACCCTGTTATGGTTAACCTCCAGGACAGGTATGGGATTTTATACGGCCTAAAAGAGAAGCTGGATCAGGTTTCCCAGCATGTGCTGAACATCCGTGTCGGCGGCAACGATTTATGCCATGTCTTTGGCTTCCGCCGCCACAGTGATGAATCCATCCATAAAATCCTCCCCATCTCCCAGATTTTCTCTGACATCGTTACCGTATTTGGTATGGATTATGTCGTATCCGGCCCTGTCTGGGAATATTACAGCGGGGAGCATTGGGACACCGGCCTGGCTGCAGAACTAAAGGACGACAGGTTATGCGGTTTTATTGGCAAGACGGTCATCCATCCCAGCCAGATTGATTTGGTCAATCATGCCTATAAGGTAACGTTAAAAGACTACAACGACGCCAAAGCCATCCTGGATTGGGATACCGCATCCCCCTCCCTGGTGGCCGGCAGCGTGGTGAAAGAGCGCATGAATGAATACAAGACACATTCCAACTGGGCGCTTAGGACCCTCCTGCTAGCGGAGGCCTATGGCCTGAAACCATAAGCCTCCCCCGGATGCCCCGTTTTATGCATCTGCAAGCTTTTTTATAATCCCACAGGCTTTATAATGGCGCATCGGATAGGATTCGACAGGAACCCCCTTTTCCTGGGCAAGCCTAATAATATGCGCCAATTCCTGGCTATCCCTGCTGCGGCCGTCCACCAGGACCTTCCAGGGCACACGGCGCAGCAGCACCCGGGTAGTTTCCCCAATGCCTGGCTTCACCAGATTCAGATCCGCAATGCCAAATTCCTGGGCTATTTTTTTTACCTCTTCTATCCCTGCGCTCCTGATCCCTGTATGGCCGCATCCTATCCCTCCTTGCCTAAATCCTTCCTGTCCCCCCTTCCTTCCAATCCCCTCCCGCGCCTGCCTGTCTCCCCCTACAGGCCCGCTTGGCATTACCTCAAACTCCCTTTCAATGGATTCAATAAAACCATAGGATAAATCTGCCCTTTCCAGTTCCCCATAATAGACTGCCCCATGGAAATCATTTTCCCCTATGATATCCCCACGCAGGAAAGTCCTGCTCACTAACCCAGACACCGTACAATTCAGGCAAGAGCTTGGGATTAAAATATCCTCATGGGTGCCGCATAACTCCGTTACATTTGCCGGGTCTGCCACAACAGCAATCTCATCCGATACCCCCGGGTATGCCGCAATCTCCTTCTGCAGTTCCTTTAAGATTGCGCCTTTCCCAATCCAGCCATCCACAAAGAGCAAATCCTTGGGCTGGTAATGGGACAGCAGGAATTTCATCGCGTTTTGGTCAATGCCCCTGCCCCGGATGATGGATATCGAATAATGGGGCGCCTCTATCTGGTATTTTTTCTGGATATAATGTTTTAAGAGGATCCCAACCGGCGTGCCTGCCCTGGCCAGGGACACCAGGACAACCCTGCTGCCTTTCTTCCCCACCACCTTATCCGCCAGGATCCCGATTGCCTGGGCGGTAGGCTTTGCATAATGTGCCAACGCTTCCTGGTATACTTCCATATATTTCTCGCTTGGGACATACTCTATCGGCAGCATTTCACAATAATGCCTCCCCGCCTGGATGGACTTTTCCCGTTCCTCTGTGGGCTGGGGCTCCACCAGGCCTGTGATATCCTTCAGCAGAAAAATAACATCCTTTTCCAGATAAGAACTTCTCATGTTTCACACCACCTAATACAATAAATATTCTGGTTCCCACAGGAACAAAGGGCATCCTGCAGGGAAACAAGCCCTGCACTTATGCTGCCCTCCCTGTTTTCCTGGCAGGGGGCGTCCGTAAGGATAAGAACAAGGCTATATTGCGCCAAATCATAGACAAAAGTAACCCGGCTCCCATCATATAGGCTTGCCAGTTCATAACGCTCATGCAGCGGGTAATCCTTTTCCTTGCTGACAGCAATCGGGCTTCTGGTCGTGGCATGGCATTTCACCTTATGCCCCAGCAGCTGCAGCTGATGCGCTACAAATAATGGCGGGTACATAAATTCTTCCGTCCCCAATACCAGGATGTCCTGCGCCGCTTCAAAGGGCACAGCTTCCTGTACCTTTTCCCAAAGAGCCTGGCAGGCAGCTTGGTAAGCGGCGCCCTGCACCATCCGCCTGGCATTCTGGGCGCCTGGGATCCTTATTTCCTGAAGCTGCCCGGCATCCGCCTGGCAAAGACCTCTCCCACTGGGGCAGGCTGCCCCATCGCCTCTCCCTTGCACCTTAGAAGGCTTATGATAAACCCCATCCCCTGCAGACTGCCCTGCCACTTTTCCATAATGGCTGTGGTCCGTCTTTACCAAATACAGGGCGTCAATCTGCTGCACAAGATACCTTCCCATGGCCTCTTCATCCATCCCGTTTAAAAGCGAAGCCACAGAAAAACGGATTTGGTTTCCATAATGCTTCCTCAGCAGCCCTATAATATTCAGAATAGTATTCCCTGTCGTCACCTCATCCTCGATAAAAACGATACGCCCAATCCCGCCAATCATCTGATCCAAATCATCTTTCATTAATTTCTGCTCAGCCGCATGGCTATGGGCCTCTGAAAAATACAGGTATTCCACCCCAGGGACGGCCTCCCTGGTAGTCTGTATATAAGGAACCCCCAATTCTGCCGCAACCGCAGCCCCGATAGCCGTAGCGGTCTCCGCAAAACCTACTGCCAAAAGCGCCTGCCCCTGATACGCCGCTTTGACTTTTTGTGCTAATGCATGGAACATTCCCATAGGCTTGGAAGGCTCCACCGGTATATGCTTCCCCTGGAGGCGGTTCACCACCAGGTATGCCCTTTTGGTATTATTCTCCCTTTTTGCAATTGACACAATCTCTTCTGTATATTCTTCTATCACCATAGCATTCCCTCCTTATTCCTGCCATCCCCCATCCCATTTAACCGCTGAATTGCTAGAACCATCCGGTGACGCCATGGACGGATCCTACCATAGATGCCAGATAGCTTCCATCATTTCGTCAAATACCCCGCGGCATTCGCCAAATATCCGCGCGAGCGTGGCTGCTTGGCTCATTGCTCGCGGAAATAAGGGTATCCCCCATACCTTCCTCCCTTAACAGGATGCTTTCTGGGAAATACCCTTAAATAACCTTTATATATTAATATACGGGATAGCCGCAGCTTCCATGCATGGCCTTACTCTTCCTTCTGCCCATAGTAAGCATTTGCCCCATGCTTCCGGTAATAGTGCTTATCCTGCAGCTCCTGGGGCGCAGGCTGGATACGCGGATTGATGGTCTTTGCCCGGTATGCCATCTTGGCCACTTCCTCCAATACCACTGCATTATGCACTGCCTCATGGGCGTCCTTGCCCCAAGCGAAGGGGCCGTGGTTTTTGCACAGCACAGCCGGCACTGCCATCACATCCTTGCCCATTTCCTGGAAAGAACCTACAATCAAATGCCCTGTGTTCTCTTCGTACGCGCCGTCAATTTCTTCCTTGTTCAGGCAGCGCACGCAAGGGATTTCCCCATACATATAATCCGCGTGGGTCGTCCCATAGCAGGGGATGCTCCTGCCTGCCTGTGCCCAGCTTGTGGCATAGGAAGAATGGGTGTGTACCACGCCGCCGATTTCCGGGAAGGCTTTGTACAGTTCCAGATGGGTGGCTGTGTCAGAAGAAGGGTTGTACCTGCCCTCTACCTTATTGCCCTCCAAATCCATGACTACCATATCCTCTGGCTTTAATTTCTCATAATCCACACCGCTTGGCTTAATGACAAACAGCCCCTTCTCACGGTCAATGCCGCTGACATTCCCCCAAGTAAAGGTTACCAGGCCATAACGGGGCAAATCCATATTTGCTTCATAGACTGCTTTTTTCAGTTCCTCTAACATGATAATCCCTTTCTTACATTTCTATGTATTGATGCCTTCTAATGCTATTTCAGGCTGTCAACTGCTGCGCGCTCAATCGGAAGGCCTTCGCTGTAACGCTTGATAAACACGTCAAAGCCTGCCACATCCTTAGCTTCCGGCTGCAGGGTAACGCTTTCCTGGCCTGCAAATACTTTTTCATCCAGGTAATGGGACAGGCTTTCGCCCTCAGCTTTATTTACCATATAGGAAGCCAGCAGGGCAATCCCCCATGCACCGCCCTCCCCAGCTGTCTCCATCACAGAAACAGGCACGTTTACAGCTGCTGCCATTACCTTCTGGCCAACGCCCTTGGTCTTGAACAGGCCGCCGTGGCCCATCAGCTCATCCAATTGGACGTCTTCTTCTTTCAGCAGGATATCCAGCCCCGTCTTCAATGCGCCAAGGGCAGTAAACAGGTGTACCCGCATGAAATTAGCCAGGTTAAACTTGCTGTCCGGCGTGCGCACGAACAATGGACGGCCTTCCTCGAAGCCTGTAATATGCTCCCCTGAGAAATAATTATATGCCAGCAGCCCGCCGCAGTCGTCGTCGCCTTCCAATGCCTTATTGTACAGCACCGAGAACAGCTTCGTCATATCCACTTCTACGCCGAAGCTCTCTGCAAATTCCTTGAAGAGGTTCACCCATGCATTCAGGTCGGAGGTACAGTTGTTGCAGTGTACCATCGCCACCAGGCTGCCGTCCGGCGTAGTTACCATGTCGATTTCCGGATGCACTTTCTTAAGGTTATCTTCCAACACTGCCATAGCAAATACGGAAGTACCGGCAGAAACATTCCCGGTACGCTGCGCCACGCTCTTGGTAGCCACCATGCCCGTGCCTGCGTCGCCTTCCGGCGGGCATAACGGTATGCCTGCCTTAAGGCTTCCTGTGGGATCCAAAAGCTTAGCGCCTTCCTCTGTCAATGTACCTGCGCTGTCCCCCGCATTCAGCACCTTCGGCATAATATCCCCTAATTTCCAGGAGAAACCTTCCCCTGCAACCAGATCGTTGAACTGGCCAACCATCTTCTGGTCAAAATCCCCAGTGGCAATGTCGATGGGGAACATACCCGAAGCCTCGCCTACGCCCAGGACCTGCTGCCCGGTCAGCTTCCAGTGCACATAGCCTGCCAGGGTGGTGAAATATGCCACATCGCTTACATGCTCCTCTTTGTTAAGGATTGCCTGATATAAATGGGCAATGCTCCATCTCTGCGGGATATTGTACTGGAACACCTCCGTCAGCTTCTTAGAAGCTTCTTCCGTAATGGTATTGCGCCAGGTACGGAAGGGCACCAGCAGCTCATTTTCTTTGTTGAACGCCATATAGCCATGCATCATTGCACTAAAGCCCAGAGCCCCAACCTCCGTCAGCACAACCCCATACTGTGCCTTAACATCCTCTGCCATCTTCTGGTAGCAGTCCTGAAGGCCATTCCAGATGGCGTCCAGGCTGTAGGTCCAGATATGGTCCTTTAACTGGTTCTCCCAGTCATGGGCGCCGGAAGCAATCGGCGTATTATCGCTCCCTACCAGGACTGCCTTAATCCTGGTGGAGCCAAACTCTATGCCCAGGGCAGTCTTCCCATTCTTAATATCTTCTATGATATGGCTCTTTTCCATAAGTGAAAAATCTCCTTTCCTCCATTTGCCATAAAAACCCAAAAGCGCGCCCTGCCTCCATTCCAGCCCGCCCAAACCAGTGGCGCAGCCATAAAAGCCATTGCTCTGAAATGAAACAGGACACGCCTCCTATCTTGCTGCTGCAGGCCCAAGGCTTCCCCATGCATCTATCTGCAAACCCCCTTTGCATCCCTTTCCTGCATGCCGGACCCTATGCCTGCAGCGGCTTAACCTTCCCATAAAATGCGTACGTTTAGCCATCATCCTGCGTTCCTGGCTTAAGCCTTCACGAACCCTTTTACCTTCTCGTAAATCCCCTGTGCGTCAAGCCCATATTTCTCCAGAAGCTTTCCTGCAGGGCCGGACTCTCCGTAAGTATCGTTTACGCCAATCTTGCATACCGGGGTGGGCGCTTTTGCGCTCAGGCAGTCGCATACTGCGCTCCCCAGGCCGCCGATGATGGAATGCTCTTCAGCAGTCACTACTTTACCTGTCTTTTTCGCAGAATTTAAGATGATATCCTCATCCAAAGGCTTGATGGTATGGATATTGATTACCTCTACGTGAATCCCATCTGCCTCCAGCTTTTCTGCTGCCTCTAAGGACGCCCCTACGCACAGGCCAGTCGCCACAATCGTGACATCTGTGCCTTCCTTTAGGAGCACGCCCTTGCCTATTTCAAATTTATAGCCTTCCCTGTCATTGATGACTGGGACAGCCAAACGCCCGAACCTCAGATACACCGGGCCTTCCATTTCATATGCTGCCTTAACGGCTGCCTTTGCCTCTACGTCGTCGGATGGGTTAATTACAGTCATGCCCGGGATGGTGCGCATCAATGCGATATCCTCGTTACACTGGTGGGACGCGCCGTCCTCCCCAACAGAAATCCCTGCATGGGTTGCGCCAATCTTCACATTCAAGTGGGGATACCCTACCGAATTCCTTACCTGCTCAAAAGCCCTGCCTGCTGCAAACATGGCAAAAGAGCTTACAAAGGGCACCTTCCCTGTGGTGGCGATGCCTGCTGCGATGCCCATCATATTGCACTCTGCGATGCCGCAGTCAATGTGCCTTTCTGGAAATTCCTTCTGAAACACGCCTGTCTTGGTCGCTGCCGCAAGGTCTGCATCCAGCACTACCAGATTCTCATGTTCTTTTCCCAGCTCTACCAATGCGTTGCCATAGCTGTCTCTGGTTGCGATTTTCTTTACTTCTGGCATAATGCTTCACCTGCTTTCTCTAATTCTTCCATTGCGATCGCGTACTCTTCATCATTGGGGGCTTTCCCATGCCATCCGGCTTTGCCTTCCATATAGGATACGCCCTTGCCCTTTAAGGTCTTCATCACGATTGCTGTAGGCATCCCCTTGGTCGTTCTCGCCTCTTGGAAGGCTGCCCGCAGCTGGTCAAAATCATTGCCGTCCTCCACTTCAACTACGTGGAAATTAAAGGCCCGGAATTTGTCTGCGATTGGATAAGGGGAGCATACATCTTCAATCCTGCCGTCAATCTGCAGCCCGTTGTTGTCCACAATCACTACCAGGTTGTCCAGCTTGCGGTGGCCTGCAAACATAGAAGCTTCCCATACCTGTCCTTCCTGGATTTCACCGTCGCCCAGGAGGGTGTATACACGGTAGCTGTCATTGCTTAATTTGGCTGACAATGCCATGCCCACGGCCGTGGAAATCCCCTGGCCCAGGGAGCCGCTGGACATATCAATGCCCGGCGTGTGCTGGATACAGGGATGCCCCTGCAGATGGGAGCCAATCTGGCGCAATGTCTTTAAATCCTCCACCGGGAAAAACCCACGGTTGGCAAGGGTGGAATAAAGGCCTGGGGCTGTATGCCCTTTCGACAGTACGAAACGGTCACGGCCCGGCTTCTTGGGATCCTTGGGATCTATATCCATTTCCTCAAAATACAAATAAGTAAATGCCTCCGTAGCGGAAAGGGAACCGCCGGGATGCCCTGCCTTTGCCGCATGGACAGCAGTCACGATGCCCTTGCGGATTTCATTGGCTGTTTTCTGAAGTTCTAAGTTTTCCATTTAAAATGTCTCCTTTTGCTAATCGCCATCTAATCTATCTTACTCTTACAGCTTACCCGCCAAATACCGCCAGATAGTCCTTCTTGAATTTCTCAATGCCGATATCGGTCAGCGGGTGCTTGGTCATCTGCTCAATCACGCTGTATGGCACAGTCGCGATATCCGCCCCGGCCAAGGCACATTCTGTCACGTGGACCGGGTTGCGCACGCTTGCCGCAATAATCTCGGTATCCAGGTCATAATTGGCAAAGATATCTGCAATATCTTCAATCAGGCTGGTGCCTACCTGGTTGATGTCGTCCAGACGCCCCAGGAACGGAGATACATAAGTAGCCCCTGCCCTTGCTGCCAGCAAAGCCTGGTTCGCCGTGAAAATCAGCGTCACATTCGTCTTGATGCCCTCGGCCGCCAATACCTTGACTGCCTTCAAGCCCTCCACTGTCATAGGGATTTTCACAATCATATTGGGATGGATGGCTGCAATCTCGCGCCCTTCCTTCACCATGGTGTCCGCATCCGTGGTAGTGGCCTTAACCTCACCGCTGATTGGCCCGTCCACAATCGTGGTAATTTCTTTGATTACATCATTAAAGTCCCTGCCTTCCTTCGCAATCAAAGAAGGGTTCGTCGTTACGCCGCAGATAACACCCATATCATTCGCTTTGCGGATATCATCCACATTTGCTGTGTCTATAAAAAATCTCATAACATTCCCTCTCTTTCTGGATACCGCGCCCGGATACTGTGAAGCCAGATTACCTGCCGAATACTACATTCCCTAACATCAAATCCTTCTTGAAGCTGCGGATATCGGTATTTTCATCAATAAATACAGCCTCAATGCCCATAGCGGCTGCCCAGTCGCCCATCTGCTCAGCTGTAATATCATAGGAAAATGCGGTATGGTGTGCGCCGCCGGCCAAAATCCATGCTTCACAGCCTGTTGCGAAGTCTGGCTTCGGTGTCCAGAACGCAGTAGCAACCGGAAGCTTCGGCATAGGCTTCCCTACCTTCTTGCAGTCTACGGAATTGATAATCAGGCGGAACCTGTTGCCTAAGTCAATCAAAGAAGCGGCAATGCCAGGGCCTTCCTTGGACGTAAATACCAGGCGGGCTGGATCTTCCCTATCGCCCATGGAAAGAGGCTGGCACTTAATGCTGATTGGGCCTTCTGCGATGGTCGGGCAGATTTCCAGCATATGCGCCTGGAGGATGCCTTCCTTGCCAGGAACTAAATTATAAGTATAATCCTCTAACATGGAGGTGCCCTTTGCATCCTTCATGCCTGCGGACATTAATTTCATAATACGCACCATGGCTGCTACCTTCCAGTCGCCTTCTGCGCCGAAGCCATAGCCTTTTTCCATCAGCCTCTGGATAGCAAGGCCCGGAAGCTGCTTCAATGCGCCCAAGTCGCCGAAATGGGTTACGATAGCCTGGTAGTTCTTCTCCTCTAAGAAACGCTCAAACCCAATCTCAATCTGTGCCTGTACGGCCACATGGCGCTTGAATTCCTCTGCGTCCCTGCCCTCTAAGAGGATTTCATATTTATCATAATATTCATCCACCAATGCGTTTGTATCAGATTCAGAAACAGAACCAACGCAGTCAGCAATTTCATTTACCGGGTAAGCGTCTACTTCCCAGCCGAACTTCAGCTGTGCCTCTACCTTGTCGCCTTCGGTCACGGCCACGTTCCTCATGTTGTCCGCCACACGCATCACGCGTACATGGCTGCTCTCTACGATACCGATAGCAGTACGCATCCAGGAAGCAATTTTCCCCTGTACGGCAGCGCTGGTCCAATGCCCCACTACTACTTTGCGCTCAATGCCCATGCGGGTAACCATATGGCCCCATTCACGGTCGCCGTGTGCGGACTGGTTCTCATTCATAAAATCCATATCAATCGTATCATACGGGATTTCCTCATTAAACTGGGTATGTAAATGAAGCAATGGCTTCCTATACTCCTGCAGGCCTAAAATCCAGGATTTTGCTGGGGAGAAGGTATGGCACCATACGATTACGCCGGCGCAATCCTCATCAATATTTGCCTCATTGAAGGTCTTACGGATCAATTCATTTGTAATCAGCGTGGGCTTCAGAACTACCTCAAAAGGCAAGACGCCGGATGCGTTCAGCTTCTCCACGATAATCCTGGAATGCTCCGCTACGTTCCTCAGGCACTCATCCCCATATAAATCCTGGGATCCTGTGCAGAACCAAAACTTGTAATTTCTTGATAATTTCATGTTAAACCTCCCTATGATATATAAATTTGTAATACTTTTGAAACCACGGACATATTACCCGCAATTTACCTTCTATTTTAAACTTCTGCGGACGGAAATACAAGAGATTTTTGCGATTTTTTTAATAAAATTAACAACTTTTCAGGTGGAAGAAGGGGAATTTCTGGGCAAATTGTGGGGAAATCGGCGGAAATAAAAAATTTTTCCTATCATTTGACAGAACAAAGCGGGCAAGCCCGCTTCCATAAACTGGAAAAGGTAAATCACTTAAATGCGATGCAAAACTGTTGAACTCTCTGCATTTATATGATAAGATTTAAGTGTTTCGTTGAATTTGCACAATGCAGATTCAATTTGAAAGATGGCTGAAAGGCCATCTTTTTACCTTTATTAGCACTTGGCTAAAATGAGTGCTAATACTCCCGTGAGTGAAAAATAACACATAGTATCGTTGTTGTTAAGAGAAAATACGAGAAAAAAACTCTGATACAAATCAAAATACCCATAAAATACCTATAATCCTATTGACAAAAGAGAAATAATCACAATACAATGGATAGTATGAATAGAATAAAATAGTTGAAAGAGAGTAGAAAGAGATGTTTATAGGCTTTTCAGTCAGTAATTATTTGTCATTCAAAACTGCGCAAACAATGTCAATGGCAGCATCTAAGGTGGCAAGGCATAAGGAACACATCTTAAATGGCAATGGAAAGAAAATATTAAAAACAGGACTTATCTATGGCGCTAATGCTAGTGGAAAGAGTAATTTAGTGAAAGCGATTGATTTTTCAAGAGATATTATATTAGACGGCTTGGGAGAGGTTGATTTAAACAAAAAATATTTTAGAATATCTGGTGAGTGTTATAAGACACCAGGGGTTTTTGAGTACAGGCTGATAACACATACGGGGAAGGAATATTCTTATGGGATTGCGATATCCTATGCAGAAAAAGAAATTCTTTCAGAATGGTTGATTCGTATAGAGAAAAGTGGAACAGAGACTTATATTTTTAATAGGAATATTGACGATAATGGCATAAATCTTACTGAAAGTGAAATTAAAATTAAAGATGCTGAAGAAAAAATGAGATGGGAAATTTATTTGGGCGATTTTGGTGAAAATATATCTGAGTCTATGAAGAAAAAAACCATTTTAAGTGATATAGCTGAAAGAAGCAACGGCAGGCAAGGAGTCTTTTCTGAAATTCTAGATGTTTTTATTTGGTTTCAAAGCATGATAATCATATTTCCGACCAGTCAATATAGTGGTTTAAACCAGATGGTTGAAGATGAGCAGCTCAGAAATGTTTTTTCAAAACTCCTAAAATATTTTGATACTGGTATTGAATCTGTGGAATCAAAGCTAGGACAAATGGAGTTTGATAAAATTTTTGAAGGTATCCCGAAGGAAGACGCTGAAAAATTAAAAGCCAGAATTTCGAATGATATAGGGGATGATCCTGTAATGTTCAAGGTAAGTAGTCAGGTATACTCTTTGAGTAAAGATGACGAAGGGAATATTATTACGACAAAAATGATGCAAAACCATGGTAACATGCAGGAGCTTTTTGAATATTTAGATGAATCTGATGGAACACAAAGGTTATTTGACCTTATCCCCTTATTTTATGAGCACAATGGAAATAGGGTTATTTTTATTGATGAAATTGACAGAAGCCTTCATACGAATCTTACCCGGAAATTTCTGGAACTGTTTTATCAATTGACAGAAGATGATACGAGCCAAATAATTGTAACAACACATGATTCTAACTTACTTGATTTGGATCTGGTCAGGCAAGATGAAATTTGGTTTGTAAAAAGAGGAGGAAATCATAGCTCAACTTTATATTCATTAAACCGCTACAAGGAACGCTACGATAAGAAAATAGACAAAGAATATTTACTGGGACGTTATGATGCTATACCGGTATTTGATGATGGGATGTTGGAGGATATACATGCGTAATCGTTATAGGTTAACATCAACGGTATATGACCGGGAAGATGAGACCCAAAAAATTATTCCGGAAAAAAGGGTATTCCTATCCGTAGAGGGAAATGAGACAGAAAAAGAATACTTCGACGGCTTATCAAAAAACAGAGTAAAAATAGGCATTAATGCAAAAGTTGATGTAGAAGTCCTGCGTAGGGGAAAGAAAGATACGAAAAGTACACCCCAGCAGGTAATAGAGTTATTAGAAGAATATATTAGGCTTAGGGAACAAAACGAAGATGATATTTTACAAGAAGTATCAAATCAATTTAAGGAACAATTTTCACTAGATTTTATAAAACAATTCCTAGAAGATTCTGATAAATTACCAAAGAAACAGAGAAATTTGTTTGTTACTGAATTGAAGAAGATAGGCTATGATATCAATTATCGAAAATATTTAAGGAAATATAATGATGAGCTAGATGAGTTTGCCGTATTCATCGACAGAGATAAGGATACACATTCAGAATTTAATATGCTTGAATGTATTAAATATTGTAAAGATAATGGATATAAATGTTATATTGCGAATCCTTGCTTTGAGTTCTGGTTGCTTATGCATTTAGCTGATATAGAAATGGAATTTGGTAATCAGTTAGATAAAATTAAAGAAAATAAGACGGTTTCGAATCAACATACTTTTGTAAGTAAAGAAGTATCAGATAGAGCACATCACGGAAAAAGCGGTATTAATTTTGCCAAAAAGTATTTGCCTTATATTGATAAAGCGGTCATCCAGGCAAAAAAGTTCCCTGATGATGAGAATGAATTGGTGGATAGCATAGGATGTAATTTATGGAAATTGATTGAAAATCTAAAAATGTATGGAAAATAGAAACCATTATATCAAAGGAGGCCGAGGGGAAATGTATCTGTCATTACCACTGAAATAGATAGACAGCTATTTTACGAATTGTTTTTGTATCTCCATCCTTCCGTTTCCAAATGGCAATATCAGGGTTGAAATGTATGATTACCAGCGGCTCTCTGAATGGGAGAAAGGTTATCTAACAGACCCCTGTCTGGAATGAACAAATGCCAGAATCCCTGCGTACCAGTGATTCTGGCATTTCCCTGCCCCTTATTCTTTTAACGCCTGGGCCGCCTGCAGTTCCTCAAATGCCCGGTCCCAATCCGTAATCGTTTCCCATTCCTGATATTTCTCCCGGAAATCTTCCTCTATCTTCCTAATATTTGGCGCATCCCCCCAAAATACATCATCTCCATCCCGATTCCAAAACAGCACCAAGACACCGATATCAAAATTAGCCTCAATAATTACGGTATCATATCCCTTGGCTAAATGCATGTTTTCAAATCCAGGAGAAATCTCATGAAACGTGATTGGAGCAGAATCCTCTATCTGAAGCTTGATATAATAATTCTCCAGCTCCTCCTTTGAGACCTCTTCCAGCCAATCTATCCCCATGCCGCCAGCAAAAGCAGAATAACCGCACTCCCAATCCCTAAAATACCCAGACAGCATCTGGATAAGATACTTCCCCTTTGCCGTTGATACATCCAAAGCCTCTTTTTTCCCATTGTGATATAGGACGCATGATGTAATTTTGCTGCTATCATTCCCCAAGAACTCTGCATGATATTTACTCCCATCACCATCTTCTGGCTTAGGAATGGGTTCTTCTACATCTGAAAGAGCCTCCCTGTCCTTCCTTGCACTCTCAGCCTCCGCATCCCAATCCGTCTGGATACCCTGCACTTCCTGTAGGGCTCCTATGTTTTGCGCTTTGTATTCTTGCGGGACAACCTCAGCCTGCTGCATCCTGCCTGGGCTCCCACAGCCTGACAGGAAGGAACATACTGCCCAAAGGACACATAGATTCCAAATCCGTTTCATAGACATCCCCCTCCTTTTTGGAAATCATACTTAAGTTTTTAATATTATAAACAAAATACTAATTTCCGTAAATGTCCGCATGCTTTTTATTGCTATTTTATCTAATTATTACGTCCGATTCTTTTAAAATCATTGCAATATTACCAACTTTAATAACACATCCTTTTTACCTTTTGTAACCATGCTGCCTTTTTGCCTTAGCATCCTATTGTATCCCATCTCTGGATTTACAAAACAAAGAATCCTGCAAAGCAGGATTCTTTGTCTGCGGCGCACCGCTTCAGCGCCTGTCAGCTAAAATCCCTGACCAAAATATCGCTTTCTTCCAGAAACCCTTCTATTGTATGGAACCCCAGCCGTTCCAGCAATTCCAAGACAAACGGATTGTCCAGCGGAGTACGGTATTCTGCCTTATCCGCATAACGCCCCACATTGGCAGCCCCTTCCTCCTTTCCGATAATGCTTTTCGGCCCGCCGACACATCCGCCCCGGCATCCCATCCCTTCATAAAAATTCGCTTTTACCTCCCCTTTTTTTAATTTCTCAATCATAGCGCGGCAAGCCGGCACCCCGTCCGCCTGTTCTGCCTTCACTTCGATGGGGCGGTTTGGATGGAGCTGCTGCACCGTTTCCTTCACGGCCTCGCTGACCCCGCCTGTCCTGGCATAAATCCGCCCTGCCCGGGAGGAATGCTCCTTCTCATCCTCCCCCAAAAGTTCCGGGTGGATATCCGCCGCCTCAAACATATCCTGCACTTCCTGGAACGTAAGCACATAGTCAATGGCGTCCGCAATATCCGGCTCCCTGGCCTCCTTCTTCTTGGCCATGCAAGGCCCCACAAAGACTGTCATTGCGCCGGGGTGCAGCTTCTTCACAACCCTGCCTGCTGCAATCATCGGCGACACCGCCCCTGGGACATGGGGCATCAGTTCCTGGTATACCTTGCGTATCATGGCAATCCACACCGGGCAGCAGCAGCTGGTAAGCTGGTAATCCTTCTCATCCTTAATATTAGCGTCAAATTCCAGCGCTTCCTTCAGGGTCAGGATATCCGCAAATACTGCCACCTCTATCATCCCCTGGAACCCCATTGCCTTAAACGCCGCCCGCAGCTTCCCTGTGGTGACCTCTGCCCCAAACTGCCCCAGGAACGCCGGGGCAATCAACGCATACACATCCTGCCCTGTTTTCCTCACAGCCTGCAGCACCGGGACGGCATCCTTGTTTGCCGCCAGCTTTTCCAGCCTGCAGGCATCCACGCAGGCCCCGCAGCCCACGCATTTTTCTTTATTGATACGGATCTTCCCACCTTCATCCTCTTCAAATGCATCAAAGATGCAGCTGTTCCTACAGGCCTGGTCATAGGCGCATTGTTCGCAGTCCTCTGCAAACACAACCGGCGCATACCGCTCCGGGTGCAGCAGGCAGTCCATATGGTAGGGCCTGTATTCCCCTGCCAGCACCCTCCCTTGGCCAGTCTCCTGTTTTAGGATATCCCAATATAACTGCTGAAATGTCTTCATAATGTCCCTCCATTCATCCCTCATATACAGCCAAGAACCCCAACACGGCAGGTAACTTCCGGCAAGGGATCCGCCGCGTTGCCAAATGGCCCGTATACCAGTACACCATCCAAAAATAACAGGCTCCATCGTACAATGCCTGCCACATACCATAACCCTATTTTTGCCATTAATGCCCGGATACATACCAAAAGGGGCAGGATTTTTGCACAATGGGGTCCCCAAGCCTCATTTAGGATAATTTCCCACTTGATTTTCTTCCCCAAAGGCAGTATACTTTGTTTAAATTTAAACTATGAGGTGAACCCAATGGACTGGATGATTGAGAGCCTGCTGCAGGGTACACAATTCCAAAAACTATATAACCGCAAAATTGAAACCCTGTGGGAAGCGCACCGCCTGCGGAAGATTGACATTGACATCTTGTTTTTCCTCCACAAATCAGGGGAGCACAATACCCCCAAAGATATCAGCAACTTGGATTTATTCAATAAAGGCCACATTTCCCAATCCGTGGACCGCCTGTCCAAGCAAGGCTTCCTCCAGGTCGTGCAAGACACCGCAGACCGCAGGTGCATCCACCTCCTGCTGACAGGCCAGGCAGTCGCCCTTGTGGAACGCATTATCCTGCTACGTAAAAACATGTACGACATTATCCTGCAGGATGTGACCCAGGAAGAGCGGGAAGCCCTACGCAAAGTTTCCAGGAAAGTCCATGCAAATATCCGTAATGCCTTGGAAGATCCCGATACAATCCTTAAATTACTCTAAAACCTATTGGAATTTCCCTGCATTTATGGTAAAATAGTTTAAAATTAAACATTCTGAGGGCACATCCTGCAGAAAGGGTTACCCTCAAGAGCCCAAGAATAAGAAAGGAGGCAGTTATCATGCGTAACGAAAATGAATTGATGGATTATGCGGTAAAGCAAGAACCGCTCTGCCGGAAGAATGACAGCATTTCCGACAGCCTGTTTGAAGAATATGGGGTCAACCGGGGATTGCGTGACCAGAACGGCAAAGGCGTCCTAACAGGCCTTACAAATATTTCAAAGATTGTCTCCTTCCAGGAAGTAGACGGCGTGAAATCCCCCTGTGACGGGCAGCTCTGGTATCGGGGCTATAATGTGCAGAACCTGGTACGGCAAGTGAGGGAAGATGGGTTTGGGTTTGAAAAGACGGCGTACCTTCTGCTGTTTGGGGAGATGCCTACAGAGAGGGAACTGCAGGATTTCTGCAAGATTATGGCCCAAAGCCGGACCCTTCCCACGAATTTTACCCGGGACGTGATTATGAAAGCGCCTACCAAGGATATCATGAATTCCATGACCAGGAGCATCTTAACGCTGGCATCCTACGACAGCCAGATAAGTTCCCCGGATGTCATCCCAAACAGCCTCCGGCAATGCATCGAGCTAATCAGCATCTTCCCTATGCTGGCCGTATACGCTTACCATGCCTACAACCATTATGAAAATGACGACAGCATGTATATCCACCGGCCGGAACCCCTATTGTCCACGGCCGAAAACCTTTTGATGATGCTGCGCCCCGGCCGTAATTACAGCAAGCTGGAGGCTAAGGTGCTGGATGTTGCACTGGTACTGCACATGGAGCACGGCGGCGGGAATAACTCAACCTTTACCACCAGGGTCGTAACTTCCTCCGGATCCGATACCTATTCCTCCATAGCAGCAGCCATGTCCTCCCTGAAAGGGCCAAAGCACGGCGGCGCCAACATCAAGGTAATGGAAATGATGGAAAATATCCGGGAGCACATCCGGGATATCCATGACAAAGAAGAAATAGAAGCATATTTAGCTAAGATCCTGGCAGGTGAAGCCTTTGACCACAAAGGGCTGATTTACGGGATGGGGCATGCCGTCTATTCCCTCTCCGACCCCAGGGAACGCGTATTTAAAAAATACGTGGAACGTCTGGCTGTGGCCAAACAGCGTCAAGAGGACATGTTCCTGTACAATAGCATCGAAGAGCTGGCGCCCAAGCTGATTGCCCAGAAACGCCATATCTTCAAAGGGGTCAGCCCAAATGTGGATTTCTACAGCGGGTTTGTCTATGACATGCTGGGAATCCCCCAAGAACTGTATACGTCCATTTTTGCAATTGCCAGGATTGTGGGCTGGAGCGCCCATCGGATGGAGGAACTGATTGGAATGGGCAAGATTATCCGCCCGGCCTATATGAGCGTAATGTCAAAAAAGGAAGACGCATAAGCAGGCCTCTTCCACTAAGAAGGCCATGGGCTTTCATGCTTTTCTGCAACACGGCTTTTCCGATAAAAGAACAAAGCGGATAACCCCCTCAAGATTGAGGGGGTTGCACGCTTTGACGGGCCGAGCACAATTGCGGAGCAATCGTTTACCTAGTGTGCGGGTGCGCACCCCCAACATGGTTCCTTCCCGCCGCAGTGCAACCTTCGCGGAGCGTTTTTATTTCATAAGACGCACTTCCTATGAAATAAAAAAATGAGCCATAATCCAATGATTATGGCTCCTAATGAGAAGAGCGATAGACGGGGCTCGAACCCGCGGTCTCGACCTTGGCAAGGTCGCGCG